>JANMCC010000001.1:0-7965 GCA_031360885.1 Burkholderiales bacterium | reverse complement strand
CGACCTCGTCGCCGGCCCCGCGGCGCACGAACTCCTGGAACTCGTTGGTGACGTGCGGGATCACCTGCACGGTCTTGCCGAGGTAGTCGCCGCGTCGCTCCTTCTCGAGCACGCTCTTGTAGATCTGGCCGGTGGTGAAGTTGTTGGTCCGCTTCATCCGCGTGGTGATGAAGCGCTCGTAGTGTCCGAGGTCGAGGTCGGTCTCGGCGCCGTCGTCGGTGACGAACACCTCGCCGTGCTGGAACGGCGACATCGTGCCCGGATCGACGTTGAGGTACGGATCGAGCTTGACGAGGGTGACTTTGAGGCCCCGCGATTCGAGGATCGCGGCGAGGGACGCAGAAGCGATGCCCTTGCCCAGCGAGGACACCACGCCGCCGGTGACGAAGACGAACTTGGTCATTGCGTTCGGCAAGCGCATCGTGTGCGAATGCCGTGGTGGTAAAGCGCGATTATATCGATGCGCGTCGGGAGCCCGGCGGCCCTCGATCGCAATGACTCCCGGAGGGCGTCAATCGGTCACGTCCTACTTGGGATACAGGCCCCTCGCCTTGCGCAGGAAGACCAGGCCGTCGCGATACTTCTGCAGCACGCCCGGCCCGGCGGCGAAGACGTCCTGCATGTGGTCCATCTTGATCCCCTTGTAGGCGCGGTCCGCGTCCGAAACGGGGACGTTGGCCTGGTTGAAGAGCTTCTCCACCTGGGCGATCGGCTGCTTCGCGAAGAGAGCCTTCAGCTCTCCCGCCAGCCGCGTGACCTCGGCTGCGGTCGCCTTCAGGTCGTCCTTGATCTGGTTGTACTTCTTCCAGTTGGCGTCCGACTCGGCCTTCACTTCCTCGGCCGAGCGCACCGGTGCCGGCGGCTTCGTCCGGTCGACCGTGTCCGGCGCGGGGCCGGTCGCTTCGCCGGCCTTGCCCGTCGAGATGACGTGCTGCAGGCGCTTGGTGTCGGGCCGGAACTTGAAGTAGTTGTCCTTCTGCCGGTTGTTCTTCTGCGCGAAGGTCGCCATCTTCTCGTATTCGGGCGTCCAGCGCGCATAGAGCTTCTTCAGCTCGACGGTCAGGTCGGCGATGACGATCTGGTCGGCGTTCGATAGCTTCTTGTTGAACTGGGCCTCCACCTTCGCGTACAGCTCGGTTTCGGTCTGCTGGTAGCGGACGCAGTTGTCGAACAGCCGCTGGAACTCGGGCCCCTCCTGTTCCTTCTCCGCCGTCGCCTGGTCGACACCCTGGAGCTTGCGCCGCTCGATCTGCACCTTCGTGATGCGGGCGGCGATCGTCGACTTCATCTCGGCCTGCGTCGACGTTTCCCTGAAGTCCGTCGCGCTGCGCACCGCGCGGTCGAGGTGGTCGAGCTCCTGGAGCAGGTCCTTGGCCATCGCCTCGCCCTTGGCCGGATCCTTCTTGCCCGCGTCGGCGACGCGCTTCTGCGATTCGGCGACCGCGTTGTCCATGTAGCTCTGCTGGATCGACTTCAGGCTCTCCGGGAACTCCCATTGGCTCGCGCTCGTCGACGCGGCGTTCGGACGCACGGCGCGCAGCACGACCTCCTTGCGCATGCTGTTGCCGCCGACGAACTCGGCGAGCGCGTCCTTGACCGCCTTCGGGTCCTTGCCCGCCTTGGCGATCTTGGCCGCGGCAACGCCCCAGTCGTCGATGTCGCGGCCCCAGCTGATGCAGGCGTTGTTCCACTTCGTGCGGTTTTTCGCCAGCCCGACGAGGGCCTTGAGGTCGTTCTCCGACAGCGTGATTCCGGCGACGCTGGTCGACGTCTTCTCTTCCTCGTCCTCCGCGCCCGTGGCGGTCGCCAGCGCCCCCTTGTCCTTGTTCTTCTTCTTCGAGCCGACGACCGGCAGCCCGTCGAGGAACTTCACGGCGTCGGTGTCGGTCTGCGCGCGTGAGACGTCCATGACCTGGTCGCCGGCGGCGTCGTCGCGCGGCTTGGCCTCCTCCTTGATGTCGGTGCCGACCTGGTACTTGCCGGCCTTCACCTTCAGGCCGCCCTCGTTGTGGCCGCGCTTCTCCGTGCCGATGATGTTGCCCTGCGCGTCGCGCTTGACCGTGTCCTCGACGCCGTGACCGTCCGAGAAGCCGGCCTCGACGCCGCCCACGCCCATCGTCGCCGTGGTCTCCTTGCTGTCGTCCTTGACGTCGCTGCGCTCGACCACGGTCTCCGGGTGTGCCTTGGCGAAGGCGTCGACCTGGGCCTGGGGGGCGTTGGCGAGCTTGGCGATCTGGTCCTGCAGCTCGCGCGCGTTCTTCATCCCGGGCTTGACGCAGAACTTGTAGCCGGTCTTCGTCGTCACCGTCTTGCCGATGCCGAAACCGCCGCTGACCACGCCGGACGACACCTTGACGCCGCCCGAGTGCTTGTCGCCCTGGCCCTGGCTGGTGTCGTAGTTCGCGCTGCCGTCTTCGCCCTTGGTGACGGTCATCTCGCGCTCGTTCGTCCGCTCGGCATTCGCATTCACGCCGACGCCTCCGGCCTCGGCGTTGACGCCGCCGCCGACGGTCGTCTTGCTCCCGATCGTCTTCTTCTCGCCCGGCTTCATGGCGGCAACGTCGTCGGCGGAGCCGACGGGCAGGCCCAGGTACTCGCGCTGGGCCTCCTTCCAGCCCTTGCTCAGGCCGATGCGCACGATCCTCAGCTCGTTCTGGCTGCCGCCGCCCATGCCGCCCTTCTTCAACGCGTCGACGAACGCCTGCGCCTGGGCCTCCTCGAGCGGCCAGCTGTTCTGCATCCACACCGTGGCGCCGCCCGAGACGGTCGCGCCGGCCTTGCCGGAACCGCCTTCCTTGTCGTAGCCGCCGCTCGCCTTGATCGACGCGCCGAGGTTGACGCGGAGCGAGACCTCGTACTTCGGCGGCACCTGGCCCGGTATCGGCTTCACGTTGCAGCTGATCGCCGCGTCGAGGCCGCCGACGGCACCCGTCGCCAATCCCTTCGAACCCTTGCGCTCGAGCGACCCTTCGCCGCCGCCGTAGGCGCCGACGCCGCCGTCCTTCGACGTGAGCCCGCCCTTGGCCGTGGCACCGCCCTTTTTCGTGTTCCCGTCGGCGTCGGTGCGGGTTTGCGACGCGGTGCCCGTGATGCCGAGATTGCCGTCGCCGCGCTCGCCCTTGACGCCGCCGGCCGTCGTCTTCGACGAGCCGTCCGCGGCGGTCGTCTTCTTCTCCGTGCCGACGCCGGCACCGCCGGGTCCGGCATCGAACCTGGTCTTCGTCTCGGTGCTCGTCGTCTGCCCCTTGGCTTCGACGCTGTCCTTCTGCACGCGCTCGTGCGAGACGCCGTCCTTGCCGATCGTCGTCGTCTTGCTTGTCTCGCTCGACGTCTTGCCGGTCGCCGAGACCTGCTCCTTCGAGTCGACCTGCTTCCTGGTCACCCCGCCGGGACCGACCGAGACCGACTGGTCGTTGACGGTCGTCGTCGACGTGCCGTCCTTGACCTCGGTGGTGGTGGTCGTCGTCTGCTTCTTCAGCGGCGATTTCTCGAACGGGTTGTCGTGCCTGTCGACCTCGACCGCCTTGCCGATCGGCTCGGGCGACTTGGCCCGGGCGACGATGTCGTTCATCGTCTTCGCGTCGGTCGCCGGGTTGTCGATCGCCTTGCGATCGGCGTCGACCTGCTTCATCTGGCGCTCGATGCTGCCGATCGCCTTGTCGACATCGGCCTTTTGCGCCTGCATCGTCGCCTTCGTGTCGCCGTTGCGCTTCGGGATCTCCTCCTCGAGCTTCGCCTGCGCCTTGGCCAGCTTCGCATAGGCGTCCCGCAGCGCCTGGTCGCGGGCATCGAGGCGCGCCTTGAGATCCTTGGGCTCTACCTTGACGGCGATCGGCCGGGCGCCATCCTTCGTCGTCTCGACGCCTTGGCTGTCGGTGACGTTCATCACCGGGCTCGGCTTGATGCTGCCTCCCGGCGATCCCGGTGGCGTGGGCACCCCGGGCGAATACCGGACCTTCGAGGGACCGTCGACGTCAGGGTCGTCTGCGGCCGCGGCCGGCAAAGCCGGGGGCCGCGGCAGGTTCAGGGCAGAGAGCAATCCCATGCGAGTCTCCTGGAGTGAGGGTGGGGTCCGAGGGGGAAAGCGACTCCCTCGCCGCGGCATCTTCTGCAGCGGGTGTTCCCGGACCGTTCCCCGGCGCGTTCCCGCGCCGGCTCCCGCGGCGGTCCTAGACGACCTTTTCGTCGGGCGTGTGGATCTTCTTCATCGGCTCGTAGCGGCCCGAGGGAATGCACAGCGGCGCTAGCGCCGCGCCGGCGCCGTCCCACTGCGGATCGTCGATCGCCTCGAACACTTGGCGGAGCTTTTCGCCCCAGCTGTTGCGGATCATCTGGAAGTACGGGTTCTTGTCGTCGATGCAGACGATCTGCGAGCTCTGCAGCTGGCCTTCCTCGTAGACGACGAGGTCGAGTGGCAAACCGACCGAGAGGTTCGACTTGAGGGTGGAATCCATCGAGACCAGCACGCATTTCGCGGCCTCGGCCAGCGGGGTCGAGGGCCGCATCATCCGGTCGAGCACGGGCTTGCCGTACTTCGACTCGCCGATCTGGAAGAAGCAGGTCTCGCGCGTCGCCTCGATGAAGTTGCCCGCCGAGTAGACGAGGAAGAGGCGCATCGCCTCGTCGCCGATCTGCCCGCCGAGGATCATGGAGGCGTTGAAGTCGAGGCCGGCCTTCGCCAGCGACTCGCCGTCCTGGTCGTGGATGCGGCGCACCGCGGCGCCGAGCACGCGGGCGGCGTCGAACATGCTCCTGGCGTTCCAGATGGTGATCGGCGGCTTGTCGCCGTCCTCGATCTGCTGGATCTGCAGGATCTCGCGCACCTGCTGCGAGATCGAGAGGTTGCCGGCCGAAAGCATGACCATGAAGCGGTCGCCCGGCCGCTCGTAGATCATCATCTTGCGGAAGGTGCTGATCTGGTCGAGGCCGGCGTTGGTGCGCGAATCGGAGAGAAAGACGAGGCCGGCGTCGAGCTTGACCGCTACGCAGTAAGTCATGGTTTGTCCTGGTTCGGCGTCTTCAGCGCCTTGAGGCGATAAAGCGCATCGAGCGCCTCGCGAGGGGTGAGCATATCGGGGTCGAGGGTGCGCCACGCCGCCTCGAACGCCGACTCTTCCACGATGGGTGCCGGCGCGACCGGCGCAGGCGCCGCGGCGAACAGGTCGCTCTGCGGCTGGCGGGCGAGGCGCTCGGCCTCCAGGCTCTCGAGCGTGGCCCGCGCCTGGCGCAGCAGCGGCGCCGGCATGCCGGCGAGCTGCGCCACCTGCACGCCGTAGCTGCGGCTCGCCGGCCCGGGCTCGATCTCGTGCAGGAAGGCGATGCCGTCGCCGCTCTCGACCGCGGCGACGTGGACGTTGATCGCCCGCTCGTGGCTGGCCGGGAAGTCGGTGAGCTCGAAATAGTGGGTCGCGAACAGGGTGAACGAGCGGTTGCGGTCGTGCAGCTGGTGGGCGATGGCGCCGGCCAGGGCGAGGCCGTCGAAGGTCGAGGTGCCGCGGCCGACCTCGTCCATCAGCACCAGCGACTGCTCGGTCGCGGTGTGGACGATCGCCGCCGCCTCGGTCATCTCGACCATGAAGGTCGACTGCGCGTTCGCCAGGTCGTCGGCGGCGCCGATGCGGGTGTGGATCGCGTCGAGCGGCCCCAGCCGGCACGCGGCCGCCGGCACGAACGAGCCGATCGAGGCGAGCAGGCAGATCAGCGCGACCTGGCGCATGAAGGTGCTCTTGCCGCCCATGTTCGGCCCGGTGATGACGAGCATGCGACGCCTGGCGTCGAGCCGGCAGTCGTTGGGCATGAACGCCTGGCCGCGTTCCGAGAGCCGCGCCTCGACCACGGGATGGCGGCCGCGCTCGATCTCGATGCACGGCTCGCGCACGAACTGCGGCCGGCACCAGCCGGAACGCTTCGCGCAATCGGCCAACGCCGCCAGCGCATCCAGCGTCGCCAGCGACCCTGCCACCGCCGAGAGCGGCTCGAGCTGCGCCGCGAGCGCGTCGAGCAGGGCGTCGTAGAGGAATTTCTCGCGCGCCAGCGAGCGCTCGCCGGCGGAAAGCGCCTTGTCCTCGAAGGCCTTCAGCTCGGGGGTGATGAAGCGCTCGGCGTTCTTCATCGTCTGCCGGCGCCGGTAGTCGGCCGGCACCTTGCTCGCCTGGCCTTGCGAGACCTCGATGAAGAAGCCGTGCACCCGGTTGAACTGGACGCGAAGGTTCGGGATGCCGCTGCGCTGCCGCTCGCGCGCCTCGAGCTCGAGCAGGAAGGCGTCGCTGCCGCGGCCGATGGCGCGCAGCTCGTCGAGCTCGGCGTCGTGGCCGGCGGCGATCACGCCGCCGTCGCGCAGCAGCGCCGCGGGCTCCTCGGCGAGCGCGCTCCTCAGCAGCGCAAGAATCGAGGCCGGTGGCGACAGCGCTTCGGCGCACATCGATAGCAGCAGCGCGCCTTCGGCCGGGACGCTCGCCAGCACCTGGGGCAGGGCCTGCAGCGTCGCGCGCAGGCCGGCGAGCTCGCGCGGGCGCGCCTGGCGCAGAGCGATGCGCGCGGTGATCCGCTCGACGTCGGCGAGGTGGCGCAGCGATGCGCGCAGCGCGTCGAGGCCGGCGCCCTGCAGCGCCGCGATCGCCTCGTGGCGCTGGCTCGCGATCCGGCGCTCGCGCCGCGGTTGCGTCAGCCAGAGGCGCAGCGCGCGGCTGCCCATGCCGGTGGCGCAGCCGTCGATCGTCGAGAGCAAGGTCGGCACGTCCTGGCCGCGCAGCGTGCGAGTGAGCTCGAGGTTGCGGTGCGTCGTCGGCGGCAGGTCGATCAGCTCGCTGGCGCGCTGCACTGTCAGCCTCTGCACGTGGGCGAGCGCCCGGCCCTGGGTGTGCTCGGCGTAGCTGAGCAGGGCCGCGGCGGCGGCGTGGGCGCACGGCAGGCCGTCGGCGGCGAAGCCGGCGAGCGAGGCGACGCGCAGCTGCGCCAGGAGCTTCCTGGTGCCGAGCGCGGCGTCGAACTGCCACTCGGGCCGGCGGGTGATCGTCGTCGCTCCCGGCTCGAACGCGCCCTCGGGAAGATCGGCGGCCACCAGGATCTCGGCCGGCGCGAGCCGCGCGATCCAGCCGGCGAGCTCGGCGGCGCTGCATTCCGAGAGGCCGATCTCGCCGTTGGAGAGCGCCGTCCAGGCGAGGCCGAACTGCTGCCTCGGCCCGCGCGCCACCGCCAGCAGCAGGGCGTCGCTGCGGTTGGCAAGGAGGTCGCTCTCGGTCAGCGTGCCCGGCGTGACGATGCGCACCACCTTGCGCTCGACCGGCCCCTTGGCCGCGCCGACCTCGCCCACCTGCTCGCAGATGGCGACCGATTCGCCGAGCTTCACCAGCTTGGCGAGGTAGCCCTCGACCGCGTGCACGGGCACGCCGCACATCGGGATCGGCTGGCCGTTGCTCGCGCCGCGGGCGGTGAGGGTGATGTCGAGCAGGCGGGCCGCCTTCTTCGCGTCGTCGAGGAAGAGCTCGTAGAAGTCGCCCATCCGGTAGAAGAGCAGCGTCTCCGGATGGTCGGCCTTGATGCCCAGGTACTGGGCCATCATCGGCGTCGGGCCGACGGCGGCGGGCTCCTTCATCGAACCGGCGGCAGCGCTTGCCGGCCCTACGGGCCGGCGGGGGCGCCGTCCCGGGCTTGCGCCACGCTCGTGTGCGGCGCCAGCATCTGCACCAGCTGGCCGTAGATCTTCGGGCAGCCGGCGACGACCTCGCGGCGATGCAGGAAGTCGGCCTCGCCGGTGAAGTTGCCGACCAGGCCGCCGGCCTCGGTGACCATCAGCGAGCCGGCGGCGACATCCCAGGGCGAGAGGCCCGTCTCGAAGAAGCCGTCGTACCAGCCGGCGGCGACGTAGCAGAGGTCGAGCGCGGCGGCGCCGGGGCGGCGGACACCGGCGCAGCTCTTCATCACCGTCTCGAGCACCTTCAGGTAGTGGCCGAGGTCGTCGCCCTT
>JANMCC010000395.1:0-26510 GCA_031360885.1 Burkholderiales bacterium | reverse complement strand
CACATTCGGAGAGGGGGACGATCATGCCGGTTTACTCGGCGAGCGGAATGAAGTCGCCCGGCGGCACCAGCACGCCCTGGCGGCGCCAGCGAATCAGCGCCTCGGCGCCGACCATGCGAGCGCCGCGCACATCGATCTTCGGCTGGTAGTAGAGGACCAGCTCGTCGCGCTCGATCGCCTTGTGCAGCGCACTCTCGAGCTCGAGCTTCTCGCGGCCCTGGCCCGACTGGCTCGGCCGGTACACCGACGACGAATTGCGGCCGGCCGCCTTGACCGAATACATCGCGACATCGGAGTTGCGCAGCAGGTCGGCTACGTTGAGTCCGTCGCGCGGGAAGATCGCGATGCCAACACTCGCGGTGACGAAGCATTCCTGCATGCCGATGATGATCGGCAGGCGCATCGCCTCGAGGATGCGCTCGGCCACCCGCTCGGCGTCGCGCTCGTCGGTCACTTCCGGCAGCAGGGCAACGAACTCGTCACCGCCGAGCCGGCCCACCGCTTCGAGGGTGCGATGCGAGCGCACGCCCACGGTCTCGAGCGAGCTCTCGAGCACCTGGTCGGAGTGGCGCACGCAGGAGCGCAGGCGCCGCGCCACTTCGACCAGCAACTCGTCGCCGGCGCCGTGGCCGAGGGTGTCGTTGATCACCTTGAAGCGGTCGAGGTCGATCAGCAGCAGCGCCACCTGGTGGTTGAGGCGGCGGCCGTGCTCGAGCGCGCGCTCGGCGCGCCAGATGAGCTGGCGCCGGTTCGGCAGGCCGGTGAGGGTGTCGAAGTTGGCGAGATGGCGGATCCGGTCCTCGGCGAGGCGCCGGTCGGTCACGTCCTGGACGATGCCGGTGTAGCCGACCAGGTTGCCGTGCTCGTTGAATTCGGGCTCCGCCTCGAGGTGGACGATGCGCTGGCGGCCGTCGGCAAGGCGGGCGTGGATGTCGGTGGCGAGCACCGTGCTGCGCTCCATCGCGTTGTGCGTCAGCTCGATGAAGGCGTCGCGCTCCTCCTCGGGCACCATGCGCAGCAGCTTCCTGAAGTTGAGCGGCTGGTCGGGGCCGACGCCGAACACGCGCAGGCCCTCGATCGAGAACACCGGGCCGCCATGGCCCTTCTTCCAGTCGAAGCTGCCCATGCGCGCCAGGTCCTGGGCGCGCGCCAGGCGCGACTTGCTGCGCTCGAGCTCGACCCGGGTGCGCGAGGCGCGCAGCAGGTAGCGCAGGCGCCCGGAGAGCAGGCTCCACTGCGTCGACTTGACGAAGAAGTCGGTGGCGCCAGCCTCGTAGGCGCGGGTGATCGAGGCGTCGTCGTCGAGGCCGGTCAGCATCAGCACCGGCAGCGACTCGAAGCCGGGCAGGACGCGCAGCTCGCGGCAGGTCTGGAAGCCGTCGAGGCCGGGCATGACCGCGTCGAGGACGACGATGTCGGGCAGGAAATCGACCAGCGAGGCGATCGCCTGCTCGCCGCCGGTGGCGGTGGTGACCGAGAAGCCCTGGTCCTCGAGGGCGACCGAGGTCAGCAGCAGGTTGACCTCGTCGTCGTCGACGAGCAGCACCTTCGGCCGGTCGGGCAGGTCTTCGGAAAAGGGCTGGCTGCGCTGGGTCATGGCGGAGAACCCCGCATGGGCAGCACGGCTTGTAGCACGACCGCGAGCTCGCGGTCCACGTCGTCGAGCAGCGGCGGCAGGTCGGCGAAGGCCTCCTGGCGCACTGCGGCCTCGATTTCGGCACAAAGTCTCGACAGGCGCATCGCGCCGATGCTCGCCGACGACGACTTCAGGGTGTGCACCGCATGCCGCACCGACTGCATGTCGTTCGTCGCCCGGGCCTCGACGAGCTGCGCCCCGAGCCGCGTGACCGAGCTTTCGAAGGCGCGCAGCACGCGCTCGAGCAGATGGCTCTTGCCGCCCGGGTCGAGGTCGCGCAGGCGCTGCAGGGCCGCCTCGTCGAGCACCGGGGAGGGGCTGGGGCTCACGCTGTGACTTTTTCGATGTTGGGATGCATGGCGCGCGTCATCGCGACAGGACGAAGCGGATGCACCGCTCCTGCCGCACGTCTCATTTTCGGCGGGAAGCGGCCGGACTTGAACCGCGCCGGCGACGCGCGCTCCCTACAATCGTTGTCGATGTCTCGCGTCGCCGCTGCTCGCTCCGCCCTGGTCGCCGACGCAGCGCTCCGCTCCCGGAGCGCGACCCCGCCGCGATGAACGGCGCCGGTAGCTTCCTGCCGATCGTCCTGGGCCTGCTCGCGGCCGCCGCCGTCGGTGCGGTCGCCACCTGGCTGGTGCTGCGGCGCCGACCGTCGCGCACCGCGCCGCCGCCCGTGCCGGGCGCGATCGAGGACGCGGAGTTCGGCACCCTGGTCTCGCACGACCTGCGCGCGCCGATCCGCGTCGTCGAAGGCTTCACCCGGATCGTCAAGGAAGACTACGCGGCGGTGCTCGGCCGGGTCGGCCTCGACCACCTCGACCGCGTGCTCGGCGCAGCGACGCGCATGAACCACATGATCGACGCCCTGCTCGCGCTCTCGCGGCTCTCGTCGCAGCCGCTGGCGGTGGCGCCGGTCGACCTTTCGCTGCTCGCGGGTTACGTGGTCGAGGACCTGCGCCGGCTCTCGCCCGATCGCCAGGTCGAGGTCGAGATCGAGCCCGGCCTGGCCGCCGCCGGCGACCCGACCCTGCTGCGCATGGTGCTCGAGAACCTGCTCGGCAACGCCTGGAAGTACACCGGCAACACCGGGCACGCGCGCATCGCGTTCCTGCGTCATCCCACCGAGCCCGCGACCTTCACCGTGCGCGACAACGGCGCCGGCTTCGACATGCGCTTCGCCGATCGCCTGTTCGGCGCGTTCCAGCGGCTGCACAGCGCGAGCGAGTTCCCGGGCACCGGCATCGGCCTCGCCTCGGTGCGACGCATCGTCCGCCGCCACGGCGGCGATATCCGGGCCGAGGGCCAGCCGGAGCACGGCGCCAGCTTCCACTTCTCGTTGCCGGGGCCCTGAGCGCCGGGCCCGTTCACGAATCAGCGAGACGCTCCACCGCGGCGAGCAGCAGCTCGGCCTGCTCGACCATGCTGCAACCGTCGTTCTCCGCCAGGCGCGCCAGGCGCTCGAGCGCCTCGTCGCGCTTGAGCGAGTGGCGGTGCATCAGCACCCCGGCCGCCATCGCCACGCCGACCGGCAGCGGATCGTTCGACGCGGCGCCGCGGCGCGGCTGGGCGTGGCCGCCGCGCACCTCCCGGCGCTCGGCCTCGAGATGGGCGAATGCCGTCTCGACGGCAGGCACGATCTGCCGGATGTCGAGCGGCTTGACGAGGTAGGCGACGGCGCCGAGCGCCTCGACCTGGGCCACCGTCTCCTCGTCGGAGAAGGCGGAGAGGAACATGAACGGCATCCGGCACTGGGTGCGCAGGTACTGGGCGACGTCGAAGCCGCTCTTGCCTTCCATGCGGATGTCGAGCAGCGCGAGGTCGGGCTTGTGCTCGCGGGCGAGCAGGATCGCATCGTCGCCGTTGTCGGCGTCGATCACCCGGTAGCCCGCCTGCGACAGGCCATCGGTCAGGGTCGCGAGCACCAGACGGTTGTCGTCGACGACCAGGATCGTTCCCTTGTTCCCCACGCTCGATCTCTCTTCCCTGAAGACGCCGCCGGAAGCTGGCGGCGAATCCCGATCTTATGCGGCGTCGCGGATCACGACCGGGGCGCGCAAGGCGACGGTCGCGACCACGTGCCGGTCGGCCTGCTCGATGCGCAGGTGGGCGCCGCGCCGCGGCAGCAGCGCACGCACCAGGCCGAGCCCCGACACGCCGTTCGGAATGCGCGCCAGGTTGAAGCCGGCCGGCAGGTCCGCGCGGTTGGTGATGGCGATGCGCACCCCGTCGGCCTCGCCTTGGAGCGTGCAGTCCACGCCTTCGTCCTCGTCGCCGTCGTCCGGGCCGTGCTTGATCGCGTTGGTCAGCAGCTCGTTGAGTGTCAGCGCGACAGGGATCGACTCGCCCTCGGGCAGCAGCCAGTCGGCCACGCCAACGCCCTCGACCCGGCAACGGATCGTCCGGCCGAAGGTCCTCTGCACCGAGCCGGTGATCGCCTCGAGCACCCGCACCATCGACAGCGGCCCGGTGTCGCCGACCTGCAGGCCGTAGACCTGGGCGATCGCATGCACCTGGCCGACGACCTCGTCGATCGCCCCCGCCACTTCGGGCTTGCGCTTGGCGATCTGCTGCAGCAGCCCGGCCACGCCCTGCAGGTTGTTCTTGATCCGGTGGTGCACTTCCTTGACCAGCATGTCGCGCTGGGCGATCGCCGCCTCGAGCCGCGCCTCCTGGGTGGCCCGCTGCTCGGTCACGTCGGTCGAGACGAGCAGGAGCTGGTCGGCCAGCGCGCCGCGCTCGGCGGCGAGCGGCACGTAGCGCGCGTCCCAGACCTGCAGGGCGCCGTCGCGCTCGACCCGGTATTCGCGGGTCGTGACCTCGCTCGACAGCAGGGCGCTCTCCATGTCGCGCCGCCGCTCGGCGCCGACGGTCGCGCCGAACACCTCCTCCGGCATCCGGCCGATCAGCCGCTCGGGCGTTTCGCCGACGACTCGCGCCGCGACCTCGTTGAGCTGCACCAGGCGCAGCGTCCTGGCGTCGAGCAGGGCGATCGCCAGCGGCGCCGCGCCGATCACCCGGCGCAGCGAGTCCTGCGCCTGCGAGACCGCGGCCTCGGCCTGGCGCCGCCGCTCGATGTCGAGGAGCGCGTAGGTGAGCTGGCGCGAGCTGTCCTCGCGGCCCGTGGCGACGGCGTTGCCGACGACCCAGAACTCGCGCCCGTCGCGCGCCCGCAACCGGCACTCGAAGGTCGCCGCCTCGCCTTCGACCAGCTCGTCGAGGTAGCGGTTGTTGCGAAACGGATGGTCGGCCTCGGCGGTGGCGACGGTCTCGATCGGCGCGTCGAGGAACTCGGCCAGCTCGGCGCCGAACATGCGCTGCGCCGAGCGGTTCATCCACTCGATGCCGGCGGCGCCGACGATGACGATGCCGACCAGCACCGAGTCGAGGATCGCGCGCGTGCGCCGCGCCATCGACTCGCGGTCGCGGGCCAGGGTCTCGAGCTGCGTCTGCTGCGTCTTCAGCCGGCTCACGTCGGCGAGCACGGCGATCGCCTCGTCGAGGCCCGAGCCGGCGCCGTCGCCGGCGCTGCGCACCGAGAGCGAGAACCAGCGCTGCTCGGGCGCAGCCCGGCCGGGGGCGCGCCCGTCGGCGTCGTCGGCGTCGTCGAACGCGAACTCGATCTCGTAGGTGGCGCCGGCGATCAGCGCGTCGCGGATCTCGGTCGCTATCGCCTCGGCATTCGGGTGCCGCGCCAGCAGCTCGGCCAGGGTGGCGCCGGCGCTGGTTCCGGCCGGCAGGCGCAGCATGGTCTCGAAGCGCCGGTTGCAGCGCACCAGCGTGCCGCCGCGCAGGTAGGCGATGCCGGTGGTCGTGCTCTCGAGGATGGTCGTCATCTCGCGCAGCAGCTGGTCGCTGCGCACCTGGCTGCGTTGCTGGTCGGTGACGTCGAGGGTCACGACCGAGGCGGTCTTCTTGCCCGAGGCCAGCGTCGCCGGCTCGACCCGGGTGAGCAGCCAGCGGCGGCCGAGCTCGGGATGCTCGATCGCATAGCGCACCTCGGCCCGCTGGGTGCGCATGAGCGCCTGCTGCAGCCGCTCGTACTCGGGCAGCGACTCGGCGGCGACGAGGTCGCGGGTGATGTTCTGCAGCAGCACCGAGGTGCCGCCGGCCGCGGGCCGCCGCCCGATCCAGCCGGTGGATTCCTGGAAAGTGGCGATGCCGACGCCCGCGGTATCCATCATCGCCCCGATCTGCATCTGCGCCAGGTCGCGCTCCTCCTCGATGCTGCGGTCCTCGACGACGCCCATGTAGCGGCGCTCGCCGCCGGCGGTGCGGTAGCAGCGGACGATCGCCCGCAGGCGCCGCATCTGCCCGCCGGGCTGCGTCACCCAGCCCTGCGACTCGATCGGCCGGGAGCCCGGCCTGAGCGCCTTCAGCGCCCCGCCCTCGCCCCAGGCGAGCAGCCCCGCCAGGCTGGGCGAGGCCTCGGCCAGCGAGACCGGCACGCTGCCGGTCATCTCGTCGAAGGCGAGATTGGTGCGGACCAGCAGGCCGCTGTCGTCGAACAGGACCATGCCGACGGGGCTCAGGTCGAACCAGTCGTCGATCTCGCGCACCGAGCGGTCGGCGCGCTCGCGCGCCTCGTGCTCGCTGGTCGTGTCCTGCAGCACCGCGAGGTAGAGCGGCTCGCCCTGCTCGTCGCGGACGACGCTGCGCGAGGCACGAAACCAGCGCCGCTGGCCGGCGGCGTCGACCAGCCGCCCCTCGGCGATGTAGACGCCTTCGACCTGGCCGGCGGCGGCGATGAAGCGCTTGCGGTTCTCGATCGTCGCCTGCCGGTCCTCCTCGGGCAGCAGGTCGACGAAGTCGCGGCCGATCAGCTCGTCGCGCGGCCGCCCGGTGAAGGCGACGAACGCGGCATTGACCTCGACGAAGCGAAACGACCGATCCTGCAGCGTGGTCGGAAACGGCGAGGCGCGGAACATCCCGATCACCTGCCGCACCGCCGCCGAGGCGGTGTCGTCGGGCAGGAGAGTCTCCTCGCGCGAGGCGGCCACCGCGCTATTCGAGAGCCGAGGCGCCCATCAGGGCGCGCAGCTGGGCGCGATTGATCTCGGCCACGCTCATCAGGAGCTGCTCGGCGGCCTCGCGGTACTCGAACACCGACTCGCCCTCGGCCGCGCGCACCATCGCCAGGTACGGCTGGAACGGGCCCTCGTTCCGGACCAGGGCCTGGTACACCCGCTCGGGCACCGGAATCGAGCCGAGCAGCTTGGCGAAGGTCTCGCCGAACATCCGGTCGAGCAGCGAGAACACGCCGCAGATGAAGACCTCGCTCCTCATCTCCTCGTCGCCCGAGCCGGCGACCAGCTCTTCCATCAGCAGGCCGCGCCGCACCGCGGCGAACATCACCGGCCGCAGGTTGACGTCCTTGCTGGCGGTGGCGAGCAGCAGCGCGAGCCAGCGCTTGAGCCGCTGGTAGCCGAGCAGCATGATGGCGTGGCGGAACGAGCTCACCTCGACGCGCAGGCCGAACGCCGGCGAGTTGATGTAGCGCAGCAGCTTGAACGCGAGCGAGGGATCGCGCTTCAGGGTGTTCTCGAGCTTTTCGATCGGGTCTTCGTTGTCGACCCGGTGGATCAGCTCGACGATCACCTGCTGGTCGGGCTGGGCGACGGGCTTGCCGGTGCGCGCCGCGGTGCCGCTCAGCGCGTCGTCGATCGGCCAGCCGAGCACGGCATGGGCGCCGCGCGCGAACGCCGCCTCCATGTCGCGCACCGTGCGCACCCCCGACTGCACGTGGGCGATGGAGCGGGTCACGCCGGCGGGCGCGTTCGCCGCCTCGCCGATCCGGCGCTCGTCGGCCAGGTCGATGATCGAGTACTTGAAGCAGGGCAGCACCTCGCGCGGCAGCTCGGCGTTCGGCCGGCCCTTGAGCAGCAGCGTGTTGCCGGCCGTGTGCAGCCGCACCAGCGAGTCGACGTTGGCCGGGTCGCTGGCCATGAAGTTGGGCACCTCGACCATCAGGTTGGCCGAAGGGCTGGCGCGCAGCAGGTCGTGGAGCAGGCTCTCGCTGACGACGTTGAGCGAGACCTTGCCGCCCGAGGCCGGCCAGACGTCGCCGACGGCGTGCAGGAGCTGGGCGACGTCGAGGCTCGCGTCGGGGCGCAGCGGGTAGACGGAGAGGCGCGTCGCCGCGACTGCGCGATTGCGATCGATGAACGGTGAATAGCCCAGGGCCACCTGGCCGAGGATCGCGACGTCCAGCAAGTCAGCTCCCAGAGGCGGTGCGGCTCGGGCGCCGCCGCGCGTCAGCCGTTGACGTACTGGAACAACGACAGACGCTGCACCATCGCGTACGACTTCAGCGCCGCATCGTAGCCGCTTTGCTTGTTCTGAAATTCGGAGATGGCGTGCACCATGTCCACATCTTCGGCGTTCGATCGCTCGGTCTGGCTCGCCAGCTTGCTGTCGTCGAGGCGGCTGGTCTCGTTCTCGATCCGGTTGAGCACCTCGCCCGCGGCGGCGCGGGCCGTCTGCAGCGTGCCCATCACCGCATCGACGTCGCGCAGGTTCTCCGAAGTCGCCTGGGCGATCTGCGAGCCGCTCCGGCCGGTGGTCTGCAGGCCGGTGATCGCCTTGTCGAGCGTCGCGAAGACCGAGAGGCTGGGCGTCGAGGGCGCGAGCTGGAACTGGTCGCCGCTCGCCGGCGTGCCGCTGATGGCGAAGCTCATGCCGTCGACGACGATCGCCTGGCCCGAGACGTAAGGGGCGGCGGTCACCGCCGTCGGCAGGCCGTCTTTGAGGACGGCGTAGGTGGTCACGCCGCCGCTGACCGTGAAGTCCAGGCTGTAGGCCGAGCCGGTGAGCGCGCTCGGGTTGGCGACCCGGCCGCTGTCGATCGTGGCGCCGGTCACGCCGGCGCCGGCGCTGGTGACGAACACGCCGTTGCCGGTGCGGGCGGAGAGCCACGCGGCCTGACCGTCGGTCGTCAGCGGCAGGTTGGTGCCGGCTTCGGTGCGGGTCTGGCCGCCGGTGGCGGCGAACTGCACCCCGCCGGGGGCGTCGACGAAGGGCTTCTGGGTCGCGCCCTGGCCGCCGAACAGGTAGGTGCCGGCGCCGTCGCTCTGGTTGGCGATGGTGAAGAGCTGCTCGCGCAGGGTGCGCAGCTCGCCGGCGATGCTCGCCCGCTCGGCATCGGTGTAGGTGGCGTTGCCGGCCGAGACCATCAGCTCGCGCACGCGCTGCAGGATGTCGCCGGCGGCGCCGAGCGAGCTTTCGGTCTGCGTCATCACGACCTTGCTCGCCTCGACCGCGCGCTGGCTGGTCTCGGTGCGGCTGATGCTCGCAGCGCACGCTCGGCGCGCGCCGCCGCTGCCGGGTCGTCGCTCGCCTTGGCGACGCGCTTGCCGCTGGTCATCTTGTCCTGCATCTCGGCGAGCTCGCTCTGGCGGCGCACCAGGCTGTCGATGCCCGAGTCGTAGGCGTTGGCGGTGGCGATTCTCATGACGTGATGTCTCGCGAAACGTGGACGCGGCGCCCGCCGGGCCGCCCCAAGGGCGCCGCAGCCCCCTCGGGGGGCAGCGAACGAAGTGAGCGTGGGGGCATCATTACCTGCCGAGGGTGAGCAGGCTGTCGAAGAGCGACTGGGCGATCTGCAGCATCTTGGCCGCGGCCTGGTAGCTCTGCTGGAACTGGATCAGTCGCGCCGCCTCCTCGTCGTGGTTGACCCCCGATTTCTCGGCAACGGCGGGGGTCGCGTCGCGGGCGATCGCCGCCGACTGGTCGGCCGCGCCCTGGCCGCCCTGCACCCGGATGCCGATCGTGCCGAGCGCGGCGGCGTAGGCGTCGGTGACGTTCATGCCCGGCGCCACCAGGCCGCCGGCGAGCGTCTGCTGGCCGACGATGGCGCTGTCGCGCAGGCCCAGCAGGGCGTTGGCGTTGCCGTTGTCGCCCGCCGGGAAGGCGGTCTTCGCGACGACCAGGGTGTCGGCGGCCTTCGGCACGCCCGAGAGCCGCAGCTCGAAGCCGTTGAGCGAGATCGGCTGGCCGGCGACGAACGCGCCGCTGCCGTTGACCGTCGGCAGCGCGCCGGTCGTGTCGACCAGGCTGTAGCTGTAGTTGCCGAGGTCGTCGGTGAAGGTGATGGTCGCAGTCAGGTCCGGGTTGATCGCCGGGCTCACCGCGGACAGCGCGGCGATCGCGGCGGTTCCGGTGTTGCTCGTGCCGGTGGTTGCCGCCACCGGCGACGCAGCGGCGATGCCCTTGGGATCGTCGAGGGCGCGCGTCATGCCGCCGGCCGCCTTCGAGACCGGCTGCAGCAGGAAGCGGTCGCGCGCCGCCGGCAGCGGCGCGGCGATGTCGATGCGAAAGCCGTCGACGACATCGCCGCTGGCGACGCTGCGGGTCGTGCCGTCGGAGAGCCGGGTCAGCTTGTACTGGCCGGCGGGCAGCGCCGGGTCGGCCATCAGCTCGTAGTCGCTCGGCTGCAGCTCCTTGCTGTCGACGCTCGTGATGCTGACGCTCGAGACGCGCACGCCGCTGCCGTTGACGTACGAGGCGACCGGCACGCCGCCCGCCATCGCGTTGTTCGACGACGGCGCGACCGAGGGCGCGCCGATCGCGAGCAGCGCGCCGCCGAACGCGCTCGGCGTGCCGAGGTCGAGGCCGAGCGCCTGCTGCGCATAGAGCTGGCCGGTGATCGCCGAGGCGAGCTGGCCGAGCAGGCCGCGCGCGTCGGCGAGGTCGTGGTTCTGGAAGCGCAGGAGGCCGGCGACCGAGCCGCCGGCGATGAAGCCGTCGGGGAAGGCGCGGGTCACGCCGCCTTCCGTGATGCCGATCTGCAGCTTCGACGGATCGAAGGCGTCGGCGACCGCGGCCAGCGGCGTGGCGTTCCCGCCGAGCACCAGCTTCTGCCCGCCGCCGAGGAACACGCCGACGGTGCCGTCCGAGGCGGCGAGCGTCGTCACCTGGACGAACTGCGAGAGCTCGCCGATGGCGCGGTCGCGCTGGTCGAGCAGGTCGTTGGGCTCGTGGCCGGTGCCCTTGACGTTGGCGATGCGCCGGTTCAGGTCGGCGATCTGCGAGCTCAGCGAGTTGATCGAGCCGACCGCGCTGCGAAGCTGGTCGGTGACGCCGCTCTGCAGCGCGTCGAGCTGGCCCGAGGCGGAGCTGAACCGGGCGGCGAGCTCGCCGACGCGCGCCAATGCCGACTGCCGCGCCGACGAATCCTGCGGCTTGTTGGCGACGTCGACGAAGGCGTTGAACATCTGCTGCGCGGCATAGCCGAGACCGGCCTCGCCGAGCTGGAACACCTTCTCGAGCTGCGAGAGCTGGCTGCTGCGTGCCGCGTCGCCGGCAGCGAGCGAGGTCGCCGTCGCCGCTTCGCGGACGAGGAAGTCGCTGTGCGCCCGCGTCACCGTGGAGACGTTAACGCCCTTGCCGAAGAAGCCCGAGCCGGTCTGCTGGCTGAACGCGGTCTCGAGCTCGGCCGTCTGCCGCGAGTAGCCCGCGGTGTTGGCGTTGGCGATGTTGTTGCCGGTGACCGTGAGCTGGGCATAGCTCGCGTTCATGGCGCGCGAGCCGATGTTGAGGAGCGAGGAGATGCTCATGGTGCCCCCACGCTTGCCGCTTTCGCGGCGGCACTGCCCCCCGAGGGGGCGCGAACGGTCTTGGGAGCGGCCCGGCGCCCGTTCATGCCGCCGCCCTCTGCACCCGCATCGTCGTGTTGATCACCCGCGCCAGCTTGTCGGCGTAGGCCGGGTCGGTGGCGTAGCCGGCGCGCTGCAGGCCCTGCGCGAAGCCGGCGGCGGAAGCGGCGCTGGCCGTGGCCTGCGCGGCGTGGGCGGCGACCGCGGCGTAGCGCGGGCTGTCCTTGAGCATCCGCGCGTAGTCGCGGAACGACTCCTCGTACGAGGCGTAGGCGCGGAACTTCGCGGTCACCTTCTGGGCGACGCCGTCGACGTACTCGGTGGTCGTGATCTCGGCGACCGGGCCGTTCCAGCCGGCACCGGCCTTGATGCCGAAGAGATTGCGGGCCGGGCTGCCGTCGGCATTCCTGATCTCCTGCCTGCCCCAGCCCGATTCGTGCGCGGCCTGGCCGATCATGAACGCGGCCGGAATGCCGCTCTGCATCTCGGCGGCGCGCGCGGCGTTGCCGTGCTGCTGGACGAAATCGACCTGCTTCTGCGACAAGGGCGTGGCGACCGACGGCGCCGCCGGCGCGCCGCTCGCGGCCGCTGCGGCCGGTACCGGAGCGGCCAGGGCGGCCCCGGTGCCGATGCCCATCTGCCGCTCGAGCTGGCGCGCGATCGCATCGGTCAGGCCGCCGGGCAGGCCGGTCATCTTGGCCGCGTACTGGCTGTCGAGCAGCTCGTTGCCGAGCTTGGTGCCTTCGTTGTCGAGGATGCCCGAGCTGACCGTCGCCTCGCGCATGCTCTTCATGAGCTGCTGCATGAAGAGCGCCTCGAACTGCTTCGCGGTCTCGCGGATCGCCGCCTTCGGGTCGCGCGCGGCGGCACTGCGCAGTTCGGCGATCGAGAGCGTGCCGCTCGACGAGGTCGGCAAGCCAGCGAGCCCGGGCGACATTCCCGAGGCCATCTAGATCACCTCCAGCTCGGCCATCAGCGCACCGGCGGTCTTCATCGCCTGCAGGATCGCGAGCAGGTCCTGAGGCGTGGCGCCGAGCGAGTTGAGCGCCTTGACGACGTCGGCGAGCTTGGCGCCGGGCGCCATCTGCACCAGGGCGCCGGCCTGCTGGGTGATCGTGATGTCGGCCTTCTCGGTGACCGCGGTCTGGCCGGCGCGCGCGAACGGCCCCGGCTGGCTGACCGAGGGCGTGGTGCTGATCGTGACCGAGAGGCTGCCGTGCGCCACCGCGCAGGCGGCGAGCGTCACCGCCTGGTTCATCACCACCGAGCCGGTGCGGGCGTTGATCACGACCTTGGCCGCCGGTGTCGAGGGCTTGATGTCGAGGTTCTGGATCTCGGCCATGAAGCTGACCCGCGCGTCGGCCGATTCGGGCATCTTCACCCGGATCACGCGGCCGTCGATCGCGTCGGCGGTGCCCGTGCCCATGCGCGCATTGATCGCCCGCACGACCTCGCGGGCGGTGGCGTAGTCGCTGCTGTTGAGGTCGAGCTGGATCGAGTCGCCCTGGTTCATCGGCGTGGCGACGCCGCGCTCGACGATCGCGCCTTCCGGGATCCGGCCGGCACTCAGGTGGTTGATCTGCACCTTGGAGCCGGCCGCCGAGGCGCCGGCGCCGCCGACGATCAGATTGCCCTGCGCCATCGCGTAGACCTGGCCGTCGGCGCCCTTCAGCGGCGTCGCGATAAGGGTGCCGCCGCGCAGGCTCTTGGCGTTGGCGAGCGAGGAGACGTTGATGTCTATCGTCTGCCCGGGCTGGGCGAAGGCGGGCAGTTGCGCCGTCACCAGCACCGTCGCCAGGTTCTTGAGCTGCATGTTCTGCCCGGGCGGAACGGTCACGCCCATCTGCTGCAGCATGGCGAGCAGGCTCTGGGTGGCGAACGGCGCCTGGGTGTTCTGGTCGCCGGTGCCGTCGAGGCCGACCACCAGGCCGTAGCCGACCAGCTGGTTGCTGCGCACGCCCTGCACCGAGGCGAGCTCCTTGATCCGCGCCGCGTGCGCCGGCGCCGGCCACCAGAGGGCGGCGCTGGCGAGAAGCGCGGCCAGGATGAGCGAGGCGCGCAGGAAACGGTCGGTGGGGGTCATCATCGCGAAGGCACCAGGGTGTGCTTGCGATTCTTCAGGCGGGGCTCGGCGCCAAAGCCCCGATAAGACGAGGACCGACCCGCCTATTCCGGCCCGGGAGCCGGGCGGCCACCGCCCTTCTTGCGCCGTTCGATCTTGGGCGCCGCGCCGGGTTGGGGAGTGCGCCGCCGTTCGACCCGGTTGTGGGTGGCCGGGCCGAGCGCCTCGCGCATGTCGCGCAGCTCGCGCAGCGCCGTTTCCGCGCGCATGCGCTGGGCGGCGTCGCCCGCAGCGACGGAATCCGTTGCGGCGGCACCGGCCGCGCGGCGACGGAAAACGCCCAGGATCAACACAACGACGCCGGCGAGCAGCAACGCGCCCGCAGGGAAAGCCAGCCATCCCATCCGCTCAGTCGCTCCTCATCTCGACGATTCTGTCGCTGCCAGTCTCACGGTCGCTTGCGACCTTCTTCTTCGCGCTTGCGATCATCCTCCTTCCCCGATCCGCGGGAGTCGGCGCGGGGCTCCGACGCCGGCCCGCGCGGCGGCCCCGACGCAGAATCCTTCGCCCGGGCCGGCCGGGGGGTCTCTGCCTTGGCGACATCCGCCTTGACCGCAGCGGCCCGGGTGGCTTCGGCCCTGGCCGCCTCGGCCCTGGCGGCCTCGCCCTTGGCCGCCTCGGCCTTCGCCGACTCGGCCCTGGCCGCAGCCGCGCGAGCGGCATCGGCCTTGGCCGCTTCCTTGCCGGCGGCGTCGACCTTCGCGGCCTCGGCCCGGGCCGCTTCGGCCTTGGCTGCCGCCGCCTTGGCGACATCGGCCCGTGCCGCTTCCGCCTTGGCGGCCTCGTTCCTGGAAGCTTCTGCCTTTGCGGCGTCCGCGCGCGCGGCTTCGGCTCTCGAGGTCTCGGCTCGGGCGGCAGCAGCTCGGGCGGCTTCCGCCTTCGTCGCGTCGGCCTTCGCCGCGTCGGCCTTCGCGGCGTCGGCCTTCGCGGCTTCGGCACGGCCGCCTTCGGCCTTCGCTGCCTCTGGCCTGCCGGCGTCGGCCCGCGCCGCGTTCGATTTCCCGGCGTCGACCCGCGCCGCTTCGGCTTTCACCGCCTCCACCCTGGCGGCCTGGGCTTTCGCTGCTTCCGCCTTCGCCGCTTCCGCCTTCGCCGCTTCCGCCTTCGCCGCTTCCGCCTTCGCCGCTTCGGCCTTGTCGGCGGCTGCCTTGGACGCTTCTGCCCGCACCGCCCCAGCCTTCGCCGCTTCGGCCTTCGCCGCATCGGCTTTCGCGGCTTCCGTCTTCGCGACTTCCGCCTTCGCAGCCGCTGCCTTGGCCGCTTCTGCCGTGGTTGCTTCCGCCTTGGTGGCTTCGGCCTTTGCCGCAGCAGCCTTCGCGGCTTCCGCTTTCGATGCGTCCGTTTTCGCGGCCTGCAACCTCGCAGCTTCCGCCTTCGCAGCTTCCGCCTTCGCGGCATCTACCTTCGCAGCGTCCGCCCTCGCGGCTTCCGCCTTGGCGGCGTCTACCTTCCCGGCTTCCGCCCTCGCGGCTTCCGCCTTGGCGGCGTCTACCTTCGCAGCTTCCGCTTTCGCGGCTTCCGCCTTCACGGCCTCCGCCGCAGCCCGCGGCGCGCTCGCCGGTATGGCCGTCGCCCTCTCGTCGTCTCGCCGGCGCGTCGGCCCGCTGGCGCCCTCGTCGCGGGCGACCCGGCGCGCCTCGGGCGACCGCGCGGCCGGCGCCGATGCCGGCGGCTGGGCAGCGGCCTTCGGTACCGGTGCCACCGTAACGACGCTCACCTTGGGCGCGGACGCCGCCGCGGGCGCCGGCTTGAGCTGCGCGCGTTGCGCCTCGTCGATCGGCGCGCCGGGCTTCGCCGCGAGCTGCTGCTGCTGCGCCGCGAACGGCACCGGCGGCGGCGGCGGCGCGGTACGCGCCACCACCACCGTCTGCTCACGCACCGGCGGCTTGGCGACGGCGGCGACGGCGCCGCCCTGCACGCTCTGCTGCACCGGCGCCACCGGTGCGATGTGCACCACCGTCGCGGCCGCGACGGCCTCGCGCGGCATCGCCACGGCGGCGCGCGCCACCGGCTGCGCCTGCACGAACGTCTGGGTCGGCACCGCCACCACCGCGCCCGGCACCTGCTGGTTGGCGTACACCACCTTGACGACGTTGGTCACGTTGGTCACGTTGGTGACGTTGGTCGTGTTGTAGACGTTGGTGATGGTGGTCGGCGGGATCACCGCGTTGCTGCGGTTGATGTCGTCGAAATAGCTGCGGCTCACCGGGTACGACGGCCGGTAGACCTCGCGCGGCGCGAGCGGAAACCAGCCGACGGAGACACTGACCGTGCCGCCGCCCGAGGGCGAGCCCTGCTGCGGCGTGCCGCTGCCGACGAAGGCGACCAGCGCCGGCGCGTAGACGGCACGCTCGCGACGCGGACCGGGCACCCAGGCCCAGAAGCCGTCCAGGTTGGCCCAGCGACCGTAGTGGGAAACCGCGTAGCCCCAGGGCGCGTCGTCGACCCAGGTCCAGCCCCACGGATCGATCCAGGCCCAGTGACCGTCGCGATAGGGCGTCCAGCCGGACGGGATGCGGTTCGGCGTCCACACCGGGCCGTACCCGGGAGCGACGCGCCACGTGCCGCTGCCGTCGAGCTCTTCATAGCCGACGACATCCGACGAAACGTAGCGCGCCGAGGTCGAGCTCTCGGCGCGGCGATCCCGGTTGCGCGACCAGCGGTCCAGGTCGTCGTCGCGGCGTGCCGTCAACACGTCGTAGTCGTCCAGGTCGACGCCGTAGAAGCGGTAGCCGCGCTGGGCGTTGACGGCGTACGCTGCGCCCTGGCCATAGACCTCGGCATCGCCGCCGCTCTGCACGAACACCGCGGTCGCGTCATCGGTGGGGTTGACCTCGACCCGGTATTCGCCGGCGCGGCGAACCGTCAGGGCCAGGTTCGGCGTGGCGATCTCGAAGCCCTGGCCGGGTGCCAGGCGGCGCACGCGGACCTTCACCGTGCCTTGCGTGACCTCGAGCTGGATGATCCTGTCGTCGAGATTCAGGATGTTGACGCTGGTGCGCGGGCCGAGCCGGATCGCCGCACCGCCGATCTGCACTTCGGCGCGCGACTCGTTGCCGGTCCACAGCCGATCGCCCGTGGTGAGCGGCCGGTTGAGCGTCGCGCGTACCCAGTCGGGCTGGCCGGCGGGCAAAAAGCTGACCGTGCCGGTGGCGTCGCCCAGACGGGCCGCGCGACTCGGCGGTTCGGCGGCGGCGAGGCCGGCGAGCGTCACCAGCAGCACGCTGGCGAGCGTGCGGAAGGAGCGGGGAAGCGTAGGCGTGCGCATGGAAGCTTTCAGAACCCGGGCGATGCTTCACGTTGGCAATGGGCGCGCCCGTTGCCAAAGAAGACACACCGTCTGTCCGTCTGTCCGTCTGTCCGTCTGTCCGGCTTCCCGGCTTCCCGGCTTCCCGGCTTCCCGGCTTCCCGGCTTTCGCCGGCTGGCGCTCAGATCGGCAGCACGTTCAGGAAAAAGCGGCTGAGCCAGCCCATCCCCTGCGCCTCGGCCTGGGCGCCGCGGCCGCGCTGCTCGATCCGCACGTTGGCGATCTGCGCCGAAGCGACCGTGTTGCCCGACTGGATCATGCGCGGGTCGACCTGGCCGGAAAAGCGCAGGACGTCGACGTTGTGGTTGACGCCGATCTGCTTCTCGCCGGCGATCAGCAGGTGGCCGTTCGCCAGCACGCCGGTCACCACCGCGGTGATCGTGCCGGAGAAGTCGTTGCTGTTCTCGGTCGTGCCGGCGCCGGTCGAGCTGATGCTGGTGCTGCCCGCGGCGCTGGCGCGGTTGGCGTTGAACGTGTTCGCGGAAAGTCCGGGCAGCGCGGTGACCGCCGCCGAGAGCTTGCCGGTCTTGTCGACCGAGCTGGTGCTTTTCTGCGTCGCCGAGATCTTCTCGACGATCTGCACGGTGATCGAATCGCCGACCAGGCGCGCCCGGTAGTCCTCGAACAGCGGCCGGTACTGGGCCGCCTGGAAGATAGCGCCGTTGTTGACGGTGGCGACGGGAACGACCAGCGGCTCGGCGTAGATCGGCTTGGCGATATCGACCGGCGGGCGCGGATTCATCGTCTCGCAGCCGCTCAGGCCGGCCAGGACGGCCGCGGCGATGACCACGAAGGCCACGACGCCGGCGATTCGCCTCATGCGGGCATGGCTGTTCATTGGAATGCCCTCCGTGCTTCGCACTCCGGGATGAGCGCTTGGGAGCGGCCCGGCGCGCTCATAGCTGGGCGAGCTTCTGCAGCATCTGGTCGGAGGTCTGGATCGCCTTCGAGTTGAGCTCGTAGGCGCGCTGCGTCTGGATCATCTGCACCAACTCCTCGACGACGTTGACGTTCGAGGTCTCGACGAAGCCCTGCTGCACGTAGCCGAGGCCGTTCTGCCCGGGCGTGCCGGCGTTCGGCGTGCCCGAGGCGGCGGTCTCGCCGAAGATGTTCTGGCCCTTGGGCTCGAGGCCCGCGGGGTTGACGAAACCGGCGAGCTGGAGCTGGCCCACCGTCGAAGGCAGCGCCTGGCCGGGGAGGACGACGCTGACCGTGCCGTCGTTGCCGATGGTCACGCTCTGGGCCTGCGCCGGGATCGTGATCCCCGGCTGCACCGTGTAGCCGTTGTTGGTCACGAGCTGGCCGGTCGAGCTCACCTGGAACGAGCCGTCGCGGGTGTAGCCGTTGGTGCCGTCGGGCAGCTGGATCTCGAAGAAGCCGTTGCCGCGCACCGCGACGTCGAGCGGGTTCGAGCTCTGCTGCAGGTTGCCCTGGCTGAAGTTGCGCGCGGTGGCGACGGCGCGGGTGCCGAGGCCGACCTGCAGGCCGGTGGGGAGCTGTGTCTGCTCGCTGCTCGCCGCCCCCGCCTGGCGCAGGTTCTGGTACATCAGGTCCTCGAACACCGCGTGCGAACGCTTGTAGCCGTTCGTCGAGACGTTGGCGAGGTTGTTGGAGATGGTGTCCAGCTGCATCTGCTGGGCCTCCATCCCGGTCTTCGAAATCCACAGCGATCGCATCATGGCGAGGCTCTCCGGTCGTATGCCGGCATGGTGGCCCGGGCAGATGCGGGACCGAGGGCGGAAAAGAGGGGTGCTAGTCGGCCATCTCCCGATACAGTGAGCCATGGACTTCAGGAACCGGGCCCGCGCCTGGCGAGTAGCCGCGCGTGCGGCGATCCTCGTCGGCGCCAGCCTGGCGGCCGGCGCCGCGTTCGCCTGGAGCAACCATGCCCTGTGCACCTGGGCGGCCTTGTCGGTGCTGCCCGAGGTGACCGGCCGGCCGCCGGTCCGGGTCGAGTCGCTGGCGAGCTTCGTCGCCGCCGATGCGGCCGGCCTGGCGGCGCTGCTGCGCGACGAGGAGGCCTGGGCCCGCGCCCACGTTCCCTCCTACCCTGCCCGCCCCGATTCGCTCGCCTTTCGTGCCGAGGCGGCGCCGCCCGCCGAGCTCGTCGCCCGCTTCCTCGCCGCGCTGCGCGTCAATCCCGGCGCGCGGCTCGCGCTCTACCTGCAGCTGCCGCCGGGGCAGGCCCCGGCTGGCCGGCCGACGCTGCGCGAGGCCGACGTCACGGTGATGAAGACCGACGAAGCCGCCCGGCTCAACACCTTCGTCGCCCTGCGCGAGGGCGAGCTCGTGCCGCCGATCGACGTGATCGCGAGCGCCAGCGACGAGCCCGACTACGGGCTCGACTTCGGCCTCTGGCAGGACAACGGCACGGCGCACGGCGCGGTCTACGGTTTCGGCAAGCAGCCGTTCGGCAACCCGGCGGTGGAATGGTCGAGCCAGGGACCGCTGCACCTCGGCTATTTCCACGAGGCGGCGATTGTCTACAAGGCCGCCCCGTTCCTGCTGCGCGCCTATCCCGAGTACCGGATCCACCTGTGGCGCTCGCTCGCCGCCTTCGCCCAGCGCACCGGCCACGACTACTGGGCCTGGCGCTTCGCCGGCTGGGGCCTGCACTATCTCCAGGACCTGACCCAGCCCTACCACGCGCGCGTGCTCCCGGGCGTGAGCGTGCCGCGCATGCTCTGGATCAACACGCTCGACCTCGCCGGCATGCACGGCCCGAGGCAGGACGCTGTCCAGCTCGTCACCAACCGGCACTTCGCGCTCGAGAACTTCGAGCGCGGATGGATGCGCGAGATGCATGCGGCGCCGGCGCTGGCCGACGTCGGCCGCGACGCACTGCGCGACACCCGGCTCGACGCCGCCGCGCCGTACGCCGACGACTGGCCGCGGCACGTGGTCTCGAAGCAGGCGAGCGCCGCGGCCGACGCGCTCGACGCCTCCCTGGTGGCCGGAATGCCGCCGGTCTACACCTCCGATCCGAAGTACGTCTTCGGCGTCAGCCGCAGCGGCGTCGACCTCTATGCCGAGCTCGGCACCGGCCCGCCCGCCGCGCGCGACGCGCTGAAGCGGTCGATCGCGCCCCTGCTCGGCAATGTCGGCAGCAGCTCGCGGGCGTTCGTGCGCAGCCTGCTGCGTTAGTGGCCGCAACGCCGCCCGGGCTCAAGTGCCGCCGCGCACGAGGCACTTTTCGGCACGGCCGGCGGGAGCATCAGGACGACGATCGCGGGCGCGCTTGTCGGCGCTCGGCCACTTGCCGTACCCTAGGCACCATGTTTCCTCCAGGGAAGTCGCCCGCTTGGATCTCGCTCTGCTGAGCCGGCATCGCGTGCCGGCATGAATCGGGAGCGCCAGCGAGCCCGCCGGCGGTCGTGGCCGGTGTTGACCGTGTTCGCCTGCATCGTCGGGCTGCAGCTCCTGGTCACGGTGATCAGCCTCGACCTGATGTCGGCGGTGCGCGCCTACGTCACCGGCGAGAGCCTGTACTCCAAGGGCCAGAAGGACGCGCAGATCCATCTGATCGAGTACGCCGAGCATCACCGCGAAGAGAGCTACCAGCGCTTCCTGAGCGCGCTGGCCGCTCCGATCGGCTACCGCATCTTTCGCGAGGCCATGCAGAGGGCGGAGCCGGACTTGGAAGAGGCGCGCCGCGGCCTGCGCCAGGGCCGCAGCCACGAGGACGACATTCCCGGCGGGATCCGCCTCTTCCACTGGTTTCACAGGACGCCGCTGATGGCCGATGCGATCGTCACCTGGACCGAGGGCGACCGCCTGATCGAGCAGATGCGCCTGCTCGCCGACAAGGCGCACGAACGGATCCAGGCCGGCGATGTGGATGCGCCCGAGGCGACGATGCTGCGCTCCCAGGCGGACGGCCTCAACCGTCTCCTCACGCCGCTCACGACCCGCTTCGCCGCCGAGCTCGCCGACGGCGCCCGCCTGAGCCAGCGCCTCCTGCTCGGCCTGAACCTGACCCTGGCCCTGCTCCTCGGCGTAAGCGGACTGGCCTTCGTGCGGCACAGCGCGAAGGTCCAGGCCGCGACCGAAAACGAAGTGCGGCGCAGGCGCGAGTCGCTGCAGCGCCTGCTCGACTCGGCGGCCGAGGGGCTCTACGGCGTCGACACCCAGGGCCGCTGCACCTTCATCAACCGGTCGGCGCTCGCCATGCTCGGCTACGAGAAGGAGTCCGACCTGCTGGGCCGCGAGATCCAGGCGCTGATTCATCCGCAGAGCGGCGACGGGGCGGGCGCGAAGGACGGCTCGCGCATCGGCCGGTCGTACCGCGAGCAACGCGAGCTGCATGTCGCCGGCGAGCTGTTCCGGCGGCGCGACGGGAGCACATTCCCGGTCGAGTACTGGTCGCATCCCATGTGGGCCGACGGCGAGCTGCAGGGCGCGGTCGCGACCTTCATCGACATCAGCGAGCGGCTCGCCATGCAGGCCGCGCTGCGCCAGGGCGAGGTGCGGATGACCGGCCTCGTCGATGCCGTCAACGACGGCGTCATCACGATCGACGCCGAAGGCAGGATCGTTCTCTTCAACCGCGCCGCCGAGCGGCTGTTCGGCGTGCCGGCGAACGAGGCGATCGGCGGCACCGTCGAGCGCTTCATTCCCCGCCATCCGCGCGCGCTCGACGGCGCCCGGGCCCAGGAGCCGGGCGCCGAGGACGTCGATACCGGCGAGGTGCGCGAGCTGTTCGGCAAGCGCGCCAACGGCCAGGATTTCCCGCTCGAGGTCTCGCTCTCCCGCCACGACACCGAGCGCGGCCCGCTGGTGACCGCCGTGCTGCGCGACGTGACCGGGCTGCAGACGGCGCGCGCCGAGCGCCAGGCGCGCGAGGCCCTGGAGGCCTCGAGCCGGGCCAAGACCGAGTTCCTGTCGCGCATGAGCCACGAGCTGCGCACGCCGCTCAATGCGGTGCTCGGCTTTTCGCACCTGCTCCGGCTCGACCGGGCCGAACCGCCCACCCTGCAGCAGCTCGCCCGCATCCAGCACATCGAGAACGCCGGCGCGCACCTGCTGGCGCTGGTCAACGACGTGCTCGACCTGTCGCGCGTGGACTCGGGCCAGATGACGGTGACGCTCGAGTCGGTCGACCTGCGCTCCTCGATCGAGGATGCGCTCTCGCTGGTGGTCACGCTCGCCACCAGCGTCGGCGTCAAGACCGTCATCTCCGGGATGGAGGGCGACCTGGTGTCGCACGCCGCCGCGGTGGAGCCGGACATCTTCGTCCGCGCCGACCGGGTCCGGCTGCGCCAGGTGCTGGTCAATCTGCTCAGCAACGCGGTCAAGTACAACCGTCCCGGCGGCCAGGTCTGGGTGAGCTGGCAGGTCGCCGACGACCGCTGCGAGCTGCGCATCACCGACGACGGCGTCGGCATGGCGCCGGAGAAGCTGGAGCGGCTGTTCGAGCCCTTCAACCGCCTCGGCGCCGAGCACTCCAAGATCGAGGGCACCGGCATCGGCCTGGTGCTCTCGCGTCGCCTGGTCGAGCTGATGGCGGGCGAGCTGCGGATCGAAAGCCACCTCGGCCACGGCACCCGCGCGTTGCTGACGCTCGCCATCGCCGACGACGCGCCGGCGCAGATCGGCGGCGGCGCGCCGCCGAGCCAGCACGGCACGCTCGACGAATCGCTGCGCGTCCTGTACGCCGAGGACAACGAGGTCAACATCGAGATCGTGCGCGAGGTCGTGAAGCTGCGCCCCTCGGTTGCCTTCGACGTCGCCGAGAGCGGGGCGGTGGCCTTTCACAAGGCGCGCCGCGATCAGCCGCAGCTGATCCTGGTCGACATGAACCTCGGCGACATGACCGGCATCGAGCTGGCACGGGCCTTGCACGCCGACCCGGCCACGTCGGGGATCCGCCTGGTCGCCCTGTCGGCAGACGCGCTGCCGGAGCAGATCGACGCGGCGCTCGCCAGCGGATTCGAGGACTATCTGACCAAGCCGATCAACTTCCGCGACCTGCTCGATGTGCTCGATGGACGACGCTCACGCTGAGCCGGTTGTGGGATTTTCACGATCGCCCCCTAGAATGAGGGCACAAAGAAGACGCAGAGAGGAGAAGGGATGACGCAAGCGTTTCGGCGCACCGGTGCGCTCAAAGACCTTTCGAGCTATCCGCTTTGGCTGCAGTCGGTGGTTCGCAGCACAGAGCGCGACAAGAAGCGGGTGGTCGATCACGAGCTGTTCCGGCTCATGCGCGACGGCCGCCTGCCGACCTCGGCGATGCGAAAGTTCCTCGCCGGCGCCTGGCCGACGATCGAGCAGTTCCCCCAGTTCATGGCGATGAACCTGAAGAAGCTGAGCGTCGGCGACAGCCACGGCGAAGACCTCGCCCGTCGCTACCTCATCCACAACATCCGGGTCGAGCAGAAGCACGCCGACCACTGGGTCGACTGGGCCGCCTCGGTCGGCATGTCGCTCGAGGACCTGCGGCGCGCCGAAGACGTCGAAGGCCCGGCCGCGCTGGCGCACTGGTGCTGGTACGTGTGCGACCGGGCCAGCCTGGCGGTGGCGATCGCCGCCACGAACTACGCGGTCGAAGGCTCCACCGGCGAGTGGGCCTGCATCGTCTGCTCGAAGTCGACCTACGCCGAGTCGCTGCCCGAAGAGATCCGCGGCCCGGCCACGCGCTGGCTTCGCCTGCACGCCGAGTACGACGACACCCACCCCTGGGAGGCGCTGGAGATCGTCGCCACCCTGCTCGGCAATGCGCCACGCCCGGCCGAGATCGAGGCGGTGCGCCGGGCGATCCGCTCGACGTACTTCTATTCGGAGCTGGGCCTCAACCACGCCGCCGCCGAAATGCTGCACGGCAGCTTCGACGAGACCGCGTCGAACGCCTCGACTCTGGGCGCGCTCGACGCCGCCTGAGTCGCACAGGGCTGCGCCTCGGGCCCGCGGGCCGTAGGCCTGGGATCAGCCGACCGAGAGCAGCTGCGCCGCGGCCTTCTCGTTGCTCTCGGCGGTGGAGAGCATCTTCATCTGCGCCTCGAACTGGCGCGCCGCCGCGATCATCGCCACCATGGTCTCGACCGCGCTGACGTTCGAGCCTTCGAGCGCGCCGTCCTGGAGCTGCGCGGTGGTGTCGGCCGGCAGGTCGGTGCCGTCGGCAGCGCGGAACAGGCCGTCGACGCCGCGCGTGAGCGGCCCTTCGGGCGTGACCAGCTTGAGCCGGCCGATCGTGCTGCTGCGGCCCTTGGCGTCGCTCGAGCTGACGATGCCGTCGGGCGCGATGCTGACGGTCTCGTTGCGCGGCACCTGGATCGGCCCGCCGTCGCCCAGGACCGTGAGGCGGGAGGTGGTGACGAGGTTGCCCTCGGCATCGAGGTCGAGCGAGCCGAACCGGGTGTAGGCCTCGGTGCCGTCGAGCGCCTGCACCGCGAGCCAGGCGCCGCCCTTCATGGCCACGTCGAGCTTGCGGCCGGTCGCAGCCACCTGGCCCGGGGTCGAGTCGTAGCCCGGCGTCGATTCGAGCGCGTAGACCCGGGTGCTGGCGCCGCTGCCTTCCACCGGCACGGCGCGAAAGGCCGCCAGCTCGGCGCGAAAGCCCACCGTCGAGACGTTGGCGAGGTTGTTGGCGAGCGTCTCCTGCCGCTGCATGGTCGCTTTCGCGCCCGACATCGACAGGTAGATCATCCGGTCCATGGCTCAGCTCCGATCAACGCAGGTTGACGATGGCCTGGAGGATCTGGTCCTGGGTCTTGATCGTCTGCGCGTTGGCCTGGTAGCTGCGCTGCGCGACGATCATGTTCACCAGCTCGGCCGTCAGGTCGACGTTCGACTCCTCGAGCGCGCCGGCCTGCAGCACGCCGAGGTTGCCGGAGCCGGGCGTGCCGACGATCGGGCCGCCCGACGCGGCGCTTTGCACCCAGGCGTTGCCGCCCATCGGCTGCAGGCCCTGCATGTTGCGGAAGGTGGCGAGCTCGAGCTGGCCGGCGGGACGGCTCTCGCCGTTCGAGTAGCGGGCCATGATCACGCCGTTGGCGTCGATCTGCGCGCCGATCAGCTGGCCGGCGGAGTAGCCGTCCTGCTGCAGGTCGGTAACGCCGAACGGCGCGCCGTACTGGGTCGCGCCCGAGACGTCGAGGGCCACGCCGGTGATCGCCACGGTGACCGCGCCGACCGAGTTGGTGACCGAGGGAATGTCGATCGCGACCGTGCCGGCCGGCGCGGTCGGCGTGCCGCCGTTGGCCGGGAAGGTGATCGTCGTCGAAGGCGCCGGGTTGCCGCCCGCGGTCGCGAGCGGCACGCCGTTGGCGGCCACGTACACGTTCCAGGTGTCGGTGCCGGTCTTCTGGAAGTAGTAGGTCAGCGCCACGTCCTGGCCCTTGGCGTCGTAGACGGTCTGCGAGGTCGCGTTGTTGTAGGTCGACGGGTCGGCGAAGTCGATCGGCGCGCCCGCGGCCGGCAGGGTGATGCCGGCGCGCGCGTCGAGGTTCATCTCCATCTGGATCCCGCTCGTCACCCGCGGCGTGATGCCGGCGGTGGGCATCTGCAGCGCTGTCGCGGTGCCGGGGATGATGATGCCGACCGCGTTGGCCGGGTAGCCCATCAGCTGGCCGCCCTGGTTGTTGACGATCATGCCGGTGTTGTCGACCTTGAACTGGCCGTTGCGCGAGTACGAGATCGCGCCCGAGCTGTCGCGCACCTGGAAGAAGCCGCTGCCGTTGATCGCGACGTCGAGCGGGTTGTCGGTGCTGGTGATGTTGCCCTGGTTGAACTGCTGGGCCACCGCCGCGATGGTCGTGCCGATGCCGATCGCGTTCTTGGTGCCGCCGATCGCGTTCGCGTAGACGTCGGCGAACTCGGCGCGCGAGGCCTTGGCGCCGTAGGTGTTGGCGTTGGCGATGTTGTTGCCGATCACCTCGAGGTTCTTGCTCGAGGCGTTGAGACCGGAAAGACCTTGCTGGAAGCCCATGGCGTTCGCTTTCTAGAAGGCCGCGGCGGGTCGCCGGGGCGGTGGGGAATCGGAATTCAGTTGAGGGCCTTGACCGAGCTGTAGGGCACCGAGCCCGACTTCTCGAGCTCGAGGTTGAAGCTGTTGCCGCTGGTCGTGACCGCGTCGACGCGGTCGCGCATCAGCGCGGTCGAGGCGATCGCCACGCCGCCGGTGGTGGCGGTGACGCGGAAGGTGAGGCCGCTCGAATCGGTCGCGGTGCCGGCCGGCCAGTCGAAGCTGTGCATGCCGGCGCCCTGGGCGCCGAGGTTGAGGGTCTGCACCACCGCGCCGCTCGGCGAGAGGATCTCGACCTTGACCGCATCGGCCGGGTTCTGGATCTCGAAGCCGCCCTGGCCGATGGCCGAGGTGGCGTCGATGTCGAGCTTGTTGCCCGGCACGATCACGTCGTGGCCGACCAGCGAGGCGCCCTGCATCACCTGCATCTGCATGAACTGCGACGACAGGCCGGCGACGGTGGTGTTGAGCTTGTCGATGCCGGTGACGGTGTTGATCTGCGCCATCTGGCTCGTCACCTGGGCGTTGTCCATCGGGTTGAGCGGATCCTGGTTCTTCATCTGCGCGACGAGCAGCTTGAGGAACCGGTCGGAGGTCATCGTCGCGTCGGCCGCGGCCGAGGACGCGGGCGACGAGGCGACGTTGACGTCGCTGGTGGAGGAGGTTGCGCCGACGGCCATGGTTCGAGGTTCCTTCGCGACGCTCAGCCCTGGCCGAGCTGGATGGTCTTCTGCAGCAGTGTCTTCGCCGTGTTCATGACCTCGAGGTTGTTCTGGTACGAGCGCGAGGCCGAGATCATGTTGACCATCTCCTCGATCGCGTTGACGTTGCTGTAGGTGACGTAGCCCTCGGCATCGGCGCTCGGATGCTTCGGGTCGTGGACCTTGCG
>JANMCC010000391.1:0-12650 GCA_031360885.1 Burkholderiales bacterium | reverse complement strand
GTGATCGCGTAGACCAGGTTGTCGATCTTCGGCCGGCCGTTCCAGTGCTGGTCGAAGGCCTTGTAGCGGATCACCGCGTCCTTCTGGTAGGAGACGAACTGGAACGGGCCGGTGCCGATCGGCTCCTTGTCGACGACGTCGGGCGTCTTCGCCGCCATCATCTTGTCGGCGTATTCGGCCGAGAGGATCGAGGCGAAGTCCATCGCCATGTCGGCCATGAATGGCGCCTCGGGCTTCTTCAGGACGAAGCGCACCGTCATCGCGTCGAGCTTCTCGACCTTGGCGACGATGTCGTTCATGCCCATGTCCTCGAAGTACGCGTAGGTCTGGCCCGGCGTCACCTTCGCGAAGGGATGGCTCGGGTCGGCCTGGCGGTTGTACGAGAACAGCACGTCGTCGGCGTTGAAGTCGCGCGTCGGCGTGAACTTCGCGTTGCTGTGGAACTTCACGCCCTTCCTCAGGCGGAAGGTGTAGGCCATGCCGTCGGGCGCGGCGACCCAGCTCTCGGCCAGGCCGGGCACGATGTTGGTGGTGCCGAGCTCGAACTCGACCAGCCGGTTGTAGATCGGCACCGAGGAGGCGTCGGCGGTGGTGCCGGTGGTGAAGAACTGCGGGTTGAAGCCCTCGGGGCTTCCTTCCGAGCAGTAGACGAGCGTCTTGGCGGCGAATGCCGGGCTGGCGGCGGCGGCGATGGCGACGAATGCGAGCGCGGCAGCGCGCCGGATGATGCGGTTTGACATGGGCTGCGATCCTCGAAGGTGGGCGCGCGGGGCGTTCGGCGCCCCAGCGGCGAGACGCGATGATAGGTCGGCAGCCCGGCCTTTCAGGCGGCGCGGCCGAGCCCGAGATAGCAATCCTGGACTGGCTTGGGCAGCGTCGCCCAGCCCGGCACGCCAGCCTGTGGCCGCTGCCCGGCCGGGGCCAGCGCGTGCAGCGCGGCGAGCCGGTTCGCTTCGCGCAGGGCCAGGCCGAGCGGCGAGCGCACCGAGTCGAGGCCGTGCTCGCCGACCTCGCGGGCGAGCCGGTCGATCGCCGGGCTGAGGCTCCACGGGCCGACGATGGCGCCGAACAACGCGTCGCGCCGGCGCAGCAGCTGCGGCACCACGGCCGGGTGGGCGAGGTCGGCGCCGCTGAAGACCAGGTCCTCGAAGCCGTCGATGGCGCGCAGGGTCGCGGTCCAGCCGGAGTTGTGCAGCAGGCCGGCGAGGTAGCCGTCGAACGGATCGAGCGCCTGCTGCCCGGCGAGCGCGGCGCTGAGGCGCGCCTTCTTGTCCGCGTCGCGCCAGATCTTCACCGCCGCCTTGGCCGAGAGCGTGTCGCCGGCGGCGTCGAAGATCGGCCGCAGCACTACGCTGGCGATCGCCCGGCGCAGGCCGCCGGTGCCGATCATCGCCACCGCGCGGGCGAGGGCGATCTCGCCCTCGTCGTCGTCCTTCTTCGGCCGGTTGGTGCTGGTCGCGCTGCGGATGACCTCGGCGCTCAGGACGACGTCGCGCGAGATCCGGCTGGCGACGTCGACCGACGAGTAGTTCTCGTCGCGCAGCGTCTTCATCAGCTGCGGCACGACGTGCGGAGCGCGCGGCAGGAGGTTGGCGCGCAGCGCGTCGGAAGCGATGACCTCGTCGAGCCGCTCGAGCAGCGGCGCGACGACGGGGGCGGGGGGCTCATCGGGTCCGGGCGCGGCCGCCGCCGAGACGCCGACCAGCCAGCAGAAGAAGCGGGCATGCGGCTCCTCGTGGCGTGGCGCCTCGGCGGAAGAGGCGGGGCCGCCGTTCAGCGCCGCGGTCGGGGCGGCGGTCGCGGCCGCGGGCGGCACTGCTGCCGCGGCGGGCGGAGAGGCGGGTCCGGCGGGAGACGGACGCCGAGTGATGAACCGATCCCACCAACGGGCCACTGCCATCGAATCTCCAACGCCGAGCGCCGCGACCTCCCGAGTATCGCCAAAGCCCCTGGCTGCGCCAATGTTTCTCCACGCGGTCAGCCGAGGGCCTGCAGCACCGCGATCCAGAGTGGCGCCGTTGCCACGAATGCCAGGGTCGAGACGACGATCGCGGTGCTCACCTCGCCCGGCAGCGTCTGGTAGCGCTGGGCGAAGATGAGCGCGTTGCTGCCCACCGGCAGCGCCGCCATCATCACGACGATCGCCAGCGGCACGCCGCTCAGGCCGAGCACGAAGTGGGCGAAGACCAGCACCACGAGTGGCTGGACGATCAGCTTCAGCAGCGACAGGGCGAGCGCGTCGCGAACCGCGCCGCGCACCCCGTAGTGCGCGAGCGAGACGCCGATCAGCACCAGGCAGAGCGGCACCACCGCCTGGCCGAGCGTGACGAGCACCTCGTCGGCGAAGCCGGGAATGGGCAGGCCGGAGGCGTTCCAGGCGAGGCCGGCGAGCACCGGCAGGATGACCGGATGGATCACCGTGTTGCGCGCCGTGGTCGCCAGCGTGCGCAAGAGGTGGGGGCCGCTGCCGTCGCCGCGCCGCCGGTCGCGGGCGAGGTCCAGCTCCACCAGCGTCGTGAGCACGGTCAGCAGGGTCAGCGAATGCAGGCTGACGAGGGTGATGTGCAGCGCCAGCCCGGCCTCGCCGTAAAGCGCCGCGACGAGCGGAATGCCGACCTGGACCGCGTTGCCGAACGAGGCGGTGATCGCGCGCACGCTCGGCGCGGCGGGCTCGCAGCTCGCGGCCGGCCGGCGCAGGCGCAGGAACAGGTAGACCAGGCCGAGCACGGCCAGGGTCGGTGCGAAAAAGGCGAGCAGGATGCGGATGTCGAGCCGCTCGAACTCGATCCGCGCCGAGGTGCGGAACAGCAGCGCGGGCACGAAGATGTAGAAGGCCGCGCCCGAGAGCACGCGGGCGGGGTCGCCGTCGCCGAGCTTGCCGCTGCGGGCCACGCCCCAGCCGATGGCGACCACGGCGAAGATCGCGAACAGCTTGATGAAGACCTGGGCCGACATGGGGGCGCAGTATCGGCGACAGAATCGAAGCGTCTGCGCAACGCAGCGCACCGCACCGGGCTCCCTTTCGATGACTCTCCCCTTGATCGTCCCGACCCGGCCTTTCGCCGGCCAGCGGCCCGGCACGTCCGGACTGCGCAAGAAGGTGACGGTCTTCGAGCAGCCGCGCTACCTCGAGAACTTCGTCCAGTCGATCTTCGACGCGCTCGAGGGCTTTGCCGGGCAAACGCTGGTCGTCGGCGGCGACGGCCGCTACTACAACGACGTCGCGATCCAGACGATCGTGCGCATCGCCGCCGCCAACGGCTTCGGCCGCATCCTGGTCGGACAGCGCGGCATCCTCTCGACGCCGGCGGCGAGCTGCGTGATCCGCAAGCGCGCGGCCTTCGGCGGCATCATCCTCTCGGCGAGCCACAACCCGGGCGGCCCCGAAGGCGACTTCGGCATCAAGTACAACGCCGGCAACGGCGGCCCCGCGCCGGAGCGGATCACCGAAGCGATCTGGCGGGAGAGCGAAGCGGTCGAGCGCTACCTCACGCTCGACACCCCGGACATCGATCTCGCCGGGCTCGGCGTCACCAGCGTCGGCGCGGCGCAGGTCGAGGTCTTCGATCCGGTGGTCGACCACGCCGAGCTGATGGCGACGTTGTTCGACTTCACCGCGATCGGCGAGCTGCTGCGAGGCGGCCCCTTCCGGATGCGCTTCGACGCGATGCACGCCGTCACCGGGCCGTATGCGCGCGCGATCTTCGTCGAGCGGCTGGGCGCGCCCGAGGCCAGCCTGGTCGACGCCGTGCCGCTGCCCGATTTCGGCGGCGGCCACCCCGATCCGAACCCGGTCTACGCCGCGGCGCTGGTCGAGACGATGTTCGCCGCCGACGCGCCCGACTTCGGCGCGGCGAGCGACGGCGACGGCGACCGCAACATGATCGTCGGCCGCAACTTCATCGTCACGCCGAGCGACAGCCTGGCGGTGCTCGCGGCGAACGCGCATCTCGTGCCCGGCTATGCGCAGGGGCTGAAGGGCATCGCCCGCTCGATGCCGACGAGCCGCGCCGCCGACCGCGTTGCCGCGCAACTCGGCATCGCCTGCCACGAGACGCCGACCGGCTGGAAGTTCTTCGGCAACCTGCTCGACGCCGGCCTGGCGACGCTTTGCGGCGAGGAGAGCGCGGGCACGGGTTCGGACCATGTGCGCGAGAAGGACGGCGTCTGGGCGGTGCTGTTCTGGCTCAACATCCTGGCCGCGCGGCCAGGCGAATCGGTGGAGGCGATCGTGCGCGGACACTGGCGCCGCTTCGGCCGCGACATCTATTCGCGCCACGACTACGAAGGGCTGGATGCAGCCGCGGCGAACGGCCTGATGGAGGACCTGCGCGCGAGCCTGGCCGCCTTGCCGGGCCAGCGATTCGAGCGCGGCGACGGCAGCGTCGCCCGGGTCACGCTGGCCGACGACTTCGCCTACACCGATCCGGTCGACGGCTCCGTCACGACCGGGCAGGGCCTGCGGATCGGCTTCGACGACGGCGCGCGCATCGTCTTTCGCCTCTCGGGCACCGGCACCGAGGGCGCGACCCTGCGCGTCTACCTCGAGCGTTTCGAACCCGACCCGCAAAAGCAGGGCGTGGAAACGCAAGAGGCGCTCGGGCCGCTGATCGCGGCGGCCGAGCGCCTGGCCGGAATCCGCGGCCGCACCGGCCGCGACCGCCCGACGGTCATCACCTGACGCGGATGCGGATCAGGTCGTACGCGGCTCGCCGTTGGCGTTGACGGTGATCGTGCGGCCGGGGGGCGCGGCCATCTGCACGCGGTGTTCGACGCCGCGGAACTCGTACGTCACCTCGTAGTACTGGGGCGGGCCGCTCGCGGCGGTCGTCTCGCAGCGACGCACGTCGCGCGTGCTGTATTGCGACGAGGACGTCGAGCTGTTGACGTGGGCGCCGATCGCCGCCCCGCCGACCGCACCGCCGACCGTGGCAACGGTCTTGCCGGTGCCGCCACCGATCTGGTGACCGAGGATGCCGCCGAGCACGCCGCCGATCACTGCGCCCGGAACGTTGTAGTCGCGCCGCTCGGGCTCGGCGACCTGCTGCTTCTCGACCCAGCAACGCTGCTCGGGCGGACCGACGACGGCGCGCACCGAGGTCACCGGCACCTCGCTCAGCCGTTCGCTCGGGCGGCGGCGGTATTCGTAAGGTGCGTCGAGCACGGGCTGCGGCTCGTTCTCGTACTGCCTGTTCGGATTGACGGGTCGCACCGACGAGATCCGGTTGTCGAGGCCCAGGTTCGTCAGCGAGTCATAGCTGCCGCGACGCAGCACGACGCAGCGGCCGCGGAACTTCGAGTCGTCGCAGACCTCCCAGCGGCCGCGCTCGACGACGACCGACGATGCCTGGTCGTTGAAGCCGGCGTTCTTGAAGTTCGAGACCGACTGGCTGGTGGCGAACGTCCGACCACGAAAGTGATCTTCTTCATAGAAGGTGATCTGCGCCGCGGCATGGGTGCAGACGGCGACGGCGGCGAGGCCGAGTAGGGGCTTGTAGTTCATGAGGGTCTTTCGCTATGACGGTGCTTCACCTTGAACGCGGCAGCCGCGGCAGCACACGACAGGGCATTCCCGTACCCTAAAGCGCACGGACCGCGCCCCACAAGGGGTCAACGCTGCCGTCTGCTGTAAGGAGCTTCCTACGCCGAAGGCGCTCTCATCCGAGCAGCGAAGCGATCGCCGCATCGACCCCGCCGCCGCCGCAGGCGACGCCCTCGGCCTGCAGCGCCGCCTGCACCCCGGCGAGGCAGCCGAGCAGCATCGCCTCGTTCATGTCGCCGAGGTGGCCGATGCGAAACACGCGGCCGTGCAGCGGACCGAGGCCGCCGGCGATGGCGACCTGGAAGCGCTCACGGGCGACGCTGCGCAGCCTCTCGGGGTCGATGCCCGGCGCGACCTCGACCGCGGTGACCGAGACCGAGCGCGCCTCGCGGGTGCGGGTGAAGAGGCGCAGCGCGCCGCCCTCGCCCCAGGCTGTCACGGCGGCATGCACCGCGCTCGCCAGCCGCGCGTGCCGCGCATGCACGCGGTCCAGGCCCTCCGCCTCGATCAGGCCGAGCGCGGCTTCGAGACCGGCCAGGTGCGAGAGCGGCGGCGTGCCGCAGAACTTGAGGTACGAGAACTCGCTCCGCCGCCGCGCCCAGTCCCAGTAGAAGCGCGGCGCGACGGTGCCTCGGGCCACGGCGAGGGCGCGCTCGTTGGCGGCGACGAAGGCCATGCCCGGCGGCAGCATCATTCCCTTCTGCGACGCGCCGATCGCGACGTCGACACCGAGCGCGTCCATCGCGAACGGCGCCGCCGCGAGCGAGGCGACGACGTCGACGACGAACAGGGCCGGATGCCGCGCCGCGTCGATCGCACGACGCAGGGCAGCCAGGTCCGAGGTGGTCGCGCTGGCGGTGTCGGTGTGGACGACGAAGACCGCGGCGATGCGCCGCGCGCTGTCGTCGCGCAGCGCCCCCTCCACCGCGGCCGGATCGATCGGTAGGCCTTCGGTGTACGGCGTGCGCAGCGCCTCGCCGCCGAACGCGGCCACCTGCTCGGCCCAACCGTCGGAGAAGTGGCCGGTGCCGGGAACGAGGATCGCGGTGCCGGCGCCGACCAGGTTGGCGATCACCGCCTCCCAGCCGCCGTGGCCGTTGGCGGAGTAGAAGAAGACCTCGGCGCGATCGGTCTGCAGCAGCGCCTTCATCCCTGATTCGCAGGCGGCGACGAGGGCCGCGACGCGCGGATCGGCGAGGTCGGTGGGCTGGCGCGCCATCGCCGCGATCACCTCGTCGGGGACGCGCGTCGGCCCGGGCGAGTGCAGGAAGCGAAGGCCCGGGATGCGGGGGCTGGCGTTCATGCCGGACGATGGTAGCGGCCGTCGTCGGCGCAGGCCGTGGTCATTCGGCGGGACGGATCGCCAGCACCTCGGCGGCCACCGTTTCGTAGTCGCGCGCCAGGCGGAGCAGCCGCAGGTCGCCGCGCGGCCGGCCGATCAGCTGCATGCCCATCGGCAGGCCGGAGGCGTTGAAGCCGACCGGCACGCTGACGCACGGCAGGCCGGCGAAGGTGGCGATCGCCACCACCTCCATCCAGCGGTGATAGGTGTCCATGCCGCGGCCGGCGATCTCCTTCGGCCAGCGCCATTCGACCGGGAACGGCCAGACCTGCGTCGTCGGCAGGGCGAGGACGTCGAAGCGTTCGAACAGCGTCAGCACGTGCTGATGGAAGGCGCTGCGCTCGACGCTCGCGTGCATCATCTGCGCCGCCGAGAGCTGCGCGCCCTGGTCGTGCTCCCACAGGGCCTCGGGCTTGATCTGCGCGCGGTTCTCCGGCCTGACGAGGTGCGGCGAGATCCGGCCGTAGAGGATCCACCAGCGCCATTTGAGCCAGGCGTCCCAGAGCCGCTCGGGCGCGAAGCCGAGGGCGGTCGGCTCGATCACGCAGCCGGCGCCCTCGAGCCGCGCCAGGCCCGCGGCGCACACGTCGAGGATGCCGGCTTCCATCGCCAGGTGGCCGCCGAGATCGCCGAGCCAGCCGATCCGGGTCGCGGCCTTGCGCTCGCTGGCGGGCGACTCCAGGCGCGCGGCGAACGAAGGCTCGGTCGCGAGCGAGAGCGGCACGCGCGCGTCGTAGCCCGCCTGCACGTCGAGCAGCAGGGCGAGGTCGCGCACGTTCCTCGCCATCGGCCCCTCGGTGCCGAAGTGGCTGACCCAGACCTCCTGCGCCGGCCAGTTCGGCACCCGGCCCTGGCTCGGGCGAAAGCCGAACACGTTGTTCCACGCCGCCGGGTTGCGCAGGCTCCCCATCGAGTCGCTGCCGTCGGCCACCGGCAACATGCGGGTCGCGAGCGCGACCGCGGCGCCGCCGCTGCTGCCGCCCGCGGACCGGGTCGGATCGAAGGCGTTGCGGGTCGCGCCGAAGACTTCGTTGAAGGTGTGCGAGCCGAGGCCGAACTCGGGCGTGTTGGTCTTGCCGATGACGATGCAGCCGGCCGCCTTCATGCGCTGCACCATCAGCGAATCGGCGGCGGGTACGAAGTCCTTGAGCAGCGGCGAGCCCGAAGTGCTGCGGATGCCCGCGGTCGGCACCATGTCCTTGATCGCCTGCGGCAGGCCGAACAGGAAGGGTCGCGGCGCCGCCGCGGCGTCGTTGCGCACCCGCTCGAGGTCGAGGCGGTCGGCCTCGAGCAGCAGCTCGTCGCCGTCGCGCAGGCTGACGATCGCGTTGTGCCGCGGGTTCATCAGCGCGATGCGGGCGAGGAAGGCCTGCATCACCTCGCGGCACGACAGCTCGCCGGCGGCGATGGCGGCGGCGAGCGCGTGCGCGGGCAGGTCGGTGATGTCGCTCATCGGTGGTCTCGGTTCAGCGCTCGCCCTTGCGGTAGGGCTTCATCAGGGCTTGAGGGTACGCGGCTTTGCGCGCCACCAGCACCAGCGCCAGGATCGAAAGCGCGTACGGCAGCATCAGGTAGGCCTGGTACGGCAGCGTCGCGCCGCCGGCCTGCTGCAGGCGAAGCTGCAGCGCGTCGAAGAAGGCGAACAGCAGCGCGCCGAGCAGCGCCTTGCCGGGCCGCCACGACGCGAACACGACCAGCGCCACGCAGATCCAGCCGCGGCCGTTGACCATGTTGAAGAAGAAGGCGTTGAAGGCGGAGAGCGTGAGGAACGAGCCGGCCACGCCCATCAGCGCCGAGCCGGCCGCGATCGCCGCGGTCCGGGTGGCCACGACCGGAATGCCCTGGCCTTCGGCGGCCTGCGGGTTCTCGCCCACCATGCGCACCGCCAGGCCGGCCGGCGTGCGCTGCAGCAGCCACCAGGAGAACGGCATCAGCAGCAGGGCGAGGAGCGTCGGCGCCGTCTGCTGCGAGAGAACCGGCAGCGGCAGCCAGTCCATGGCGGCGAACGGCACGATCGTCGGCGGCGTGTTCACCTTGGGGAAGGCGACCCGGTAGCCGTAGTAGCTGGCGGCGGTGGCGAGCAGCGTGATGCCGAGCCCGGTGACGTGCTGCGAGAGCGCCAGCCCGACCGTGAGCAGCGCGTGCAGCAGGCCGAGCGCCGCGCCCGTGGCCGCGGCAATGATCACGCCGATCCAGAGCGGCGCGCCGAGGTAGACGGCGAGCCAGCCGGTGAAGGCGCCGGCGACCATGATTCCTTCGATGCCGAGGTTGAGCACGCCGGCGCGCTCGCACCACAGAACGCCGAGCGTGCCGAGGATCAGCGGCGTGGCGATGCGCAGCACCGCGACCCAGAACGAGCCGTTGGCGAGGATCTCGGCGAAGGCGCTCATCGCGGCTCAGCGCAAGCGCAGGCGGTACTGCGCGGCGTGCGTCGCCACCAGCACCGAGAGCAGCGACACGGCGACGATCACGTCGGCCAGGTAGGTCGGCACGCCGATCGCGCGGCTCATGCTGTCGGCGCCGACCAGCACGCCGGCGACGAACACCGCCGCCGCGGCGACGCCGAGCGGATGCAGCCCCGCCAGCATGGCGATGACGATGCCGCTGTAGCCGTAGCCGGGCGACATGTCGAGGGTGACGTAGCCGGTGCGCCCGGCGACCTCGATCGCGCCGGCCAGGCCGGCAAGCCCGCCCGAAAGCAGCGCCACCAGCACCAGCGTGCGCGTCACCGGCACGCCGGCGAACGCGGCGGCGCGCGCGTTGGCGCCGACGGCGCGGATGTCGAAGCCCGCCACCGTGCCGCGCAGCAACGCCCAGACGCCGGCCGCGAGCACGAGCGCGATCGCCAGCCCGCTGTGCACCCGCGTGCCCTCCACCAGACGCGCGAGCTCGAGCTCGGGCTGCAGGGCCACGCTCTGCGGCCAGCCCATCGCGCCCGGGTCCTTCATCGGCCCGTCGAGCATGGCCGAGACGAACAGCAGGACGATGAAGTTGAGGAGCAGCGTGGTCACCACCTCGTCGACGCCGAGCCGGGCCTTCAGAAGCGTGGGACCGAGCAGCAGCAGCGCGCCGGCCAGCGCGGCGGCGACGAGCATCGCCGGGAAGAGCAGCCAGGTCGGCGCGCCGAACCCGCTGCCGCCGTGCAGGCCGCCCACCGCGACGGCGGCGAGCGCGCCGGCGTAGAGCTGGCCCTCGGCGCCGATGTTGAAGAGGCGGGCGCGAAAGGCGACGGCCGCGGCAAGGCCGGTGAGCAGCAGCGGCACCGCCCGGGTCAGCGTCTCGCTCCAGGCGAAGACCGAGCCGAACGCGCCCTGCACCAGCAGGCCGTAGGTGCGGCCCACCGGGGCGCCGGCGGCGATCACCAGCACGCTCGAGACCAGCAGGGTGAAGGCGATGGCGCCGAGCGAGGCGAGCGCGAGGGCCGCCGGCGAGGGCGCGATCCGCTTCTCGACCCTCATGCCGCGCCCGCCATCGCCAGGCCGATGCCTTCGCGGGTCCAGTCGTCGGCGTCGCGCGCTTCGGTGAGCCGGCCGTGGTGCATGACGGCGATGCGGTCGCCGAGCGTCATCACCTCGTCCAGGTCGTCGGAGATCAGCAGCACCGCGGCGCCGGCGTCGCGGGCGGCGACGAGCCGGCCCTGCACGTAGGCGACGGCGCCGATGTCGAGGCCCCAGGTCGGCTGGTGGGCGACGATGAGGCGCGGCGTCGCCGCCTGTCCTTCGGGCGCGAGCAGGGCGCGGCCGAGGATCAGCTTCTGCATGTTGCCGCCGGAGAGCGAGCGCGCGGGCGCGAGCGGTCCGCCGCCGCGCACGTCGAAGGCCTCGATCACGCGCGCGGCGTGGCGCCGCGCCGCCGCCCGCCGCACCACCGACCAGCGCGAAAAAGCAGGCGTGCGCAAGCGTTCCGAGACCGCGTTCTCCCACCCCGGCAGGTCGCCGATGACGCCGACCCCGTGCCGGTCTTCCGGCACCCGGGCGACGCCGCGCTCGACCAGCCGGGCCGGATCGGGCGGCAGGGGCCGGCCGTCGAGCCGCACCGTGCCCGCGACCGCGCGGCGCACGCCCGAGAGCAGCTCGGCGAGCGCCACCTGGCCGTTGCCGGAAACGCCGGCCACGGCGACGATCTCGCCGGCACGGAGCTGCAGCGAAACGGCATCGAGCCGGTCGCGCACGCCGGCCGGCGTGCTCACCTTGTCGATCGCGCAGACCACCTCGCCGGCGCGGGCGGTGGGTCGCCGCACCGGCGCGGCGACGGCCTGGCCGACCATCCACTGCGCGAGCTGCGCCTCGCTGGTGCCGGCGGCCGGCGCTTCGGCGACGAGCCTGCCGGCCCGCAGCACGGCAACGCGGTTCGAGACCCGCAGCACCTCGCCGAGCTTGTGGCTGATGAAAACGATCGAGAGCCCCTGCGCCACCATCTGGCCGAGCGTGTCGAACAGGGCCTCGCTTTCCTGAGGCGTGAGCACCGCGGTCGGCTCGTCGAGGATCAGGATGCGCGCGCCGCGGTAGAGCGCCTTGAGGATCTCGACCCGTTGCCGCTCGCCGACCGAGAGCGACCCGACGCGCGCGTCGGGATCGACCGGCAGGCCGAACCGGCCGGCGACGTCGCTCAGCTTCGCCCTGGCCTCGCGCCGGCGCGAGAACGGCTGCCAGAGCGGCTCGGTGCCGAGCACCACGTTGTCGAGCACGCTCAGGTTGTCGGCGAGCGTGAAGTGCTGGTGCACCATGCCGATGCCGGCCGCCAGCGAGGCCTTGGGCTGGCCCGGCGGCAGCGGCTCGCCGAAGACCTCGATCGAGCCGGCGTCGGCGACGTAGTGGCCGAACAGGATCGAGACCAGCGTCGACTTGCCGGCGCCGTTCTCGCCGAGCAGCGCCAGCACCTCGCCGGCGCCGAGCTCGAGCGAGACCGCGTCGTTGGCCACGAGCGCACCGAAGCGCTTGGTGATGCCGGAGAGGCGCAGGACGGGCCCCCTCTCCCGCGGGGCGGGAGAGGGTTGGGGTGAGGGTGGGTCGCGGCGACTACCCTCACCCCCGCCCTCTCCCGCAGGCGGGAGAGGGAGTCCGCCCCGCGTCACTTCGCGGTCGACTTGGGCTGGTCGTCGTCGACCTTGACCGTGAACTTGCCGGCGCGAATGTCGGCTTCCCTGGCCTTGACCTTGGCCACCGTGTCGGCCGGCACCTTCTTCTCGAACGTGCCGAGCGGCGCCAGCTCCGAGCCCTTGTGCTTCATCGTCGAGTAGGGGCCGTAGTCCTCGGCGGTGAACTTGCCTTCCTTCACCAGCTTGATCGCCCGGTCGATCGAGGGCTCCATGTTCCAGAGCGCCGAGGCGACCACGGTGTCGGGGTACTGCTTCTGCGTGTCGATGACGTTGCCGATGGCGAGCACCTTCTTCTCCTTGGCTGCATCGGAGACGCCGAAGCGCTCGGCGTACATGACGTCGGCGCCCTTGTCGATCATGGCGAAGGCGGCTTCCTTGGCCTTGGGCGGATCGAACCAGCTGTTGATGAAGGCGACGCTGAACTCGACCTTCGGGTTCGTTTCCTTCGCCCCCGCCATGAACGCGTTCATCAGCCGGTTCACCTCGGGGATCGGGAAGCCGCCGACCATGCCGATCTTGTTCGACTGGGTCATCGCCCCGGCGATCATGCCGGTGAGGTAGGCCGGCTCCTGGATGTAGTTGTCGAAGACGCTGAAGTTCGGCGCCTGCGGCTTGCCCGAGGAGCCGAGCAGGAACATCGTCTTCGGGAAGTCCTTGGCGACCTTGCG
>JANMCC010000377.1:0-7090 GCA_031360885.1 Burkholderiales bacterium | reverse complement strand
TGGACGCTGAACGCGCCCTCGTCCTTGCGCTCGACGAGCTTGAGCACGTGAAAGCCGGCGGCGCTGCGCAGCACGTCGGCTTCGATGACCTCGAGGCCCGGCGTGCGGCGCAGCCGCGCCGCGAGGTCGCGGTCGAGCTCGATCACGGTGAGCGCACCGCAGCGCTCGAGCAGCGGCATCGTGATCGCCCCGCGTCCGGGGCCGATCTCGACCAGCGCCTCGCCCGGCCGCGGCGCGACCGCCCGGACGATCGCGTCTATCACCCCCGGATCGACGAGAAAATGCTGGCCGAAGCGCTTCTTCGGGTGCTGCACCACGGGAGGGTCGCGGCAGCTACTGCGGCGGGTCCCGCATCTCGATGTAGGCCCGGCCGCGCAGGTCGCGCAGCCACTCGGCATAGGCCTCCTCGAACTTCTGCTCGCGCAGGATGTTCCTCGCCTGCTCGCGCTGCTGCTTGTTGTCGAGCGTGACCTGGCGCCGATCGACCACCTGGACCAGGTGAACGCCGAAGCGGGTCACGACCGGATCCGAAATTCCGCTGACGTCGAGCGGGGCGAGCGCCTCTTCGAACTCGGGCACGTACTGGCCGGCCGAAGCCCAGCCCAGGTCGCCGCCCTGGGCGGCGCTGGCGTCTTGCGAGTTGTCGCGCGCCAGCTGCTCGAAGGTCCTGCTGCCGGCCAGGATCTCCCGCTTGAACTGGACCAGGCGGCGCGCCGCCGCTTCGTTGGTCAGCGCGGCCGAGGTCCGCAGCAGGATGTGGCGGGCCCGCACCTGCTGGACGCTGAACGCGCCCTCGTCCTTGCGCTCGACGAGCTTGAGCACGTGAAAGCCGGCGGCGCTGCGCAGCACGTCGGGCGAGATTTCGCCCGACTTCAGCGGGCGCACCGCCTTGACGAAAACGTCGGGCAGCCGGTCGGCCGGCCGCATGCCGATCTCGCCGCCCTGGGTTCGATTGCCGTCCTGCGAAAGCTCGCGCGCCACGACGGCGAAGTCCTCGCCGGCGCGCACCCGCCTCAGCGCGGCCTGCGCCAGCGCGCGCCGCTCGCCGACCAGCGCCTGCGTCGCGTTGTCGGGCACCGGCACCAGGATCTGGGCGATGTTGAACTGGGCGTTGGCGCCGCCGCTGCGCCGCTCCTCGAGGAGGGCGTCGATCTCCGCCTCGGACACCTTGATCCGGCTGGCCACCTCGCGCTCGCGCACCCGCTCGACCAGCATCTGGTCCTTCACGTTGGAGCGGAACTTCGCGTACTCGATCCCCTCCTTGCGCAAGCGCTCGCGCAGCTGCACAAGGCTGAGCTGGTTCTGCACCGCGACGTTGGCCACTGCCCGGTCGAGCTCGGACTCGTCGATCCGGGCGCCGCTGTCGCGCGCGTTGGTGACGAGGACGCGCTCGTCGATCAGCGTCTCGACCACCTGCTGGCGCAGCACCGCCGCCGACGGAAGCTGGCTGCGGTTCTGCGCCGCTTCGGCGCGCACCCGCGCGATCCGCTGCTGCACCTCGGCAGCGGTGACCAGTTCCTGGTTGACGACGGCGACGATGTAGTCGCTGGTCTGCGCCGGCGCCGGGCCGGCGGCCAGGCCCAGCGCCAGGGCGGCGAGCGCGGCGAAGGCCCGGCGGCGAGCGAGATTCGAATCAGTCATACGGGTTGAACGGTGTGCTCGTCGTGCGCTCGTCGCGCAGCAGCTGGTAGCCCGGCACATTGTCCTTCAAGACGCGCAGCGGATTGGCGCCGATCCGGGACAGCCCGACGAGCTCCAGTTGCACCAGCAGGCGCGTCGTCGCTTCGCTGCGGCCGGTCGACAGCCGCTCGACGACCACCCGGCCGATCCAGCAGCCGGCATCGTATTCGAGGCCGACGAGCGAGTCGGTGAGCCGGCTGTCGCGGGTGCTGTAGTTGATCCGGCCGACGGTGTAGAGCGTGCCACCGCACTTGCCGCCGCCCGAGGACGGCTGCCCGCTCTCGCCGCCCTCGCCGGCCCGCGGCCTGCCGTAGACCGGCCACTGCCAGCCCAGCTCGACCTGCTCCGAGAGGCCGCGCGTCAGCCGGTAGTTCATGTTGATGGTGCGGTACGGCCCGGGCGAATAGCGAAAGCCGGCGAGCGAACGGGCGATCCGGCGGGTGTCGGGGTTGTACTGGGCCTGGGCGTCGAAGGTCCAGTTCGGCACGAGCGAGGTCGAGCCCAGCGCCAGGATGTCGGACCAGCGCCGGGTCAGCGGCGTGCCGTCGGGCGTGACGAGCTGGTCCCGGAACAGGTAGCGCTGCATGATGCCCAGGCGCAGCGCCTCGACTCCCGTCTGCGGGTCGACCAGGCGCGAGGTCAGGCCGGCCGTCAGCTGGTGCGAATCGGAGACGCGGTCGACGCCCGAGAATGCGCTCTCGGTGAAGATCGAGTCGAAGTTGAAGTCCTTGCCCGCGGCGTCGAAGTTCGGCAGATCCGCCTGGCTGCGGAACGGCGTGTTGACGTAGAACAGGCGCGGCTCGAGGGTCTCGCGGAACGCCTTGCCGAACAGGCTCGTGTCGCGTTCCAGCGCCCACGCGCTGTCGACACTCAGCGTCGGAATGACGCGCGAAGCGCTGCGCTTGCCATCGGCCAGGGGCTGGTCGACCGAATACGAGGCGGCATTGAAGGACATCTTCGGCACCAGGGTCCAGCCCGGCGTGTAGAACGGACGGCTGATGCTGCCCAGGACGTGGAAGCGGTCGCCGGTCTGGCGCGGCGCGAGGTAGTGGTCGTCGGGGTTGGCGAAGCGGTTGAACTCGCCCTCGAAGCCGACGTCGACGCCGCCGAGCCAGGGTGCGGCGTAGCGGGTGCCGATCTGCGGCAGCCGCTCGTAGGGCGGGGGACCGATGCGCGTCGTCGGGTCCACGGTCTGCAGCACCTGCCAGCGCTGCACCCGGGCGTAGGTCGACCAGTCGCCGAAGGGGCGGTTGAGCTGCAGGTCGGACTGCAGCAGCCGCGGCGTCGGCGATCTCGTGTCGCCCGGGAAGTCCTTCCAGTAGTCGTCGTCGGAGACGCGCAGCACCCTGGCCTGGGCGAACACGTTCCCGGGCAAAAGTCCCTCGTGCAGGAGGCGGTAGGCATGGCGCGAGCGGCCGTCGTAGGCGCGGTCATTCGGCAGCACCCGGAGATCGGCCTCGCCCGAATAGCCCGGTTGCAGGTAGCGGAACTCGGCCTCGACGGCCGGGCCGCGCCGCGTGCTCTCGAGGACCGTGAACGTCGCGTCGCGATTCGGCGCGATGTTCCAGTAGTAGGGAATGCCGAACTGCAAGCCGCTGCGGCTGTCGAGGCCGAAGCTCGGCGGCAGGAAGCCCGATCGCCGCTCGTCGTTCAGGGGAAAGCTCAGCACCGGCGAGGCGAGGATGGGCACGCCGTAGAAGCGCAGCACCGCGTCGCGGGCGATGCCGGTGCTGGTCTCGTTGTCGGTGTCGATCCTGCCCGCCTTCAGGATCCACGGTGGATCGGGGTCGTCGGGGCTGCAGCTCGAGTAGGTGGCGTCGAAGGCGATGGCGCGCTGGTCGTCGACGAACTCGATCCGCGACGCCTTGCCGCCGGCGTCGGTGCGGGCGAAGCGATAGGTCGGGCTGCGGAAGAAACCCTCGAAGCGCTCGATCCGGAGCTGCGCTTCGGGACCGAAGAAGACGTTGCCCTCGCGGCTGACGACGACGTTGCCGGTGGCGCGCGCCAGGTCCTCGGCCTGGTCGTAGCTCAGGCGGTCGGAGTGAATGACGACCGCGCCGCGCCGGAACTCGACGTCGCCGACCGCCTCCGCATCGAGGTCGGGCCGGCCGCGCAGTTCGCGCGCCTGCAGGATGATCGGCAGTTCCTTGCCGGCGTCGCCGCGCGGCGGCGGCTGCAGCGAAGTGGAGTTGCGCAGCTCGATACCGGGCGAGCTCGCGGCGCGGGGCGCCGAGGCAGCGGGGGTGGGGGCCTGTGCGGCTGCGCCACCCGCCAAGACCGCCAGCACTGCGATGGAGAGGATGCGTAGCCGGACGGCCTGGCAGAGGCGATCGCGCATCGATTTGTAGAATCGATTATCCACGAGGCCCGCGCGTCAGCACCTCGAACGCCCTCGCCGCCGCCCGTGAATCCCCCTGACCTGCCTCCCGCCATTCCCTGGGCCGACCCGGCCCGCAAGGCGGCCTTCGCGGCCTGGATCGCCGGCGTGGCGGCGGCGCACCGCCTGATCGTCGCCAGCCTCAGGCCGGCATCGAGCGACGCCAGCTTTCGCCGCTACCTGCGCGCCGACCTCGAGGGCGGCGGCAGCGTCATCGTCATGGACGCGCCGCCGCCGCAGGAAGACGTGCGGCCCTTCATCCACGTCGCCGGGCTGATCGCCCAGGCGGGCCTGCACGCGCCGCGGGTGCTCGAAGCCGATCCGGCGCACGGCTTCCTCCTTCTCGACGACCTCGGCGACGCGCTCTACCTCGCCGCCCTGCAGCGCGCCCAGGCCGAAGGCGACGGCGCGCGCGCCGATGCGCTGATGCGCGACGCGATCGCCGCGCTCATCGCCTGGCAAGGCAACCTTCCCGGCGACGCGCTGCCGCCTTACGGCGACGCGCTGCTGCGGCGCGAGCTGGCGCTCTTTCCCGAGTGGTGCGTGCAGCGCGAGTGCGGCGTCGCCTGGACGAGCGCCGAGGACGCGACCTGGAACGACGCCTGCGACCGGCTGGTGGCGAGCGCCCTGGCCCAGCCGAAGGTCGCGGTGCACCGCGACTGGATGCCGAGGAACCTGATGGTCGCGACGCCCAATCCCGGCATCCTCGACTTCCAGGACGCGGTGCACGGGCCGATCGTCTACGACATCGCCTCGCTGCTGCGCGACGCCTTCGTCTCCTGGGACGAGGAGCAGGAGATCGACTGGGCGGTGCGCTACTGGGAGGTGGCGCGCAAGGCGGGCCTGCCGCTGGACCGCGACTTCGGCGAGTTCTGGCGGGCGCTCGAATGGATGGGGCTGCAGCGCCATCTCAAGGTGCTGGGCATCTTCTCCCGGCTCAAGCACCGCGACGCCAAGCCCGCCTACAGCGCCGACCTGCCGCGCTTCTTCGCCTATGCGCACAAGGTCGCGGCGCGCTACTCGGAGCTCAGGCCGCTGTCGCGCCTGCTCGAGCCGCTGATGGGCGCCGAGCGCATCACGGCCTACCGCTAGGCCGGCGCACGACGCCCGCGGATCGATGATTCGCCTCACCGAGATCCGCCTGCCGCTCGAGCATGCCGAGCCGGCGCTGCGCGCCGCCGTCCTGGCGCGCCTCGGCATCGCCGACGCCGGGCTGCGGGCGATGACGGTGTTCAAGCGCGGCTACGACGCTCGCAAGCGATCGGCGATCGTCTTCGTCTACACGATCGACTGCGAAGTCGCCGACGAAGCGCTGGTGCTCGCGCGCCATGCCGGCGATCCGCATGTGCGACCCGCGCCCGACACCCGCTATCGCTTCCTCGCCCACGCGCCGGCCGACTTCGCGGCGAGCCCGGCACCGCGCCCCGTCGTCGTCGGCTTCGGGCCCTGCGGCCTCTTTGCTGCGCTGCTGCTGGCGCAGATGGGCTTTCGCCCGATCGTGCTCGAGCGCGGCCGCGCGGTGCGCGAGCGCACCCGGGACACCTGGGGCCTGTGGCGACGCGGCGTGCTCGATCCGGAATCGAACGTCCAGTTCGGCGAAGGGGGCGCCGGCACCTTTTCCGACGGCAAGCTGTGGAGCCAGATCAGCGACCCGCGCCACCTCACGCGCAAGGTCATCGAGGAATTCATCAGGGCCGGCGCGCCCGAGGAGATCGCCTTCGTCGCCAAGCCGCACATCGGCACCTTCCGCCTGGTCGGCGTGGTCGAGAAGATGCGCGCCGAGATCGAGCGGCTCGGCGGCGAGGTCCGCTTCGGCAGCCGCGTCGTCGACCTGCGGATCGAAGCCGGCCGGGTGCGCGGCGTGACGGTCGCCAACGCGAGCGGCAACGGCGCGCCGCCCGAGGAGATCCGTGCCGACCAGGTCGTGCTCGCCCTCGGCCACAGCGCCCGCGACACGTTCGCGATGCTGCACGAGCGCGGTGTGGCGATGCAGGCCAAGCCGTTCTCGATCGGCTTTCGGATCGAGCATCCGCAGGGCCTGATCGACCACGCCCGTTTCGGCGAGAAGTACGCCGGCCATCCGCTGCTCGGCGCCGCCGACTACAAGCTGGTGCACCACGCAAGCAACGGCCGCTCGGTCTACAGCTTCTGCATGTGCCCGGGCGGCACCGTCGTCGCCGCGACCTCGGAGCCGGGCCGGGTGGTCACCAACGGCATGAGCCAGTATTCGCGCAACGAGCGCAACGCCAACGCCGGCATCGTCGTCGGCCTGACGCCCGAGGACTATCGCGCCGCGGGCTCGACGACGAGCGCAGTCGGTCCCCTCGACGGCATCGCCTTCCAGCGCTTCTGGGAGTCGCGCGCCTATGTGCTCGGCGGCGAGACCTACGCAGCGCCGGGGCAACGCGTCGGCGATTTCCTCGCCGGCCGGGCCTCGACCGGGTTCGAACGCGTGCTGCCGTCGTACAAGCCGGGCGTGCTGCCGACCGACCTCGCCATCCCCGGCAACGAAAGCCTGCCGCCCTATGCAATCGCGGCGATCCGCGAGGCGCTGCCGGCGTTCGCCAGGCAGATCGCCGGCTTCGCCGGGCCTTTTTTTTTGGTCAGGGGCAGGCCGCCATCACCTGCGCCACCGCGGCCGTGAGCTTCTTGCCGTAGGGCACGTGCAGGAACTCGTTCGGCCCGTGGGCGTTGCTCTTCGGGCCGAGCACGCCGCAGACCATCATCTGCGCCTTCGGGAAGCTCTGCTGCAGCATGTTCATCAGCGGGATCGTGCCGCCCTGACCGATGTAGCCGCAGGGGGCGCCGAAGTGCGCCTGCGACGCCAAATCGAGCGCGGCACCGAGCCAGGGCGCGAGGCTGGGTGCGTTCCAGCCGGTCGCCCCGGCGGCGTCGATGCGACCGTCGGCATGAAAGGTGACCTTGGCGTTGTAAGGCGCGTTGTCCTCGAGCAGCTTCTTCAGCGCCGCCGCGGCCTGGCCGCCGTCGACCAGCGGGGGCGTGCGCAGGCTGAGCTTGAACGCGGTGTAGGGG
>JANMCC010000364.1:0-1602 GCA_031360885.1 Burkholderiales bacterium | reverse complement strand
GTACTTGCGGGCGTCGATCTCGACCATCAGGAACAGCGCGAAATAGAACAGCAGCGTCGGGATCACCGCCATCAGCAGCACGTCGAGGTACGAGATCTTCAGGAACTCGGCGATCAGGAAGGCGGCGGCGCCGAGCACCGGCGGCGAGATGATCGCGCCGAGGCCGCCGGCCGCGAGCAGGCCGCCGGCGGCGTTCTTCTCGTAGCCCACCTTCTCGAGCAGCGGGTAGGCCACCGCGCCGAGCGTCACCGTCGTCGCCACGCCCGAGCCCGAAGGTCCGCCGAGGAGGAATGACGCGAGCACCACGGTCCGGCCCGCGCCTGTCGGCTTGCCGCCCATCGCCGAGAACGAGAAGTCGAGGTAGAACTTGCCGGCGCCCGAGTACTGCAGGAAGGCGCCGTAGATCGTGAACAGGATGATCAGCGACGAGGCCACGTCGACGGCGACGCCGAAGATGCCCTCGAGCGTCATGTACATCACGCCGACCAGCCGGCCGACCTCGTAGCCCTTGTGCGTCCACGGCGCCGGCAGCCAGGGCCCCGCCATCGCATAGGCGAGAAAGCCGAGGGTGATGACCGGCATGACCCAGCCGCTGGTGCGCCGCATCGCCTCGAGCACGAGCGCGATCAGGGCGACGCCGAAGGCGATGTCCCACGGGTTGGGCGAGGTGTTGCGGTCGGTGAAGTCGTCGCCGCCCTGGATCGCGTAGACGACGATCGCGATCGCCAGCGCCGCGGCCAGCCAGTCCCACCACATGACGCGATGGCGGAAGCGCTTCGCCACCGGAAAGACGAGGAAGCAGAGGAACAGCACGAATGCGACGTGCACCGGCCGCAGGGTCTGCGTCGGCACGATCGCATAGGCGGTGTAGAGATGGAACGCCGCCATCACGAAGGCGGCGAGGCGGACGAACCCGCCGAGCCAGCCCTTCAGCTTGTTGGCCGCGCCCTCTTCTTCCTCGATGTACTGCTCGGCGCGAAGCAGCGCCTCGTCGCTGACGGCCACCGGCTGCTCTGCACTCACGCCGGGGCCGATGCTTCAGTTGACCTTGACGCCCTTCTCGGCGAAGTACTTCAGGGCCCCGGGGTGGAACGGGATCGGCGAAGCCGAGGCCTTCTGGATCTCGAGCCTGAAGTTGAGCGCCTCCTTGTGCACCGCGACGATGTCGTCCTTGCGGTCGAAGATCGTCTTGACGATGTGGTAGGCGGTCTTGTCGTCCATGCTCTCGTGCGCGACCAGGATGTTCATCACCGTCGCCTGGTGGTTGTCGGCGTCCATGCCCTTGTAGGTGTCCTTGGGAATCACGTCCTGGATGTAGAGGTTGCCGTACTTCTTGTTCATCGCCGCCACCGCGTCGGCGTGGTCGATCATCTTCAGCTTGGTGTTGGGCGTGTTGGCGAGGTCGGTGACCGAGGCGGTCGGCAGGCCGCCGACCCAGAAGAAGGCGTCGATCTTGCCGTCCTTGATCGCGTTCACCGACTCGGCGACGCCGAGCCGCTCGCGCTTCATGTCGGCGTCCTTGTCGAGGCCGGCGGCCTCGATCAGGCGAAACGCCATGACCTCGGTGGCGCTGCCGGGCGAGCCGGTCGAGACGCGCTTGCC
>JANMCC010000352.1:0-27969 GCA_031360885.1 Burkholderiales bacterium | reverse complement strand
CCTTGTTGTTGGCGTCGACCAGCTTGCCGCCGAACGCCCAGACCAGCCAGTTGCACCACAGCCCGTCGCCGGTGGCGTTGCCGAGCGCCATGCCGCCCGGCGTGCCCTTGGCGGCGAGCGCCTTCATCATCTTCAGGAAGTTGTCGGTGTCCTTCGGGAAGGTGTCGAACCCGGCGGCCTTCACCATGCTCTCGCGGTAGACCATCATCGAGCCGGCTGCGCCGAGCGGCAGGCCGATCCATTTCTTGCCGTCGGGCTTGAGGAACATCTGTCCGGCCGGGTACCAGCCGCCGTACTTCTTGCCGATGTACTCGGCCAGGTCGGTCACGTCGAGCAGCTTGTCCGGATAAAGGTTGGCGTCGTCGTTGGTGGACAGAATGATGTCCGGGCCGGCGCCGGTGTTGGCCGCGACCGCGGCCTTGGGGCGCACGTCTTCCCAGCCCTCGTTGTCGACGCGCACCTCGATCCCCGTCTTCTCGGTGAACTTCTTGACGTTGGCCATGTAGGCGTCGATGTCGCCTTGCACGAACCGGCTCCAGCGCAGGACGCGCAGCTTGGCGTCCTTCTCCGGCTTGAACGCCATCGTCGCCTGGCCGAAGGCCTGCGGCGAGAACAGGGCGCCGGTGCCGAGCGTCGCGGCGGTCGCGACACCGGCGGAGCTTTCGAGGAAGCGGCGGCGATTGAAGGAGGTCTTGTCGGTCATCGTCATGTCTCCGTGGGAATGGGGTGGTCTGGAAGGAATCAGGCGGCGAGCCGCGCGCCGCTGCCGGCGTCGAACAGGTGGGCGCGACGCGGGTCGGGAACCAGGTGGATGGTGCTGCCGGGGGCGAAATCGTGGCGCTCGCGGAACACCGCGGCGACGTCGGTCGTGCCGTGCCGGCAGGCGACGAAGGTGTCGGCGCCGGTCGGCTCGAGCACGACCACGCGCGAGGGAATGCCGCCGGAGGCGGCGAGCTGCAGGTGCTCGGGCCGGGTGCCGAGGACGACGCTCTGGCCGTCGCTGCCGCCGGCGTTGAGCGGCGCCTGCAGGCGCGTGCCGTCGGCCAGCTCGAGCTCGGCGCCGACGCCATTGCGGCGCAGCGTGCCGGGCAGGAAGTTCATCGCCGGCGAGCCGATGAAGCCGGCGACGAAGATGTTGGTCGGAAAGTCGTAAAGCTCGAGCGGCGAGCCGATCTGCTCGATCCGGCCGTCTTTCATGACGACGATGCGGTCGCCCATGGTCATCGCCTCGATCTGGTCGTGGGTGACGTAGACCGAGGTGGTCTTCAGGCGCTGGTGCAACTCCTTCAATTCGCTGCGCATCGCCACGCGCAGCTTGGCGTCGAGGTTGGAGAGCGGCTCGTCGTAGAGGAAGACCTGCGGATCGCGGACGATCGCCCGGCCCATGGCGACGCGCTGCCGCTGCCCGCCCGAGAGCTGGCGCGGATAGCGGTCCATCAGCGCGGAAAGCGCCAGGATCTCGGCGGCGCGGCCGACCTTGGCGTCGACGGTCGCCTTGTCCTTCTTCGCCAGCATCAGCGAGAAGGCGAGGTTCTGCCGCACCGTCATGTGCGGGTAGAGCGCGTAGTTCTGGAACACCATCGCGATGTCGCGCTCTTTCGGCGGCACGTCGTTGACGCGCTTCGTGCCGATGCGGATCTCGCCCCCGCTGATCTCCTCGAGCCCGGCGATCATGCGCAGCAGGGTCGACTTGCCGCAGCCCGAGGGGCCGACGAGCACCGTGAACGAGCCGTCGGCGATGTCGATGTCGACGCCGTGCAGGACCGCCGTCTCGCCGAAGTTCTTGCGTACTGACTGGATCGTGACGCTGGCCATTTGCGCTCGCGTGAAGGCGGCTTCCCCGCCCGGGCTGCGCGAAGTATCTGCACCGATGGAGCCCGGCGCCATGAGGGCAAACCGGTAGATCGATGCACAGGCCGATTCGTATGATGACCCGATCACCATGCTGACCCGCGCCCCCCTGGCCCGTGCGGCCGCCGTTGCGCCCCTGGTGGCCGAGCGGCTCTCCGACCGCCTCGCCGCCCGCCTCGGCGACGAGATCGACGCCGGGCGGCTGCGCCCCGGCGACCGGCTGCCCACCGAGAAGCGCCTTGCCGACGCGCACGGCGTCTCGCGCACTGTCGTGCGCGAGGCGGTGCACCAGCTCAAGTCGCGCGGCCTGCTGCGCTCGCGCCAGGGCTCGGGCGTCTACGTCACCGCGCCGCCGCCGGGCGAAGCGCTCAAGCTCGACCTCAGCCTGATCGGCTCGCTCGACGACGTGATGCAGGTGCGCGAGGTGCGGCGGGCGCTCGAAGCCGAGACCGCAGCGCTGGCGGCAGAGCGGGCCACGCGGCTGCAGATCGCGGCGCTGCGCCGGGCGCTGCGCGCCATCGACCGCAGCGCCGCCGAGAGCCGGGACGGCGTCGAGGAAGACCTCGCCTTCCATCGCCTCCTCGCGCAGGCGGCGGGCAATCCGCACTTCGGCCGGATCCTCGAGTTCCTCGAGCAGTACAGCGAGGAGGCGATGCGCGTGACCCGGCGCAACGACTCCACCCGCGCCGACTTCGTCGAGGCGGTGCGCCTCGAGCACCGTGCCATCGTCGACGCCATCGACGCCGGCGACCCGGCCCTGGCGCGGCGGCGCGCCATCCAGCACATGCGTGGCGGCGACCGGCGGATGCGTACCGCCGTGCCGCTCGCCGCACCCTGAGGAGGAAATCTCATGAACGTCCTGATCACCGGCGGCGGCGGCTTCATCGGCTCGCGCCTGGCCCGCGCCCTGCTCGAGAAGGGCCGGCTCGGCGGCCGGACGATCGAGCGCATCGTCCTCGCCGACCAGGTCGCGCCGCGCGCCGAGCTGACGAGCGACAAGCGGGTCGAGACCCGCGTCGGCGCGCTGCTCGGCCAGTGCGAGGCGCTCGGCAAGGAAGGCTTCGACAGCGTTTTCCATCTCGCCTCGGCGGTGAGCGGCGAATGCGAGGCCGATTTCGACCTGGGGCTGCGCTCCAACCTCGACACCACCCGCGCGCTGCTCGACGCGCTGCGCGCAGCGACGGCGAGCGGCAGGAAGCCGGCGAAGCTGGTGTTCTCGAGCTCGGTCGCGGTGTTCGGACCCGATCCCTCGAAGGCGCTGCCGGACCTCGTCGCCGACGACACCCTGCCCGCGCCCAAGACTTCCTACGGTACGCACAAGCTGGTGTGCGAGCACCTGATCGCCGACTACTCGAGGAAGGGCTTCCTCGACGGCCGCTCGGCGCGCCTGATGACGGTGACGGTGCGGCCGGGCCGGCCGAACGGCGCCGCCTCGTCCTTCTTCTCCGGAATCATCCGCGAGCCGATCGCGGGCGAGGAGGCGATCTGCCCGGTGCCGGCGACGGTGTCGCACCCGCTCACCTCGGTGGCGCGTACGGTCGAGGGCCTGATCGCGATCCACGAGGCGAGCGTCGAGGAGCTCGGCGGCCGGCTCGCGCTCAACCTGCCCGCGGTCAACGCCACCGTCGGCCAGATGCTAGACGCGCTCGAGGAGGTGGCCGGCAAGGCGGTGCGCGAGCGGGTGCGCTTCGTGCGCGACGAGGTCATCGCCGGCATCGTCGGCAACTGGTCGCGCGGCTGCACAGCCGAGCGCGCCGCCCGCCTGGGCCTGCATGCCGACAAGGACTTCGCGACCATCATCCGCCAGTACATCGCCGACTGCCGCGAGGCGCCGGGCGGCGCCGCGGCGCTGAAAGGACTTTCCTGATGAACAAGATCGATCTCGACGGCCGTGTCGCCGTCATCACCGGCGGTGCGCAAGGCATCGGCTACGCCATTGCCGAACGCATGCTCGCCTCGGGCGCCTCGGTCGCGCTCTGGGACGCCGACGCGGGCAAGCTCGCCGAAGCCAAGAGCTCGCTCGGCAACGCCGGCCGCGTCTTCACCCATGCCGTCGAGCTCACCAGCGAGGCCGCCGTGGCCGCCGCGACCGAGAACGTGATCGGCGCGCAGAAGAAGATCGACATCCTCGTCAACAACGCCGGCATCACCGGCGGCAACGCGGCCACCTGGGAGCTCGAGCCCGAGGTCTGGCGCCGTGTGATCGAGGTCAACCTGATCGCGCCCTATCTCGTCTGCCGCGCGGTCGTGCCGAAGATGGTGGCCAGTGGGTACGGGCGCATCGTCAACATCGCGTCGGTGGCGGGCAAGGAAGGCAACCCGAACGCATCGCACTACAGCGCGTCGAAGGCGGGGCTGATCGCGCTGACCAAGTCGCTCGGCAAGGAGCTGGCGAACAAGGGCGTGCTCGTCAACGCGGTCTCTCCGGCCGCGGCGAAGACGGCGATGTTCGCGACGATGACGCAGCAGCACATCGACTTCATGCTCTCGAAGATTCCGATGGGCCGGTTCCTCGAGGTCAACGAGGCCGCCGCGATGGTCGCGTGGCTGGCGTCGGAAGACTGCTCGTTCACGACGAGCTCGGTGTTCGATCTGTCGGGCGGCCGCGCGACTTACTGATTCACCGGGCCGGCAGGGCCCCAGCTAGCTGCCGGGGGTCGCTTTTTCCTGATCCTGCAGCAGCCGCCACATCACCTTCCCCGACCCCGACTTCGGCAGCGCGTCGACGAACTGCACGATCTTCGGCACCTTGTAGGCGGCCATGTGCTCCCGGGCCCAGGCCACGATGTCCTCGGCCCGAGTGTCCTTGGCAGTGGCGCGCAGGACGACCACCGCCTTCACCGTCTCGCCGCGATACGCGTCCTTGGCGGCGATGATGCAGGCCTCCTGCACCGCCGGGTGCTTGTAGAGGAGCATCTCCACCTCGGCCGGCCAGACCTTGAAGCCGCTGGCGTTGATCATCCGCTTCAGCCGGTCGGTCATGAAGAAGTAGCCTTCCTCGTCCATGCGGCCGAGGTCGCCGGTGCGGAAGAACGAGCGGCCGTCGAACTCGACGAAGGCCTCGGCGGTCGCCTCGGGGTGCTTCCAGTAGCCCTTGAAGACCATCGGCCCGCGGGTGATGATCTCGCCGATCTCGCCGACCGGCAGCTCCTCGAGCGACAGCGGATCGACGACGCGCGAGTCGACCGAGAAGATCGGGATGCCGAGGCACTGCAGCTTGGCCCGCTCGGGCGGATTCGCGTGACTGGGCGCCGCGGTCTCGGTCAGGCCGTAGCCTTCGGCGAAGCTGATGCCGAACTCGTCGAGCAGGCGCTGGGCCACGGCGTGCGGCATCGCCGCCCCGCCGCCGCTCATCGAGCGCAGGCTCGACAGGTCGAAGCTCTTGTAGTTGGGGCTGCCGAACAGGTCGATCACCATCGTCGGGATGCAGACCCAGTGGGTGATGCGGTGGTGCGAGATCAGCCGGCCGGCGAGATCGCGGTCCCAGCGCGGCATGAGCACCACCGTCGCCCCGGAGTACACCGAGCCGAGCACGCTGTACAGCATGCCGGTGATGTGGAACATGGGCACCACGCCCAGGCCCAGCGCCTCGGGCGAGCTATAGCTCCACTGGCCGCCCGCCGTGTTCGCCATCAGCGTGCGGTGGGTGTGCATGCAGCCCTTGGGCAGGCCGGTCGTGCCCGATGTATAGGGCAGCAGCGCCAGGTCGTCGGGCTGCGCGGTGTGCGGGCCGGGCACGCAGCCCGCGGCGAGGGCATCGCCCCAGCGCACGTAGCCCTCGGGCAGCTCGACGTCGCTGCGCAGCCAGGCCTCCATGGCCGGTGACGGGGCGTCGGCCGGGCCGATCGCGCCTTCGGGCATGGTGTCGGTGAAGCGGGTGACCAGCACCCTGCGCGCACGCCGCCCCTCGGGCAGCGCCGCCTGCGCCGCGGCGACGATGGGCACCAGGTCGGCAGTGCAGACGATGACCGTGGTCTCCGGGTCGGAGATGTAGTGGCCGAACTCCTCGACCCGGTTCATCGGATTCACCGGCACCACCACCGCGTTGGCGCGCAGCGTGGCATAGAGCGCGATCGGGAACTGCGGGCAGTTCTGCATGAAGAGGGCGACGCGGTCGCCGGTGCCGACGCCTTCCCGCTGCAGCCAGCCGGCCAGCGCCTCCGCCTGGGCGCGCAGCTCGCGGAAGGTGATGCTGCGGCCGAAGAAGACGAACGCCGCCTTGTCGGGAAAGCGCGTCGCCGCGACCTCCACGTTGAACCAGAGCGAGGTCTCGGGCACGGTCAGCGCCCGTGGCAGCCGCTTGGGCCAGATGCGGAAATGCGGGCGATCCGCGGGCACCTCGAACGACGGGGACGATGACGGCACGAAGGGCTCCGCAAGAAGGCGAGTGAGGCGACGGCCCGAGGTATAGCCGAGGCGCCGCCCGCTGCCCACGGAGCCAACCCGCATCGGCACGCGGCACGGAGATTGCATGCCGGGCGCCACCTCGACTGCCCCGTACCCCTTGGGCAGCTCGACGAGGCCGATCACCGAGGCCAGCGCCGTGCCCTTGCGGCCGGCGCCGGTTCAGCGATTCTCGCGCTGGCGCTTGCGTTCCAGGACGCGGACGCAGTCGGCGCCGTTGCGCCAGCGTGGATCCTCGCAGCGATCGTCCATGCAGATCGCCAAAGCTACGAAAACACGCTTGCCGCAGGACTCGGTGGCGGTCTTCGACGGATCGACCGGGCCCTGCGTCGCAGCCTGGAGCGGCTGGGTGGACTGAGTCGACTGGGTGGGCTGGGTCGACTGGGGAGCCTGGGTCGTGGGCGCGGGCGGCACCGGCCGTGCGGCAGTCGAAGCCTCGCGCTGCACGGGCTGGCCGATCGGCCGCGATCGATCGACCGGCGTCGCGGCGCTGTTCGTTCCGCCCGGCGGCGTACCGTAGCTGCTCGGGGGCGTGCCGTAGCCGGCAGAGGTATCGATCGGCCGCGTCGTTGGCGTGATGCTGCCGGCGGTCGTCGTTTGCGGCACCGCCTGACCGGAGGGGCGCTTCAGGCTCGTATCGGTCGATGGCGCCGTGTCGACGCGCGCGGTCGTCGGAACGGGTGGCGAGGTCGGCGTCGGCGTCGGGGATGGCCGCACCGGATCCGGGGCCCGCAGCGCCGGAACAGCGGTGGCGACCGGCGGCGGCACCGTAGTCGCGACCGGCGGCGTGACGGCTACGACGACGGGAGCGGTGACAGGCGGGGCGACCGGAGCCCTCACCGGCGTGGTCGGCGTCGCCACCGTGGTCGGCGGAACAACGACGGGCGGGGTTGCCGCGGCGCTGGCCGCGCCCACGGTCGGATCGACGGCGGGCTTGTCCTTCGGCGCGAACTGCCACGCCGCCGCGGCGGCGATCACGAGCAGGCCGACGACGCCGCCGATGATGATTCCGGCCTTCGATCCGCCCGACTTCGCGACTGGGATCGCGGCGGCGGTCGCCCGCGGCGCCGCGGCGGCAAGCGGCGCCGGGCGGCTGTGCGACGCGGCAGCCGCCTGCGGCATGCCGGCCAGCGGGGCCGGACGGCCTTGCGGCGGCATCGGCGGTGGCAAGGTGGCCGGCCGCGAGGTCGGCCACTGCGAGGGGCCCGCATCGGCTCGCGGCCCGACCGTGCGCGGCGGCGCCGGGGGCTCGGTCCGGTAGGCGCCGGGCGGCGCCAGCGACGGATCGAACTCGGTCGTCTGCTGCGCCGGGCGCGCCGTCGGCATCTGCGCGGTCGGGCTGAAGCTCGTGGCCGGTGGGGGCCGCGTCTGGCCCGGTGGCGGCAGGTGCGCCGTCGGCATGTGCGTCGGGATGTGCGCGGTGTTGATGTAGGTCGCGTCCCGCGCGGTCTCGACCTCGTGCCGCTGCGCCGGCCCGGGCGGCTGCGACGGCGGATACGCGGCGGCCGGCGGCGGCGCCCCGGGCAAGGCGACATTCGGCGGAATCGTGATGCCGGGCCGGCCGCGTGCCGGAATCTGCGCGCTGCCGTCGAGCACGGCGCGCAGCTGCTCGCCGCTCTGCGGCCGCTGGTTCGGCCGGACCGAGAGCATCCACGAGACCGCCTCGAGGAAGCGCGGCGAGACGCCGGGAACGATCCGGTTCTCGATCGCCTCGGCGTCGTCCTGGACGGCGCGTGCCGTTGCCGGTGCCGGCGGCGCGCCGAACAGCAGGTAGTGGATGACGGCGCCGAGCGCGTACAGATCGGTCCACGGGCCCTGCCGGAGCTGGGTCATCTCGGCGTATTGCTCGATCGGCGCGTAGCTCGGCTTCAGGATCGCGGTGAGCGACTGGGTGCGGTCGCTGATGACGCGGCGCGCGGCGCCGAAGTCGAGCAGCACCGGCGGACCATCGGGCGGCAGCAGGATGTTGTCGGGCGCGATATCGCGGTGGTAGACGCCTTCGCGGTGCAGCAGTTCGAGGGCGGAGAGGATCGGCGAGATGACGCTACGGATCCAGGCCTCGTCGGGCGGATGCGCCATGCGCCGGCGCGTGTCGCGCAGGGTCACTCCCTGCAGGAACGGCATCACCATGTAGGCGGTGGCGTTGTCTTCCCAGAATCGGTAGACCTTGACCAGCGACGGATGGTCGAAGCGCGCCAGCAGCCGCGCCTCGTTGACGAACGAGCGCAGGCCGATCGCATAGGTCTCGGCGAAGGAGCTCGAACGCACCGTGATCTGCGGGCCCGCGCCACGGGCGGCGAGAGAGGCCGGCATGTATTCCTTGAGCGCCACTTCGCGCTCGAGCGAATGGTCGTTGGCGAGGTAGACGATGCCGAAGCCGCCGACCCCGAGCACGCGCAGGATCTCGAACTCGCCGAAGCGCGTGCCGGGCGGCAGGGCGTCGTGGTCGGTCCCTGCCGCGGAGGCGGGAGGGGGGGCGGAGTCGGGAGGAAGCGTGCTCATCGAAGACTTCGCCCGGCGCGGCCACGGGCAAATGGCGAGCTTACCGCAGGCTCGGGCCGGGCCGCCACCCTCTGTCTGGGGCGCGGCCGCAAGCGTCGAGAATACGCGTTTTCGCCCGACTTCCCGCCCTCGCCATGGCCACCATCCTGCAACACCTCCCCACCGGCCAGAAGGTCGGCATCGCCTTCTCCGGCGGCCTCGACACCAGCGCCGCACTGCACTGGATGAAGCTCAAGGGCGCGACGCCCTACGCCTACACCGCCAACCTCGGCCAGCCCGACGAGCCCGACTACGACGAGATCCCGCGCAAGGCGATGCTGTACGGCGCCGAGAAGGCGCGCCTCGTCGACTGCCGCAGCCAGCTCGCGGCCGAAGGGCTCGCGGCGCTGCAGTGCGGCGCCTTCCACATCTCGACCGCCGGCGTCACCTACTTCAACACCACGCCGCTCGGCCGTGCCGTCACCGGCACCATGCTCGTGGCGGCGATGAAGGAGGACGGCGACGACATCTGGGGCGACGGCAGCACCTACAAGGGCACCGACAGCGAGCGCTTCTACCGCTACGGCCTGCTGGTGAACCCGGCCCTGCGCATCTACAAGCCCTGGCTCGACCAGGCGTTCATCGACGAGCTCGGCGGCCGGGCCGAGATGTCGGCGTTCATGGCCAAGGCCGGCTTCGCCTACAAGATGTCGTCGGAGAAGGCGTACTCGACCGACTCCAACATGCTGGGCGCGACCCACGAGGCCAAGGACCTCGAGCAGCTCACCAGCGGGATCACGATCGTCCAGCCGATCATGGGTGCCGCCTTCTGGAAGGACGAGGTCGAGGTCAAGCGCGAATCGGTGACGGTGCGCTTCGACGAAGGCCGGCCGGTGGCACTGAACGGCACCGCGTACCCCGGCCTGGTGGAGCTGCTGCTCGAGGCCAACCGCATCGGCGGCCGGCACGGCCTGGGCATGAGCGACCAGATCGAAAACCGCATCATCGAGGCGAAGAGTCGCGGCATCTACGAGGCCCCGGGGCTGGCGCTCCTTTTCATCGCCTACGAGCGGCTCGTCACCGGCATCCACAACGAAGACACGATCGAGCAATACCGCGAGAACGGCCGCCGCCTCGGCCGCCTGCTGTACCAGGGCCGCTGGTTCGACCCGCAGGCGATCATGCTGCGCGAGACCGCCGAGCGCTGGGTGGCGCGCGCGATCACCGGCGAGGTGACGATCGAGCTGCGCCGCGGCAACGACTACTCGATCATGAACACCGTCTCGCCCAACCTCACCTACCAGCCCGAGCGGCTGACGATGGAAAAGGGCGAGTCGAGCTTCTCGCCGCAGGACCGGATCGGCCAGCTGACGATGCGCAACCTCGACATCGCCGACACCCGCGCCAAGCTCGAGACCTACGCCAAGGTCGGCCTGCTCAAGGCGCCTGGCGCGAACGGACTCCCCCGGCTGGAAAGCGACGAAGGCAAGACGTCCTGATGGCCCTCGCGCCCCTCCGACGGGCGGGATTGCCCCGCGCGCGACGAGCGGCGCATAGTCGCGCACTTTGCGGCGCCGCCGCCCTCGAAAAGGAACAGGCTTCATGGTGAAGAAGGTTTCGCTCGGCAAGACAAGCACCTCCGATCGCGTCGAATTCACCTGGACGCAGACGATGTCGCGCGGTGTGGCGCAGCTCGGTCTGAGCGGCTTCAAGCCCAAGGCGCCGGACATGTCCAAGATCAAGCCTCTGATGGACAAGGGCAAGGCGCCGCTCGAGTGGTTCTACTCGTACGACGCGTCGAAGTCGGTGTTCTCGATGTCGGTCAGCGTCGGTTCGAGCTCGTTCGAGCTCGGCAGCTTCGACCTCTCCACCGAGAAGGATCTCGTCAAGCGGCGCAAGATGCTCGACGACCTGCGCAAGACCGACGCGGTCACCTCGGCCGACCTGGCCGACTTCGACAAGAAGCATCCGCCGCCGCCCGATCCGGCCAAGCTGAAGGCGCTGAAGGAGGAGATCGAGCGCCTGAAGTTCGAGATCGAGCGCGACAAGGGCTTCATCAAGAACTGGCCGACCAAGTTCGCGACCATGGATCCGGGCCTGGCCGAGATCGGCTTCACCAACTGGGCCAAGGGCCATCGCTACGACCGCTACGTCACCTTCCTGCTCTGGAACGACTGGGGACGGGAGGCGAAGTCGATCTACGACGAATTCGTCAAGACCGGCGCGCCGCAGATCGTCAAGATCACGCCCGCGGCGAAGAAGCAGGCCGACGACTCGGTCGCGGCGAACAAGCCGAAGTTCGACCTGGCGGTCAAGGAAGTCACCAAGGTCGTCGACACGATCCTGATCCCGCTCTACCGCAAGGAGGACGGCAAGGAGGTCGAGAAGCGGATCACCGAGAACCAGAAGGCCCTGGCGAAGAAAGTCGCCGAGCTGAAGGCGCTGATCGGGCGCTGAACGCGTCGGCCGCCGGCACCGCCCCGGCGGTCAGACGACCACCGGCTCCGGCTCGAGGCGGATCCCGAACCGGCCGTAGACGCTCTCCTGGATCGCCAGCGCGAGCGTCATCACCTCGGAGCCGATAGCGGCGCCGCGGTTGACCAGCACCAGCGCCTGCTTCTCGTAGACGCCGGCGTCGCCGACCGACTTTCCCTTCCAGCCGCAGGCGTCGATCATCCAGGCGGCGGCGAGCTTCACGCTGCCGTCGGGCATCGGGTAGTGAACTATCTCGGGGTCGCGGCCGATGATGTCGCGGCACTGCTCGGGCGTGACGACCGGGTTCTTGAAGAAGCTGCCGGCGTTGCCGATCGCGGCCGGGTCGGGCAGCTTGGCGCGGCGGATCGACGCCACCCAGTCGAAGATTTGCCGCGCGTCGGGCGACTCGATCCCGGTCTCGGCGATCTTCTTCTGCAGCTCGAGGTAGCCGAGCACCGGCCGCCAGGGGCGCGGCAGGCGAAAGCGCACCCGGGTGATCAGGCTGCGACCGGCGAGCGAATGCTTGAAGACGCTGTCGCGATAGCCGAAGGCGCAGATTTCGGGGCCGAGGACGACGCTGCGGCCGGTGAGCAGGTCGACGGCGTCGAGCGACTCGAACCGGTCCTTCAACTCGACGCCGTAGGCGCCGATGTTCTGCACCGGCCCGGCGCCGACGGTGCCGGGAATGAGCGCCAGGTTCTCCAGCCCCGGACAGCCCTGGGCGAGGGTGAATTCGACGAACTCGTTCCAGCTCTCGCCGGCGCCGGCCTCGACGATCCAGGCGTCGGCGCGCTCCTCTAGGACGCGCATGCCGCGAACCTCGACCTTGAGGACGATCTGCGGCATGTCGCGCGTGAGGATGATGTTGCTGCCGCCGCCGAGAATGAACTTCGGCGCCAGGCCGAGCACCGGATCGTCGACGACGCGACGCACGTCGGCGTCGCCGGCGATCCGCACCAGGGTCTGCGCCACCGCGGGCAGGCCGAAGGTGTTATAGGGCTTGAGGCTCACCCCTCTGTCGATTTGCATGGGACAATTTTCGCACCATGCCCAGCTTCGACGCCGTTCTCGAACCCAACCTGGTCGAGGTGCGCAACGCCATCGACCAGACCGCCAAGGAGATCGGCACGCGTTTCGACTTCAAGGGCACGTCGGCCCGGGTCGAGCTGAAGGACAAGGAGATCACGCTCTACGGCGACAGCGACTTCCAGATCAACCAGGTCACCGACGTCCTGCTCGCCAAGCTGAGCAAGCGAAACGTCGATGCCCGCTTCCTCGATCGCGAGGCCAAGGTCGAGAAGATCGGCGGCGACAAGGTCAAGCAGCTCGTCGTCGTCAAGAGCGGCATCGACAACGACACGGCGAAGAAGCTGCAGACCGCCGTCAAGCAAAGCAAGCTCAAGGTCCAGGCCTCGATCCAGGGCGACACGGTGCGCGTTTCCGGCGGCAAGCGCGACGACCTGCAGGCGGCGATCGCGATGATCAGGAAGGAGATCGCGGACCAGCCGCTCTCCTTCACCAACTTCCGCGACTGAAGTGCTCAGGGTCCTGCTCGCAGCTGGGCTTCTGGCCCTGACCGCCGGCGCGAGCGCGCAGACGGTCTCGATGGCGGGCAGCCTGGGCACGCGCGCCCTCCTCGTCATCGACGGCAAGCCGCGTCAGCTCGCGGTCGGCGACACCGTCGAGGGCGTCCGCCTGCTCGCCGTCAGCAACAACGATGCGCTGGTCGAGGTGGGCGGCAAGCGCGTCGCCCTGCAGCTCGGCGGCTCGCCCGCCAACCTCGGCGGCGCGGCGAGCGCCGGCACCGGCGACAAGATCGTCCTCACCTCGGGCAGCGGCGGCCACTTCATGACCTCGGGCACGATCAACGGCAGCGCGGTGCGCTTCTTCGTCGACACCGGCGCCACCACGATCACCATGGGCGCCGCCGACGCCGAGCGGATCGGCGTCGACTACAAGAAGGGCCAGCTCGGCTACACCACCACCGCCAACGGCGTGGTCCCCGCCTACCGCGTGGTGCTGAACTCGGTGCGGATCGGCGACGTCCAGGTCTACAACGTCGAGGCGACCGTCCTGCCCGCGTCGATGCCCTACATGCTGCTCGGCAACAGCTACCTCGACCGCTTCCAGATGCGGCGCGAGAACGACCGCCTGACCCTCGAGAAGAAGTAGCCGCCGGTCGGTCCTGCCGCCGAGGCGACACGCATTAGCGAACGATCGTGCTAAAAACTCGCCGGAGCGCGAGCCGCACGCGACCCGGAGACTACCCATGGACCTCAATTTCACGCCCGACGAGCAGGCCTTCCGCGAAAAGATCCGCGCCTGGGTCAAGGAGAACCTGCCTTCCGAGCTGAGCGACAAAGTGCGCAACTCGATCCGCCTCAGCCGCGACGACATGCAGCACTGGGCCAAGATCCTGGGCAAGAACGGCTGGCTCGGCTGGGGCTGGCCGAAGGAGTTCGGCGGACCTGGCTGGAACGCGATCCAGAAGCACCTGTTCGAGGAAGAGACAGCCCTCGCCGGCGCGCCGCGGGTGGTGCCCTTCGGGCCGGTGATGGTGGCGCCTGTGATCATGGCCTTCGGCTCGCCCGAGCAGCAGCAGCGCTTCCTGCCGGGCATCGCCAGCGGCGAGGTCTGGTGGAGCCAGGGCTACAGCGAGCCCGGCTCGGGCTCCGACCTGGCTTCGCTCAAGACCAAGGCCGAGCGACGCGGCGACTTCTACATCGTCAACGGGCAGAAGACCTGGACCACGCTCGGCCAGTTCGGCGATTGGATCTTCTGCCTGGTGCGCACCTCCAGCGACGGCAAGCCGCAGACCGGCATCAGCTTCCTGCTGATCGACATGAAGAGCCCCGGCATCACGGTCCGGCCGATCATCACCATGGACGGCGAGCACGAGGTCAACGAGGTCTGGTTCGACAACGTCGAGGTCCCCGCCGACCAGCTCATCGGCGAGGAGAACAAGGGCTGGACCTACGCCAAGCACCTGCTCGCGCACGAGCGCACCAACATCGCCGACGTCAACCGCGCCAAGCGTGAGCTCGAGCGGGTCAAGCGCGTCGCGAAGGCCGAGGGCGTGTACGAGGACCCGCGCTTCCGCGACGAGATCGCCCGCCTGGAAGTCGACGTGGTCGCGCTCGAGATGATGGTGCTGCGCGTGCTCTCGGCCGAGAAGAGCGGCAAGCAGAGCCTCGACGTCGCCGGCCTCTTGAAGATCCGCGGCAGCGAGATCCAGCAGCGCTACACCGAGCTGATGATGCTCGCCGCCGGCCCCTCCTCGGTGCCGCTGATCAAGGAGGCGATGGAGGCCGGCTGGCAGGCCGAGCATGCCGACGCGGGCGCCTTCGTCGCGCCGCTTGCCGCCACCTACTTCAACATGCGCAAGACGACGATCTACGGCGGATCGAACGAAGTGCAGCGCAACATCGTCGCGCAAACCGTGCTCGGGAGCTGACCATGGACTTCGATTTCTCCGACGACCAGGAAATGCTGCGCGACACCGTGCGCAAGTGGGTCGAGAAGGACTACGACTTCGAGCGCCGGCACAGCATCGTCAAGGCGGGCGGCTTCTCGCGCGAAGCCTGGCAAGGCCTCGCCGACCTCGGCCTCACGGGGCTGGCCGTGCCCGAGGCGCAAGGCGGCATGGGCTTCGGCGCGGTCGACGCGATGGTGGTGATGGAAGAGCTGGGCCGCGGGCTGGTGCTCGAGCCCTTCGCCGCGGTCTCGCTGGTCGCCACCCATCTGCTCGGCGCCGGCCGCGCGCCTTCGGCTTCGCTCTGGCTTTCGGGCATCGCCCAGGGCAAGGAGCTCGTGGTGCTGGCCCAGGAGGAACGGCATTCGCGCTACCGGCTGGGCCGGGTCGAAACCCGGGCCGAGCATGCGAGCGGCACCTGGCGTCTGACGGGCACGAAGACGGTGGTGCCGGCCGGCGGCCAGGCCGGCGCCTTCATCGTCTCGGCCCGCACCGCCGGCAAGGTCGACGACCCGGCCGGCGTCGCCCTGTTCCTGGTCTCGCGCGGCGAGCCCGGGGTCGAGGTGAAGGCGTATCCGACACAAGACGGCGGCAGCGCCGCGGAGCTGACGCTCAAGGGCGCCAGCGGCATCGAGTTGCTGCCCGCCGGCGAGGCGATGCCGGCGCTCGAGCGCGCGGTCGACATCGGCATCGCCGCGCTCTGCGCCGAGGCGGTGGGCGCGATGGACAAGCTGGTGGCGCTGACCGTCGAGTACATGAACACGCGCAAGCAGTTCGGCGTGACCATCGCCAGCTTCCAGGCGCTGCGCCACCGCATCGCCGACGTCAAGATGCAGCTGGAGCTGGCGCGCTCGATGAGCTTCTTCGCAACCCTGAAGCTCGGCGAGGCCGGCAACGCCCGCCGCCGCGCGCTCTCGCAGGCCAAAGTGCAGCTCGGCCAGTCGATGCGCTTCGTCGGCCAGCAGTGCATCCAGTTGCACGGCGGCATCGGCGTCACCGACGAGTACGCGGCGAGCCACTACTTCAAGCGCCTGACGGTGATCGAGATGAGTTTCGGCGACACGATGTTCCATCTCGGGGAAGTCTCGGCGCGCATGCAGGACACCGCCGGCGTCTTCGCTTGAAGCGTTTTCTGCCGGCAGCCGCGTCGTGGCCAGCGGCCTGACCGCGGTCGCGGGCCTCTCGGTCGGCCACTTCACCGACCCGCGCCGGCCGACCGGTTGCACCGTCGTGATCGCCGAAGGCGGCGCGGTCTGCGGCGTCGACGTCCGCGGCGCCGCGCCGGGCACGCGCGAGACCGAGCTGCTCTCGCCGGTCAACACGGTCGACAAGGTGCACGCGATCCTGCTCGCCGGCGGCAGCGCCTTCGGCCTCGACGCCGCCGGCGGCGTGATGCGCTGGCTCGACGAGCGCGGCATCGGCATCCCGTTCGGGCCGATCCGTGCCGACGGCCGCCGGGCGACGGTGCCGATCGTGCCGGCGGCGATCCTGTTCGACCTGTCGATCGGCGACTCGGCCGTGCGGCCCGACGCCGCCGCCGGCTACGCCGCCTGCGCGGCCGCAACGCGCGAGACGCCCGCGGAAGGCAACGTCGGCGCCGGCGCCGGGGCGATGCTCGGCAAGCTGTTCGGCATCGAGCGGGCGATGCGCGGCGGTCTCGGCACGGCCTCGATCACGGTCGATGGCGTCACCGTGGCGGCGCTGGTCGCGGTCAATGCGATGGGCGACGTCGTCGACCCGGCCAACGGCCGCATCGTCGCCGGCGCGCGTGCCGAGGGCGGCACCAGCTTTCTCGACACGATGGCCGCCTTTCGCCGCGGCGAGTGGCCGCTCGCGGGCGACGAAACCCGGGCCAGCGCCACGACGCTGGCGATCGTCGCCACCGACGCGGTGCTCGGCAAGGCCGAGGCGACCAAGATCGCGCAGATGGCGCACGACGGCCTGGCGCGCACCATCCGCCCGGTGCACACGATGAGCGACGGCGACGTCGTCTTCGCCCTCGGCACCGGCGCCAGCGGCTTGCGCTCGAACATCACCCTGCTCGGCGCGCTCGCCGCCGACGTGCTCGCCGACGCGGTGCTGCGTGCGGTGCGCGCGGCGACCTCGCTCAGCGGCCCCGGCTTGCCGACGCTGCCGGCGGCCCGCGATCTGCCAAGGAATCAAGAGACCAACGGAGACGCGGCATGAATCCCAGATCGATGACCCGGCGCGAGCTCCTGCTGGCTGCTACCGCGGCGGGCGCGGTTCCGCTCGCCGGTTGCGCCAGCTCGCCAGGCGGCGAAGCGCGCCCGCCGATCGTCTTCGTTCATGGCAACGGCGACTCGGCCGCGGTGTGGACAGCGACGATCTGGCGCTTCGAATCGAACGGCTGGCCGCGCGAGCGCATGTTCACGATGACCATGCCCTACCCAACGGCGCGCAGCGAAGACTCGAAGGAGCAACCGGGCCGCACTTCGATCCTCGAGTTCACCGCCTATCTCGCCGGCACCGTGAGCCGGGCGCTCGCCGAGACCGGCGCGCAAAAGGTGGTACTGGTCGGCTTGTCGCGCGGCGGCTATCCGATCCGCAACTTCATCGCCAGCGGCGGCGCATCCAAGGTGTCGCATGCGATTCTGGGCGGCGTGCCGAACCACGGCATCTTCGCGATCAGCGGCTATCTGCCGGACAGCGAATTCAACGGCGCGGGTCCCTTCCTGACGCGGCTGAACGCCCCGCAAGGTCCCGAAGGCAACGAGGTGACCCCGGGCGTGAAGTGGATGACGATCCGCTCCGACAACAACGACAAGTACGCCCAGCCCGACGGCGTCTGGCTGGGCCAGCGCGGCACGCCGACGAACGTCGGCTTCGACGGCCCGGCCTTGAAAGGCGCGGAGAACGTCGTCATCGCCGGCATCGACCACCGCGAGACCGCGCTCGGCCCCAAGGCTTTCGCCGAGATGTGGCGCTTCCTCACCGGGCGGGTGCCGGCAACGCTGGCGATCGTGCCGGAATCCCGGGTGGTGCTCGACGGCAGGCTGAGCGGCCTCGGCCTCGACAACCGCGAAGGCAGCTTCGCCAACAACCTGCCCCTGGTCGGCGCCACGCTCGAGGTCTACGCGACCGATTCCGGCACGGGCGAGCGGCTCGGCCCGGCGCAGCACGTGAAGACGATAGGCGCCGACGGCCGCTGGGGTCCGTTCGCGACCGGGCCCGGGACGCGCCACGAGTTCGTGATCACCGCCCCGGGCTACGCGGTGACGCACATCTACCGCTCGCCCTTCGCGCGCTCGTCGCAGGTCGTCAGCCTGCGTGCGGAGCGCCTCGCCGAGGCCGACCGGAGTGCCGGCGCCGTCGTCGTGATGAGCCGGCCGCGCGGCTACTTCGGGGTGCCGCGCGACCGCATTGCTCTCGACGGCACCAGCCCGCCGGCCGGCATCCCGCCGGGCGTGGCGGGCCTCTCCGAGACGCGGCTGCGGATCGCCGAGCCGACCGGGCGTGCCGTCGCCGGCGAGTTCAACGACGAGCGCATCGTCGGCCGCACCTGGCCGGTGGCCGGCAATCACCTCGCCCTGTTCGAGCTCACCTCCTGAGGCCGCCGCGGTGAAGCTGGCGCAGCTGCTGTTCACGCAAGGCTTCGGCACGCGCCGCGAGTGCGCCGGCCTGATCGCCGCCGAGCTCGTGGCCATCGAGGGCGTGGTCTGCGACGAGCCCGATCGCGAAGTCGATCCCGTCGGCCTGGATTTTTCGGTGCGCGGCGAGCCGTGGACGTACCATCAGCGCGCTTTCCTGGCCATGAACAAGCCCAAAGGTTTCGAATGCTCGCAGAAGCCCAAGCATCACCCGAGCGTGTATTCGCTGCTGCCGGCGCCGCTGCGCCAGCGCGGGGTGCAGGCGATCGGCCGGCTCGACGAAGACACGACCGGCGTGCTGCTTTTCACCGACGACGGCTCGCTGATCCATCGTCTCACGTCGCCGAAGCATCACGTCGCCAAGGTCTACGAGGTGGGGTGCAAGCATCCGGTCGATGCGGTGCAGATCGCTCGGCTGAAGGCCGGCGTGCTGCTGCACGACGACAACGAGACGGTGCGCGCCGAGGCCTGCGAGGCGACCGGACCGGACACCTTGCGCCTGACGCTGACCGAGGGCAAGTACCACCAGGTCAAGCGCATGCTCGCGGCCGTCGGCAACCGGGTCGAGGCGCTGGGCCGCAGCGATTTCGGCGGCGTGCGGGTCGATGCCCTGGCGCCGGGCACCTGGCGCTGGCTGACTGAAGCGGAGGCCGACACCATGACGCGAAAAACCCAAGCTGCGAGCGCAACGTCGTGAAACGCACACCCCTGGTTCGCGTCGGCGCAGCGCTCGCTGCCCTGGGCCTGCCCGCGGTGGCGCTGTCGCAGGCGGCCGCGCCGGGCGATCCGGCCCCGGTCCGACTGGCGCCGGTGGTGGTCACGGCGACCCGCACCGAAGTCGCGGCCTTCGACGTGCCGGCATCGATCGACCGTGTCGGCAGCGAGACGATCCGCGACGGCAAGCTGCAGATCAACCTCTCCGAGAGCCTGGGCGGCGTGCCCGGCCTGGTGGCGCGCGACCGGCAGAACTACGCCCAGGACGTGCAGCTCTCGATCCGCGGCTTCGGCGCGCGCTCGACCTTCGGCATCCGCGGCGTGCGCCTGTATGTCGACGGCATTCCGGCCACCCTGCCCGACGGCCAGGGCCAGATCACCAACGTCGAGCTCGGCTCCGCCGATCGAATCGAGGTGCTGCGCGGGCCGTTCTCGGCCCTCTACGGCAATTCGTCGGGCGGCGTGATCCAGGTGTTCAGCGAAGACGGCAGCGGACCGCCCACGCTCTCGACCACCGCCGCCTTCGCCAGCTACGACACGCGGCGCATCGCCGCGAAGGCGAGCGGCGCCAACGGCAGCTTCGGCTACGTCGTCGGCGCCAGCGTCTTCACGACCGACGGCTACCGCGATCACAGCGCGGCGGAGCGACGGCTCGCCAACGCCAAGCTCGCCTGGCGGCCCGACAGCGCGAGCACGTTGACGCTGGTCGCCAACCGCATCGACCTGCCCAAGGCGCAGGACCCACTCGGCCTGACCCGCGCCCAGTTCGAAGCCGATCCGCGCAGCGTCGACCCCGCGGCCGAGACGTTCAACACCCGCAAGACCGTCGACCAGACCCAGGTCGGCGCGATCTACGAGCGGGCGATCGACGCCATGAACTCGGTCCGCCTGCTGCTCTACGGCGGGCAGCGCGACACCGAGCAGTTCCAGGCGATCCCGACCGGGCCGCAAGGCAATCCGCTGCACCCCGGCGGCGTGATCTCGCTCGACCGGAACTACCAGGGCGCCGACCTGCGCTGGAGCGCCAAGGCGAGCGCCGGCGACATGCCGTTCAGCCTCGTCGGCGGCCTCGCCTACGACAGCCTCGACGAGCGGCGCAAGGGCTACCAGAACTTCGTCGGCACGACGCTCGGCGTGAAGGGCGCGCTGCGTCGCGACGAGAGCAACGACGTCAGCAACTTCGACCAGTACCTGCAGGGCTCGCTGCAGCTCTCGCCGCGCTGGTCGGCGAACGCCGGCGTGCGCCACAGCAGCGTGCGCTTCCGCTCCGAGGACCACTACATCGTCGGCACCAATCCCGACGACAGCGGCAGCGTCGACTTCTCGGCGACGCTGCCGGTCGTCGGCGTGCTGTTCGCGGCGAGCGACAACGTGCACCTGTACGCCACGGCAGGCCGGGGCTTCGAGACGCCGACGCTGAACGAGCTGGCGTACCGACCGAACGGCGGGACCGGCCTGAACCTGGCCTTGCAGCCGGCGCGCAGCAAGAGCGTCGAGGTCGGCGCAAAGTTCCGCTTCGCCCCGGGCGGCGAAGCGACCGCGGCGGTGTTCGAGACGCATACCGAAGACGAGATCGTGACGCAGAGCAACTCCGGTGGCCGCTCGACCTTCCAGAACGCCGGGTCGACGCGGCGCCGCGGCGTCGAGCTCTCGGCAACGGCCGAGCTCGCTGCCGACCTGCGCCTGCAGGGCGCCTACACCTGGCTCGATGCGACCTATCGCGATGCGTTCCAGACCTGCGCCGCGACGCCCTGCCCTTCGCCGAACGCGCCCGTGACCATTCCCGCCGGCAACAAGATTCCCGGCATCGCCCGCTCCTCGTTCTATGCGGCGCTCGCCTGGGCGCCGCCGCTCGGCTGGCGCGGCGGCGCCGAGTTCCGGGCGCTGAGCAAGGTCTGGGTCAACGACGCCAACGCCGACGCCGCCGCGGGCTACGCGACCACCGCGGTCAACCTCGGCTACCTGGCGAAGATCGGCCGTTTCGAGCTGAGCGGCTTCGGCCGCATCGACAACCTGTTCGGCCGGCAGTACATCGGCTCGGTGATCGTCGGCGAGGGCAACTCGCGCTTCTTCGAGCCGGCGCCCGGTCGCACCTGGGGCATCGGCGGCTCGGTCGCGGCGCGTTTCTAGCGCGGAGGGCGACGCCGATAATCGCCGCGATGCGCGTCTTTCGCGGCCTCCACCACCCCGACCTCGCCCCCGCCTGCGCGCTGACCATCGGCAATTTCGACGGCGTGCACCGCGGCCACCAGGCGATGCTGGCGCTGCTCGTCTCCGAGGCCGCGCATCGCGGCCTGCCGCCAACGGTGATGAGCTTCGAGCCGAACCCGCGCGACTACTTCGCCGCCCTCGGCGGGAAGCCCGAGGCCGCGCCGACGCGGATCGCGACCCTGCGCGACAAGCTCGGCGAGCTCGAGCGCTGCGGCATCCGCCAGGTCGTGATCCTGCGTTTCGACGCCGCGGTCGCCGCGCAGTCGCCAGAGGCCTTCATCGACCGCGTGCTGGTCGCGGGCCTGGGCGTCGGCTACGTCTTGGTCGGCGACGACTTCCGCTTCGGCGCCCGCCGCGCCGGCGACTACGCGATGCTCGACGCGGCCGGCGCGTCGCGCGGCTTCGATGTCGCCCGCATGAACAGCTACGAGGTCCACGGCATGCGGGTCTCGAGCTCGGCGGTGCGCGCCGCGCTCGCCGCCGGCGACATGAAGCAGGCCGAGGCCCTCCTCGGCCGCACGTACAGCGTCAGCGGCCACGTCATCCACGGGGCCAAGCTCGGCCGCGCCCTGGGCGAGAGCGGCGGCGGCCGCGGCGACGGCTTTCGCACCCTGAACCTGCGCTTCCCGCATCCGCGGCCGGCGGCGACGGGCATCTTCGTCGCCCGGGTGCACGGCCTGGGCGCGACGCCGCTGGCGGGTGTCGCCAGCCTGGGCCGGCGGCCGACGGTCGACGACAGCGGCCGGGTGCTGCTCGAAACCCACGTCTTCGATTGGCCCGCGTCCCTGGGCGCCGAGGGGGGCTACGGTAAACTCGTCCGCGTGGAACTGCTTGCCAAACTGCGCGACGAAGCGCGCTACGACTCGCTCGAAGCGCTCGCCGGCGCCATCCGCCAAGACGCCGAGGATGCACGCGCCTGGCTCGCCGCCGACACCCGGCTGCACGCCGCCACCGGCCGGCAGACGACGCGCGACCGAATTTGACGCGCCTCGCCGCCGCCCGCGCACCCGAGGGTGCGAGGTCTCCGCGGCGATCGGCCGCACCCGCGAACCGATCGCCAGAATTCCCGATGTGACACGAAGACGCGCGCTTGCGCCTTCGCCCGAAAGACACTTCGCCATGGCCGACGCGCCCGCTCCGACTGCCAGCCCGGCTCCTGCGATCGACTATCGCAAGACGCTGAACCTGCCCGACACGCCGTTCCCGATGCGCGGCGACCTGCCCAGGCGCGAGCCTGGCTGGGTCAAGGCGTGGAATGACGACGGCGTCTACAAGCGCCTGCGCCAGGCGCGCCACGGTCGGCCGCGCTTCGTTCTGCACGACGGGCCGCCGTACGCGAACGGGCAGCTGCACGTCGGCCACGCCGCGAACAAGATCCTGAAGGACATGATCGTCAAGGCGCGCCAGCTCGCCGGCTTCGACTCGCGCTACACGCCGGGCTGGGACTGCCACGGCCTGCCGATCGAGAACCAGATCGAGAAGACCTTCGGCCGCGGCCTGCCGCGGGACGAGGTGCAGGCGAAGAGCCGGGCCTACGCGACCGAGCAGATCGTCCAGCAGATGGCCGACTTCAAGAGAGTCGGCGTGCTCGGCGACTGGGAGCATCCGTACCGGACCATGGACTTCGGCAACGAGGCCGGCGAGATCCGGGTGCTGAAGCGGATCATCGAGCGCGGCTTCGTCTATCGCGGGCTGAAGCCGGTGCACTGGTGCTTCGACTGCGGCTCCTCGCTCGCCGAGTTCGAGATCGAGTACGACGACCGCAAGTCGACCACCGTCGACGTCGCCTTCCTCGCCGCCGATTCGGGCAAGCTCGCCGCCGCGTTCGGCCTGCCTTCGCTCGCCAAGGACGCGTTCGCCGTGATCTGGACGACGACGCCCTGGACGATTCCCGCCAACCAGGCGCTCAACCTCAACCCGAAGCTCGAGTACGCGCTCGTCGACACCGAGCGCGGCCTGCTCCTGCTCGCGAGCGCGCTGGTCCAGCAGTGCCTGGCGCGGTTCGGGCTGGAAGGCCGGGTCGTCGCTACCGCGCTCGGCGAGAAGCTCGAGGGGCTCGAGTTCCGCCATCCGCTGGCCGCCGTCGATCCCGGCTACGACCGGGTCGCCCCGGTCTACCTCGCCGACTACGCGACCGCCGAAGACGGGACCGGCATCGTCCACTCGGCGCCGGCCTACGGCATCGAGGACTTCAACTCATGCCGCGCCCACGGCCTGGCCATCGACGCGATCCTCAATCCAGTGCAGGGCAACGGCGTCTACGAGACGAGCCTGCCGCTCTTTGGCGGCGAACACATCTGGAAAGCGAACCCGCTGATCGTCGAGGCGCTGCGCGCCGCCGGGCGCCTGTTCGACAGCGCGACCCTGGTGCACAGCTATCCGCACTGCTGGCGCCACAAGACGCCGGTGATCTATCGCGCAGCGGCGCAGTGGTTCGTGCGCATGGACGAGGCCGACGCGTCGAGCGCCGGCGTGTTCGCCGTCGACCCGGCGGCAAAGACCCTGCGCGAGACGGCGCTGGCCGCGATCGACGCGACCGCGTTCTATCCGGAGAACGGCCGCACCCGGCTGCACGACATGATCGCGCACCGGCCCGACTGGTGCATCAGCCGGCAGCGCAACTGGGGCGTGCCGCTGCCGCTCTTCCTGCACAAGACCACCGGCGAGCTGCATCCCGACACGCTCCCCCTGATCGACAAGGCGGCCGCGATCGTCGAAGAGGGCGGCGTCGAGGCCTGGTCGCGGCTCTCCGCGGCCGACGTGCTCGGCGCGGCCGATGGCGAGCTCTACGCCAAGAGCAACGACACCCTCGACGTCTGGTTCGACTCGGGCTCGACCTTCTTCCACGTGCTGCGCGGCAGCCATCCGGGCACGACCGTCCCGGACGACGACGGCAAGAGCCCCGAGGCCGACCTCTACCTCGAAGGCCACGACCAGCATCGCGGCTGGTTCCACTCGTCGCTGCTGATCGCCTGCGCGCTCGAGGGCCACGCGCCCTACCGGGGCCTGCTCACGCACGGCTTCACCGTCGACAGCTCGGGCCGCAAGATGAGCAAGAGCCTGGGCAACTTCGTCGGCCTGCACGAGACGACGGCCAAGCTCGGCGCCGAGATCATCCGCCTCTGGACCGCTTCGACCGACTACTCGGGCGACCTGGCGATCGACGAGAAGGTGCTGGCGCGCGTGGTCGACGCCTACCGGCGGATCCGCAACACGCTGCGCTTCCTGCTTGCCAACACCAGCGACTTCGACGCCGCCGGCGATGCCGTGCCGCTCGCCGACATGCTGGAGGTCGACCGCTGGGCGCTGGCCCGCACGGCGGAGCTGCAGGCGGAGATCGTCGGCACCTTCGACGACGCTCGGGGCGTGTTCGCGGGCGGCCACTACGGCGTCTACGAATTCCACCCGGTCGTCTCCAAGCTGCAGGTGTTCTGCTCCGAAGACCTCGGCGCGTTCTACCTCGACGTTCTGAAGGACCGGCTCTACACCACCGCGCCGAAGTCGCTCGCCCGCCGCTCGGCGCAGACCGCGCTTTCGCACATCGCCCACGCCATGCTGCGCTGGATGGCGCCGTTCCTCAGCTTCACCGCGGAGGAGGCGTGGAAGGTGTTCGGTCCCAAGGGCTCGTTCTCGATCTTCACCGAGACCTATCTCGACGTCCGCGCCTGGGAGGACGAGGTCCTCCTCGCGAAGTGGAAGCGGATCGCCGAGGTCCGCGCCGAGGCGAACCGGCAGATCGAGCTTCTGCGTGCCGAGGGCAGGATCGGCTCGTCGCTGCAGGCCGATGTCACGGTCAGCGCCGGGCCGAAGCGGCTTGCCGAGCTCGCGGTGCTGGGAGATGACCTCCGCTTCGTGCTCATCACCTCCGCCGCCCGGCTCGCCTCAGCGGGCGACACCGCCGACGGCAGCGAGTTCTTCGTCCATGTCACGCCGAGCGCGGCCACCAAGTGCGAGCGCTGCTGGCACTACCGCGACGACGTCGGCGTCGACCCGGCGCATCCGACGATCTGCGGCCGCTGCACCAGCAACCTGTTCGGCGCGGGCGAAACGCGCCGCATCGCCTGATGGCCGCGAAGCGCCCGGCCTCGATCTGGCCCTGGCTCGGCATCGCCGTGGCGGTGGTGCTGCTCGACCAGCTGACGAAGACGCTGATCGTGCGCAGCTTCCAGCTCAACGACCTGCGCACGATCACGCCGTTCTTCGACCTGGTGCGTGCCCACAACACCGGGGCCGCCTTCTCCTTCCTCGCCGGCGCGACCGGCTGGCAGCGCTGGTTCTTCATCGGCCTGGGCGCGGTGGCCGCCGTCTTCATCGTCTGGCTGCTGGCGCGACACCGCGGCCAGCGCCTGTTCTGCTGGGCACTGGCGCTGATCCTCGGCGGCGCGGTCGGCAACGTCGTCGACCGCATCCTGCACGGCCACGTCGTCGACTTCCTCCAGTTCCACTGGGGAGGCGCCTACTTCCCGTCGTTCAACGTCGCCGACAGCGCCATCACCGTCGGCGCGGGCCTTCTCATCCTCGACGAGCTGCTGCGCATCCGCAAGGCGCGCTGAGGCGATGCCAGGTGCAGCACGATCGCCGCCACCTCGCTCAGGACGCTGCCGTCGCGCTATCGAGCGCGGCCTCGGCAGCCGCCGGGCCCGACCCCTTGGTTCCGTACAGGACGAGGATCGGCCTGCCTCTCAGGGAATGAGAACGCTCGAGCCGGTGGTCTTGCGCGCCTCGAGGTCGCGATGCGCGGTCGCCGCGTCGGCGAGCGCGTAGCGCTGGGCGATGTGGATCTTCACCTGGCCGCTCTCGACCACCGCGAACAGGTCGGCCGCCATCGCCTGCACCGACTCGAGCGTGGCGGTGTGCGTGTTCAGCGTCGGGCGGGTGAGATGCAGCGACCCCTTGCCGGCGAGCACGCCCACCGGGAACGGCGCCGGCGCGCCCGAGGCGGCGCCGAAGCAGACCATCAGGCCGAGCGGCCGCAGGCAGTCGAGCGACTTGTCGAAGGTGTCTTTGCCGATCGAGTCGTACACGACCTTCACGCCCTTGCCGCCGGTGATCTCCTTGACCCGCGCGGCGAAGTCCTCGGTGCGGTAGTTGATCGTGAAGGCGGCGCCGTTGTCGCGCGCCAGGGCGCACTTGTCCTCGCTGCCCGCGGTGCCGATCAGCTTCAGGCCGAGCGCCTTGGCCCACTGGCAGGCGATCAGGCCGACGCCGCCGGCCGCCGCGTGGAAGACGATGAAGTCGCCCGGCACCAGGTCTTCCTGCGGCCGGGTGCGCTTGAACAGGTACTGCGTCGTCATGCCCTTGAGCATCATCGCCGCGCCGGTCTCGAACGAGATCGCGTCGGGGAGGCGCACGACGACGCGCGCCGGCATCACCCGGGCCAGCGAATAGGCGCCGGGCGGCCCGCCGCAGTAGACGGCGCGGTCGCCGGCGTTCAGGTGGGTGACGCCAGCGCCCACCGCCTCGATCACGCCGGCGCCTTCGTTGCCGAGCGAGAGCGGCAGAGGCAGCGGGTAGACGCCCGCGCGCTGGTACACGTCGAGGAAGTTGAGGCCGATCGCGTGGTGGCGGATGCGAACCTCGCCGGGGCCGGGATCGCCCACGGGCAGGTCGACGAGCTTCATCTCTTCGGGCCCGCCGGCCTTGTCGACGCGGATGGTGGGGCTCACGGTGGTGGTCGTCATGGGGGCGTTCTCGAAAGGGCAGGTGCGCTATCGTGCCAGAGCCGCCGATGAAACGCCTGACCCGCGCTCCCAACCTGGCCCTCGCCACCCTGTGGGCCGACCTGCTGACGAACGCCGGCATCGCCGCCACGGTGCAGCGCATGTACGCGAGCAGCATCGCCGGCGAGCTGCCGCCCGACCAGGCGCTGCCCGAGGTCTGGGTCAGCGACGGCGCCGAGCTCGAGCGTGCGCGCGGCCTGCTGCACGAGCTGCGCCACCCGGCGCATCGGCACTGGGCTTGCCGCGGCTGCGGCGAGATCGTCGACGGGCCGTTCGATCAGTGCTGGAACTGCGGTGCCGACATGCCGGCCTGAGCCGGCGTTCGCAGCGCGGCTAGTAGGTGCCGGGATAGGCGCCGCCGTCGGCGAGCACGTTCTGCCCGTTGATGTAGGCGGCATGCACGCTGCAGAGAAAGGCGCAGATCGCACCGAACTCGGCGGCGCTGCCGAGGCGCTTCGCCGGAATGGCGCGTGCCCGTCCCTCGAGCACCTCGTCGATCGACTTGCCTTCGCGGGCCGCCGTGGCAGCGCCCATGGTGCGAACGCGATCGGTGTCGAACACGCCGGGGAGCAGACCGTTGATCGTGACGCCGCGTGCTGCCAGGCCGGTGCGCGCGAGGCCCGCGACGAAGCCCGTCAGCCCGCTGCGGGCCCCGTTCGACAGACCGAGCACGTCGATCGGCGCCTTCACCGAGCTCGACGTGATGTTGACCACCCGGCCGTAGCCGCGCTCGGCCATGGCGTCGACAGTCGCCTTGATCAGCTCGATCGGCGTCAGCATGTTGGCGTCGATCGCCTTGATCCAGGCGTCGCGATCCCATTGCCGGAAGTCGCCGGGCGGCGGCCCGCCGGCGTTGTTGACGAGGATGTCGACCTGCGGGCAGGCGGCGAGCGCGGCCGCGCGCCCCGCTTCGCTGGTGATGTCGCCGGCGACGGCGCGCACCTCGCCGCGGCCCAGCTTCCTCAGCTCGGCCGCGGTCGCCTCCAGCGCCTCGGCGCCGCGCGCGGTGACGACGACGTTCACGCCCTCGGCC
>JANMCC010000019.1:0-14268 GCA_031360885.1 Burkholderiales bacterium | reverse complement strand
GCGTCCGCGACGATCCACCACGTTCGTCTTGCGATGTTGCTTTGAACACGCGCACCGCCAAGCCCGCGGCCGCGGCCACCGACTGGTCGGTCGCTGAGTTTTCCGCGGTTGCCGCCAAAGTCGGCGCGGACCTGGAGAGGGGTTTGACGCCACAGGAAGCAGCGCGTCGACTCGTCCACGGCGGTGTCAACGAGCTTCTTGCTGTGCCGCGGATCGCGGCATGGCGCCGGGTTCTGGCGCAGTTCCAGGATCCTCTTGTCTATCTGTTGTTGGTCGCGATCACCATCGCGCTGGCCGCTTGGCTCATCGAGGGCCGGGTGGGTTGGCCGGTGGATGCGATCGTGATCGCCGTCGTCGTCCTGTTGAACGGGGCCCTGGGTCACGCCCAGGAGTCGAAAGCCGAGAGCGCGGTCGCCGCGCTCGCCAAGATGACCGCGGTCACCTCGGCGGTGTTGCGAGGCGGCGAGTCCTTGCGTGTGCCCAGCGTCCAGCTGGTGTGCGGCGATGTGCTCTTGCTCGGCGAGGGCGACGCCGTCGGCGCCGACGCGCGCCTGTTCAAGGCCACTTCCTTGCGCGTGCAGGAGGCTTCGCTCACCGGCGAAAGCGAGGCTGTCCTCAAGGACGCCTCGACCCTGTCGGCGCCGGCCGCACTCGGCGACCGGATCAACATGGTGTTCAAGGGCACGGCCGTGGCGCAAGGCACCGGCAGTGCCGTCGTCACCGCCACGGGCATGGCAACTGAGATGGGCCGTATCGCCCACCTGCTTGACGCCACGGTGGCACGGCCGACGCCGCTTCAAGTGGAAGTGGCGCGCGTCGGCCGCATGCTGGGCCTGGCCGTCGTGGCCATCGCCATCATCGTCGTCGGCACCGTTCTGCTGCTGTCCGACATCCGCGGTGCCAGCGACGTCATTCCCGTGCTCCTTCTCGGCGTCTCCCTGGCGGTCGCCGCGGTGCCGGAAGGGTTGCCGGCGATCCTGTCGCTGGTGCTCGCGCTCGGCGTGCAGCGGATGGCCAGGCATCACGCCATCGTCAAGAAGCTGTCGTCGGTCGAGACACTCGGATCCGCCTCCGTCATCGCCTCGGACAAGACCGGCACGCTGACACGCGGCGAGATGACGATCGAGCGCGTCGTCACCCTCTCCGGAAGCTCGAGGATCACGGGCGTGGGCTACGCCCCCGAAGGTCGCGTCGAGCACGACGGCGCCGAGCTGACCGGATCCCTGCGCGAGGAGCAGATCGTGACGCTCAGCGGCGGCAGCCTGGCTGGCGACGCACAGCTGCGCGAGGGTGTGGGCGGCGCGTGGGAGATTCACGGCGACCCGACGGAGGCGGCGTTTCTCGTGGCCGAGCGCAAGCTCGGCGTCACCGATCGTCGCGAGCGACGCTTCGAGCGCACCGGCGAGATCCCGTTCACGGCCGAGCGCAAGCTGATGTCGACGCTGGAAGTCGATCACGAGCAGGGAGACCAGGTCGTGCTGGTCACCAAGGGCGCGCCCGGCGTGCTGCTCGAGCGCTGCCGGCGAGCCAGGCGGGGGCTCGAGATCGTCGAGTTCGACGACGCACTGCGAGCACGGATGCATCTCGAAGTGGATTCCCTGGCGGACGGCGCGCTGCGCACCCTCGCCGTCGCATACCGGCCGATCGCCGAGGACGAGGATCGCCATGCGGGCGATGCCCTCGAGCACGACCTCATCTTCGTCGGCATCGTCGGCATGGTCGACCCGCTGCGCGAAGAGGCGGCGAAGGCCATCGGCGAGGCGCGGCGTGCGGGCATCCGGGTGATCATGATCACCGGCGACCACCCGCGCACCGCAGCGCGCATCGCCGCCGACCTCGGCATCGTCGACGGCGATGCCTCGGTGCTGGCCGGTGCCGACATCGAGGCCATGAACGACGCCCGCTTCGCCGAAGCGGTGCGGGCGACCACGGTGTTCGCACGGGTCGCGCCAGCGCACAAGCTTCGGATCGTCGCGGCCCTGCAGGCCGACGGCAACGTCGTCGCCATGACCGGCGACGGCGTCAACGACGCGCCCGCGCTGAAGGCCGCCGACATCGGCATCGCGATGGGAATCACCGGAACGGAAGTGACCAAGGAGGCTGCCAAGATGATCCTGGCCGACGACAACTTCGCCACCATCGTCGAGGCGGTGCGCGAGGGGCGCGGCGTCTTCGACAACATCAGGAAGTTCCTGCGCTACCTGCTCTCGTCGAATCTGGGCGAGGTGTTGACTGTGTTTCTCGGCGTCGTCGGGGCAGGCGTGCTCGGTCTGAAGGATGGTGCCGGCAGTGGCGTTGCGCTTCCGATCCTTGCCACCCAGCTGCTCTGGATCAATCTGGTCACCGACTCGGGACCTGCCTTGGCACTCGGTGTCGACCCGCCCGTCGGCGACCTGATGGCGAGGACGCCGCGGCGCCCGACCGACCGCCTGATCGATACCCGAATGTGGCTCGACATGGCCGAGATCGGTCTCGTCGTCGCGGTGGCGACCCTTCTCACGATCGACCTCTATCTCCCCGGTGGGCTGATCGAAGGCGGCCATGCCCTCGCCAACGCCCGCACCGCGGGATTCACGGTGCTCGTCCTCGCAAGCCTCTTTGTCTCGCTCGCCTCACGCTCGGACACCGCGAGTGCCTTCAGGCAATTGTTCGCGAACCACTGGCTGTGGGCCGCGATCGGTCTCTCCGCGCTGCTTCAGGTGGCGGTGGTCCACGTCCACTTTCTCAACCTGGCGTTCGGCACAGTGCCGCTTTCGCTGGAGCAGTGGCTGGTGTGCGCCGCGATGGCCAGCAGCGTTCTGTGGCTGAGCGAGCTTCGCAAGTGGGGCCGTCGCCGGTGGTCTCGACGTCGAGCGCACGCGCGACCCGATGAAGCCGGTTCCCCTACGCCTTGACTGGAAACGCGTTGATCGGAATGCGAAGGTAGGACACGCCGTTGTCGTCCGCCGGCGGCATTTGCCCGGCCCGCACGTTGACCTGGATCGACGGCAGGATCAGCGTGGGCACCTCGAGCGTCGCGTCCCGCGCCTGTCGCATCGTCACGAACTCGTCTTCCGTGATGCCGTCGTGCACATGGATGTTGTGGGCCCTCTGCTCCGCAACCGTCGTCTGCCAGCGAGCGGCGCGCGATGCCGGCGGGTAGTCGTGGCAGACGTACATCGTCGTCTCGGGCGGGAGCGACAGCAGCCGGCGCATGGAACCGTACAGCTGATGCGCGTCGCCGCCGGGGAAGTCGGCACGCGCGCTGCCGACGTCCGGCATGAACAGGGTATCGCCGACGAAGACGGCGCCGTCGATCAGATAGGCCATGTCGGCCGGCGTGTGGCCGGGCACCAGCATCGCGGTCGCCTCGACCTCGCCGATCATGAACGTGTCGCCATCCTTCAGGAGGTGATCGAACTGGCTGCCGTCGGGCAGGAAGCTGCGCTCGAGGTTGTAGAGCTTCTTGAACGTCGCCTGCACCAGGCGGATGTTTTCGCCGATGGCGATGCGGCCCCCGACGCGCTGTTGCAGGTGGCGGGCGCCCGACAGATGGTCGGCATGGGCGTGGGTTTCGAGGATCCAGTCGACCTGCAGCTTGTTGTCTGCGAGGCAGGCGAGGACTTGATCGGCTGATGCCGTGCCGGTATGGCCGGACTTGAAGTCGTAGTCCAGCACCGGATCGATCACCGCCGCGCGCAGCATGACCGGGTCCCAGACGACGTAGGTGACGGTCCAGGTCTGCGGGTCGAAGAAGGCTCTTACGGTTGTGTGTCCGCTCATGGCGTGCCCCTGGTTGCTCACGTTCGATCTATTGACAGACATTATATTACAAGGCATAATGAATGCTTCTCTTCTTGAAGCCTGACACCATCACTTGAAAGCCTCACCTCTCATCCTCGACCCGCAGACTTTGCGCCGCGCGGCAGACCAGGCGGTTGGCGCGCTGAAGGTTCTTGCCAACGTAGAGCGCATGTTGCTGCTCTGCCAGCTCTCTCGAGGCGAGTCATGCGTCAGCGAGCTCGAGGAGCAGCTGGACATCCATCAGCCGACGCTTTCGCAGCAACTCGGCGTCCTGCGCAACGAGGGCGTGGTGAGCACTCGCCGTGAGGGCAAGAACATCTACTACAGCGTCGCCGATCCGGGCTTGCTCGAGATCCTGGCTGTGCTCTACCGACTCTATTGTTCGAAGGAAAAACGATGACGATTGCATGGAGCGAATTCACACCCTGGTCCGCGCTGACCGGCGGCGTGTTGATCGGGGTCGCGGCAGCGATGTTCGTGCTGCTCAACGGCCGGATCGCCGGTATCAGTGGCGTCATTGGCGGGCTTTTCAAACCGGTCGCGGGCGACGTGGCCTGGCGCGCCGCGTTCGTTCTCGGCCTGGTAGGCGCGCCAGTGGTCTATGGGTTGTTCGCAGCTCCGCCGGTACCGCAGATCGACGCCCGGTTCGGCGCACTGGTCGTGGCCGGGCTGCTGGTCGGCGTCGGCACGCGCTACGGGTCGGGTTGCACCAGCGGCCACGGCGTCTGCGGCCTGGCCCGGCTGTCGCCGCGGTCCCTCGTGGCCACCGCCGCCTTCATGGGCGCGGGGTTCGCCACGGTCTTCGTCGCCCGCCACGTTCTCGGCCTCTGAGGAGCTTTTCATGACGACGTTCTTCACTTCATTGCTCGCCGGCCTGGTGTTCGGGCTCGGCCTCATCGTCTCCGGCATGGCCAACCCGGCGAAGGTGCTCGGCTTCCTCGATCTGGCCGGCTCGTGGGATCCCTCGCTTGCCTTCGTGATGGCCGGCGCGATCGCCGTGGGATCGCTCGCTTTCGTCGTTGCCCGCAAGCGCACGCTGTCGTTCCTGGGTGCCGCCATGAAGCTGCCCGCGTCGCGGGACATCGATCGGCGTCTCGTCATCGGCAGCGTGCTGTTCGGCATTGGCTGGGGAACCGCCGGTTTCTGTCCCGGGCCAGGGCTGGTTGCGCTCGGCATGGGCGAGGCAAAGGCGCTGGTGTTCGTGGTCGCCATGCTTGTGGGCATGGGCATTTTCGAGTTGCTCGAGAGGCGCAAGCAAGCGGCGCTTCCGCTACCAGGTGATCCTGGCCCTGGCGCAGCGTCGTCGGCCGGATCGCATGGCCCGAAGCGCGCACGTCGTACTGCCTGAGGAATGGTTCACCGCGGTGTCCCAGCAGAAGGGCTCCGACATTCCGGCAGTCCAGACCCTTCGGAACGCCTTGAGCCCATGACGGCGAGCGGTCCTCGGCCAGCGCCATCACTTCGCGAGTGATCCCGTCGGGCTCGAACGTGGCAATGGCCGCTCCGCCGCTCGCGGGGCCTGCGCGAAGTGGCGCATGGCGGCGAGGAACATCGCCGTGCGCGGCTTGCCCGACCGGACATGCGTCGACTCTTGCACCGCCTCGACCGTCCAGGCCGTGTCGTGCGCGGCGTGGAAACCGTCGAACGCGGCGGCATCCAGGTCGAGCCGATCGCCGAGCACGATGACGAGATGGCGCGGCTCAGCCACGGCCGCCCTTGGCGCGCCTGCAGGCGTCGGAGCAGAACTTCACCTCCTCCCACGTGCGGGCCCAGCGGCGGCGCCAGCTCATCGGTCGGCCGCAGGCCGCGCAGGGCTTGCTGGGCAGGGCAGCCTTGTTGCCGCGAAAGGGTGGGGCGGGTGATCTCAGGATGCGAACATCCTAGCCGGCCTCGCGGCCCGTTGCGCAAGCAGGTCAATGGGGCCAACCACTACGCCGCCTTCTCCGGAAATTGATTCGGGTCAAGAGTCTTTGAAGAGAATAGGCACGACACTCAGCGCCGTCTCGACTCGCGTCAGGGACGAGATTCCATCCGGCGACACAGGGCAATCGCACTGACCGGCGGCATGAGCACTCTGGAGACTTCGATGTTCGACCAAGCCGTTCCGCATTCCCGGGTACGCGTGGCAAAAGCCTGCGCCGTTGCCGTCCTCGCGCTCGCCGGCGCGCCCGCAGCATTCGCCTGGGAGCCCAGCAAGCCGGTCGAGTTCGTGGTGCCGGCGGGCACCGGCGGCGGCGCCGACCAGATGGCCCGGCTGATCCAGGGGATCATCGTCAAGCACAAGCTGATGAAGGAATCGATGATCGTCGCCAACAAGTCCGGCGGCGCGGGAGCCGAGGGCTTCCTGGCGATCAAGGAGGCCAAGGGCGACCCGCACAAGATCGTCGTCACGCTGTCCAATCTCTTCACCACGCCGATGGCGACGGGCGTGCCCTTCAACTGGAAGGACATGACCCCGGTGTCGATGATGGCGCTCGACCAGTTCGTGCTCTGGGTCAACGCCGATACGCCGTACAAGACGGCCAGCGAGTACATCGCCGCCGTCAAGGCCGGGGGGCCGAACAAGTTCAAGATGGGCGGAACGGGTTCCAAGCAGGAGGACCAGATCCTCACCGCCGGCATCGAGAAGGCCACCGGCACGAAGTTCATCTACGTGCCCTACAAGGGCGGCGGTGAAGTGGCCGTGCAGCTGGTCGGCGGCCACGTCGACTCGACGGTCAACAATCCGATCGAGGCCGTGGCGCAGTGGCGTGCCGGCAAGGTGCGGCCGCTGTGCGTGTTCGACGACACCCGCATGCCGTACAAGGAAAAGGTCACCGACACGCAGTCGTGGGGCGACATCCCCACCTGCAAGGAAGCGGGCGTGCCGACCGACTACCTGATGCTGCGCGGGATCTTCATGCCGCCGGGCGTCACGCCCGACCAGGTCGCGTTCTACGTCGACCTTCTCAAGAAGGTGCGCGAAACGCCCGACTGGAAGGACTTCATCGAGAAGGGCGCCTTCAACACGACCTCGATGACCGGGCCCGAGTTCCGAAAGTGGCTCGAGGGGGCGGAGGCGACGCACAAGCAGCTCATGACCGAAGCCGGCTTCATGGCGAAGTAGCGGCACCGCTGCCACCATGTCAGACCCCCATCCCTCCGACGCGCAAGACAGCCCGACAGTCGCGAAGAACCATACGGTCGACGCGATCGTGGCCGTCGTGATCCTCGTGTTCGGGGTGGTCCTCACGACCGAAGCGTGGCGCCTGGGCGCCCGCTGGACCAGCGACGGTCCGGGGGCGGGCTATTTTCCCTTCTACATCGGGCTGATCACGATCGTCGCGAGCCTGGGCATCCTCTACCAGGCGGTGTTCAGCAAGTCGCGCGACACCGGCACCTTCGTGAACCGTGTCCAGGCGATCCGCGTGCTCTACGTGCTCGTCCCGGCCACGCTCTACGTCCTGGTGACCGTGTTCCTCGGCCTGTACGTGGCCTCGGCGATCTACATCGCCGTGTTCATGATCGTCCTGGGCAAGTACCCGCCCGTGAAGAGCATTCTGCTGTCCGTGGTCATCGTCGCGGTCTTCTTCCTGATGTTCGAGGTCTGGTTCAAGGTGCCGCTCTACAAGGGCACGCTCGACCCGCTCCGCTTCCTCGGCTATTGAGGCTTCGAACCGATGGTTGAACTGAGCGCACTCCTGCACGGCTTCAGCGTCATCCTGACGCCGATGAACTTCGGCCTGATGCTCGTGGGCATCATCCTCGGCGTGGTGATCGGCGTCCTGCCCGGCCTGGGCGGCGCCAACGGCGTGGCGATCCTGCTGCCGCTGACGTTCACGATGTCGCCCACGTCGGCCATCGTCATGCTGTCGTGCATCTACTGGGGAGCGCTGTTCGGCGGCGCTATCACCTCGATCCTGTTCAACATTCCCGGCGAGCCCTGGTCGGTGGCGACCACCTTCGACGGCTATCCGATGGCCCAGCGGGGCCAGGCCGGCCAGGCCCTGACGGCGGCGTTCACCTCGTCGTTCGTCGGCGCGCTGGTCGCGGTGATCATGATCACCTTCCTCGCGCCGCTGGTGGCGAAGTTCGCGCTGAAGTTCGGCGCCCCCGAGTACTTCGCCGTCTACCTGCTGACCTTCTGCAGCTTCGTCGGCATGGGCAAGGGGTCGCCGTTCAAGATCCTGGTCTCGATGGCGCTCGGCTTCGCCCTGGCGGCCGTGGGCATGGACACGATCACCGGGCAGCTGCGCATGACCTTCGGCATCAACGAGCTGATGCGCGGCTTCGACTTCCTGATCGCCGTCATCGGCCTGTTCGGCATCGGCGAGATCCTGCTCTCGATGGAAGAAGGCCTGCAGTTCTCGGGCAAGTCGGCGCGCATCAACGCCAAGGTCGTCTGGGAGACCTGGAAGGAGCTTCCGAGGTACTGGGTCACCTCGGTCCGCAGCTCGCTGGTCGGCATCTGGATGGGCATCACGCCCGGCGGCGCGACGCCCGCCTCGTTCATGAGCTACGGCCTGGCCAAGAAGATGTCGAAGAACGGGCCGAAGTTCGGCACCGGCGAGATCGAAGGCGTGATCGCGCCCGAGACGGCGGCCCATGCCGCCGGCACCAGCGCCCTGCTGCCGATGCTGGCCCTGGGCATCCCGGGCTCGCCCACGGCCGCGGTGCTGCTCGGCGGCCTGCTGATCTGGGGCCTGCAGCCCGGCCCGCTGCTGTTCGTCGAGCAGAAGGACTTCGTCTGGGGCCTGATCGCCAGCATGTACCTCGGCAACGTGGTCGGCCTGATCGTGGTGCTGACGACCGTGCCGCTGTTCGCTTCGATCCTGCGCATTCCCTTCTCGATCATCGCGCCGGTGATCATCGTCATCTGCGCGATAGGCGCCTACACCGTGCACAGCGCGATGCTCGACGTCTGGTTCATGCTCGGCTTCGGCGTCGTCGGCTACGTCTTCAAGAAGCTCGACTACCCGCTGGCGCCGCTGGTCCTCGCCCTGGTGCTCGGCGACAAGGCCGAGGACTCGTTCCGCCAGTCGATGCTGGTCTCGCAGGGCGACGTGCTGATCATGTGGTCCAACCCGCTGGTCGGCTCGATCACGACGCTGGCGCTGATCATGCTGCTCTGGCCGCTGATCTCGAAGCTGCTCGGCGTGATCCGAAAGCCCAAGGCCGACCCGCTCGCCGAGCAGCAGCCGGTCGACTGAACCTTCCGCCCGCTCCGGCGGGTGTCAGACCTTGTCGCTGTGCCTCAGCCGGCTCAGGGTCTCGGCCGAGAGGTTCAGGTAGGCGGCCAGCTCCTTGCCGGGGATCCGGTCGACGAGCTTGGGGTGCTTGCGCAGAAAGCGGTGAAGCCGCCCCGGCGCGTCGAGCAGGTGCAGCGTGATCGTGTGCGCCATGATCTCGCTCATGCCCTTCATCACCGAGTACTCGAACATCTGCTTGGCTTCGCTGCGCTTCTCGAGGAACGCCACCCACGTCTCGAGCGGCAGGCGCGCGACCCGTGCCTTGGTGACGCAGACGATGCCGTAGGGCGTCGGGGTTCCCAGGCGCCACGCCGCGTAGCTCGTTTCCATCTCGTGCTCGTCGGCGAAGCGCAGGATCATCTCCTTGCCTTCCTTGTTCTGGACGACGCGCTTCAGGATGCCGTCGAGGATGAAGTACTGCTCCATCTCGCGCACGCCCTGGTACAGCAGGAAATCGCCCTTGTGGCCGTCGACGATGACGAGGTGGGGCTCGAGCTCGGCTCGGTCGTCGTCGTCGAGGCCCTGCAAAACCACGTTTTGCTTGAGCTGCAGGCGAATCACGTTCCTCTCAGGATGATCCCCGAGCATCGTCATGGCGTATCTCGGAAAACTTGACGGAGGTCAATGGGCCGCGCGCTGCTTGGGACGCACACTGATCGATTCGATGATACCGCGACCTCCAAGGAGACATGCATGTCCGCAGTCCTCAAGCCGGGCACCGCCTCGAGCAATGAAAACCCGGCGAGCGGCGAAGCCGGCGTGAACGCCGAAGAGACGATCGACGGCTTCCACCTCGTCATCGAAGCGCTGAAGCTGAACGGCATCGACACCGTCTTCGGCCTGCCCGGCATTCCCATCACCGACCTGACGCGAAAGATGCAGGCCGAGGGGCTTCGCGTCATCTCGTTTCGCCACGAGCAGCATGCCGGCAACGCCGCCGCCGCGGCCGGCTTTCTCACCGGCAAGCCCGGCATCTGCCTGACGGTGTCGGCGCCGGGCTTTCTCAACGGCCTGACCTCGCTCGCCAACGCGACGACCAACTGCTTCCCGATGATCCTCATCAGCGGCTCGAGCGAGCGCGAGATCGTCGACCTGCAGCAGGGCGACTACGAGGAGATGGACCAGCTCGCGATCGCCAAGCCGCTGTGCAAGGCCGCCTACCGCGTGCTCCACGCCGAAGACATCGGCATCGGCATCGCCCGCGCCATCCGCTCGGCGGTTTCGGGCCGGCCCGGCGGCGTGTACCTCGACTTCCCGGCCAAGCTGTTCTCGCAGGCAGTCGAGGCGGCGGCCGGCCGGCGCTCGCTGGTCGAGGTCGTCGATCCGGCGCCGCGCCAGATCCCGGCGCCCGACGCGGTGCAGCGCGCGCTCGACGTGCTGAAGGGCGCCAGGCGCCCGCTCATCATCCTCGGCAAGGGCGCGGCGTATGCGCGCGCCGACGCCGAGATCCGCGCCTTCATCGAGAAGACCGGCATCCCGTACCTGCCGATGTCGATGGCCAAGGGCCTGCTGCCCGACACGCACGAGCAGTCGGCGGCGGCGACCCGCTCGTACGTGCTGGCCGAGGCCGACGTCGTCGTCCTGATCGGCGCGCGCCTCAACTGGCTGCTCTCGCACGGCAAGGGCAAGACCTGGGGCGGCGCGAACGCGCACGGCCGCAAGTTCGTGCAGATCGACATCTCGCCGATCGAGGCGGACAGCAACGTGCCGATCGCGGCGCCGCTGGTCGGCGACATCGGCTCGTGCGTCGGCGCGCTGGTGAGCGGCCTGGGCGCGAACTGGGCCAGGCCGCCGGCCGAGTGGACCGCCGCGATCGGCGAGCGCAAGGACAAGAACCTCGCCAAGATGGCCGAGACGCTGGCGAAGAACCCGTCGCCGATGAATTTCCAGAGCGCGCTCAACGTCATCCGCGACGTGGTCAAGGCGAACCCGGAGGCGATCGTCGTCAACGAAGGCGCCAACACGCTCGACTTCGCGCGCTCGATCGTCGACATGTACGAGCCGAGGAAGCGCCTCGACGTCGGCACCTGGGGCATCATGGGCATCGGCATGGGCTTCGCGGTCGCCGCGGCGGTGACCAGCGGCAAGCCGGTGATCGCGATCGAGGGCGACAGCGCCTTCGGCTTCTCGGGCATGGAGGTCGAGACGATCTGCCGCTACGGCCTGCCGGTGTGCGTGATCGTCTTCAACAACAACGGTGTCTACAAGGGCACCGATGTCAACCCGCGCGGCGGCGACGTCGCGCCCACGGTCTTCGTCAAGGGCGCGCGCTACGACAAGATGATGGAAGCCTTCGGCGGCGTCGGCGTCAACGCGACCACTCCCGACGAGCTCAGGAAGGGCCTCCTCGAGGCCGTCGCCTCGGGCAAGCCGACGCTGATCAACGCGGTGATCGACGAGACGGCAGGCACCGAAAGCGGCCGCATCACGAGCCTGAACCCGACGGCAGCCAAGAAGAAGTGATTCCCCCGATTCGATTCCTCAGGAACCCACGATGAGCAAAGCACTAGACGGCGTTCGCATCCTCGACTTCACGCACGTCCAGTCGGGCCCGACCTGCACGCAGCTGCTGGCCTGGTTCGGCGCCGACGTGATCAAGCTCGAGAAGGCGGGCGAGGGCGACGCGACCCGCGGCCAGCTGCGCGACATCCCCGATGTCGACAGCCTCTACTTCACGATGCTCAACCACAACAAGCGGTCGATCACGGTCAACACCAAGGACGCCAAGGGCAAGGAAGTCGTCGACCGGCTGATCAAGACCTGCGACGTGCTGGTCGAGAACTTCGCGCCGGGCGCGCTCGACCGCATGGGCTTCACCTGGGAGCACATCCAGAAGCTCAACCCGCGCATGATCGTCGCCTCGGTCAAGGGCTTCGGCCCCGGGCCGTACGAGGACTGCAAGGTCTACGAGAACGTCGCCCAGTGCGCTGGCGGCGCCGCCTCGACGACCGGCTTCGACGACGGCCCGCCGCTCGTCACCGGCGCGCAGATCGGCGACAGCGGCACCGGCCTTCACCTGGCGCTCGGCATCGTCGCCGCGCTGTACCAGCGCAACGCGACCGGCCGCGGCCAAAAAGTGCTGGCGGCGATGCAGGACGGCGTGCTCAACCTCTGCCGGGTGAAACTGCGCGACCAGCAGCGGCTCGACCGCACCGGCGTCATGAGGGAGTATCCGCAGTTCCCCGACATCGGCTTCGGCGAGGCGGTGCCGCGCGCCGGCAATGCGTCGGGCGGCGGCCAGCCGGGCTGGATCCTGAAGTGCAAGGGCTGGCAGACCGACCCGAACGCCTACATCTACTTCATCACCCAGGCGCCGGTGTGGAGCGCGATCTGCAAGGTGATCGGCGAGGAGGGCTGGATCACCGACCCGCACTACGCCACGCCGACGGCGCGCCTGCCGCACCTGAAGTCGATCTTCGCCCGGATCGAGGAATGGACGATGACGAAGACCAAGTTCGAGGCGATGGACATCCTCAACAAGTTCGACATCCCGTGCGGGCCGATCCTGTCGATGAAGGAGATCGCCGAAGACGAGTCGCTGCGCGCGACCGGCACCGTGGTCGAGGTCGACCATCCGACGCGGGGCAAGTATCTGACCGTCGGCAACCCGATCAAGATGTCGGACAGCGAGACCGAGGTCAAGCGCTCGCCCCTGCTCGGCGAGCACAACGAGGAGGTCCTCGCCGAGCTCGGCTATTCGGCGGCCGAGGTCGCCTCGCTGCGCGAAGCGAGGATCATCTGACCGACCACGACATCATCAGGCACGCGACACGGAGAGAGAACATGAGCAAAGACAAAGCCAAGGTACGCCAGCTGCTCGACGCGCTTCGCGCTTCGGGCCGCGACTCCCTGACCGCGCCGGAAGGCAAGCAGATCTGCGACGCCTACGGCATCGCGGTGCCGGGCGAAGGGGTGGCGAGCAGTGCCGCCGACGCCGGCACGCTGGCGGCGAGCATGGGCTTCCCGGTGGTGATGAAGATCGTCTCACCCGACATCCTGCACAAGACCGAGGCCGGCGGCGTGATGGTGGGCATCAAGACGGCCGACGAGGCCGTCAAGGCCTATGACACGATCCTGGCCAACGCCAAGCGGTACAAGGCCGACGCCAGCATCCTGGGCGTGCAGGTGCAGCAGATGGTGAAGAGTGGCCAGGAGGTCATCGTCGGTGCGGTCACCGACGACAGCTTCGGCAAGCTGGTCGCGTTCGGCCTGGGCGGCGTGCTGGTCGAGGTGCTGAAGGACATCACGTTCCGCCTGGCCCCCGCAACCAAGACCGACGCGCTGTCGATGCTCGACGGCATCCAGGCCGCCGAAATGCTCAAGGGCGTGCGTGGCGGCGACGCGGTGAACCGCGACGCACTGGCCAGCCTGATCGTGGGTGTGAGCGAGCTGGTCAGCGACTTCCCCGAAATATCCGAGATGGACCTGAACCCGGTGTTCGCGACCAAGGACGGCGCGGTCGCCGCCGACGTGCGCATCGTCGTCGACTTCCATCCGAAGCCCGCGCGCCACCGCCCGCCCGAGGCCGAGGTCGTCAAGTCGATGAACCGGATCATGCAGCCGAAGTCGGTCGCGGTGATCGGCGCCTCGGCCGAGAACGGCAAGATCGGCAACTCGGTGATGAAGAACCTGATCAACGGCGGCTACAAGGGGCAGATCATTCCGATCCACCCGAAGGCCGACGAGATCATGGGCCACAAGGCCTACAAGAGCGTCAAGGACGTCCCTGGCGAAATCGACACGGCAGTGTTCGCCATCCCGGCCAAGTTGGTGGCGGGTGCGTTGGTCGAGTGCGGCGAGAAGGGCATCGCCGGCGCGGTACTGATTCCATCGGGCTTCGCCGAGACCGGCGAGCACGAGATGCAGGAAGAGCTGGTCGAGATTGGCCGCAAGTACAACATCCGGCTAATGGGACCCAACATCTACGGCTTCTACTACACGCCCGCCAACCTCTGTGCAACCTTCTGCACGGCCTACGACGTCAAAGGCTCGGCGGCGCTGTCGTCGCAGTCCGGCGGCATCGGCATGGCCATCATCGGGTTCTCGCGCTCGGCCAAGATGGGGGTCTCGGCGATCGTCGGGCTGGGCAACAAGTCGGACATCGACGAGGACGACTTGCTGCTATTTTTCGAGCAGGACCCGAACACGAAGGTCATTGCGCAGCACTGCGAGGATCTCAAGGACGGTCGCGCTTTTGCCGAGGTGGCCAAGCGCGTGTCGAAGAAGAAGCCCGTCATCATGCTGAAGGCCGGTCGAA
>JANMCC010000320.1:0-23716 GCA_031360885.1 Burkholderiales bacterium | reverse complement strand
GGGCCGGGTCGCGCCGCACCTGGCCGAGATCCAGACCCGGCTGCCGGCGGCGCAGGCCGCCGACAACCTGAGCGTCGGCAACGCGATCACCTCGCTGCGCTCGATCGGCGACGCCGACTGGCCCGACATCGTCAGCCAGACCAGCGTGCTGATGCAGCTGATGCTGCGCTCGCCCGCGTTCGCCGCCGAGCGCGACGACACCCGCGACCGAACCCTGCATGCGATCGAGAAGCTCGCCAAGAAAAGCGGCAGAAGCGAGCGCGCCATCGCCGAGGCGCTGCTCGGGCTGATGGACGCTGCCGACACCGCTCCGGCGGGCGACGACGACCCGCGCAGCGTCGCCGCGTACTGGCTGCTCGGCCCGGGCCAGGCGACGCTGCTGCCGGCGATCGGCCTGCCCGAGAGCCATGCCTGGGAGCGCCGGGCGCGCCTGCGCCGCCTCGCCTTGCCGACGTATCTGGGCGCAGTGGTGCTAACCACCGCGGCGATCGTCGCGTGGCTGCTGCTGCGCCACAGCGCGGCGCTTGCCCCCGGGGTCGCACCCTGGCTCGGCGGGCTCGCCGCCGCGTTGATGCTCCTGCCCGCGTCCGAGGCTGCCGTCGCCGTGATCAACCGGCTGATCAGCGAATCGGCGCGGCCGAGTCACCTGCCGCGGCTCGCGTTCCTGGCCGGCCTGCCGCGCGAGCATCGGCCGATGGTCGTCATCCCGGCGATGCTGCTCGGCCCGCAATCCGGCGCGGCGCTCGCGCACCAGCTGCAGCTCCACTACCTCGCCAATCCGGAGAACGGCGTGCAATTCGCGCTGCTCAGCGACTGGGCCGACGCACCGCAGCAACGTGCGCCGGAAGACACCGCCCTGCTCGACGCAGCCGTGCAGGCAATCGAGCGCCTGAACGCGCTCTATCCGGTCGGCGAAGGCGAGGCGCCGCGCTTCATCCTCCTGCATCGGGAGCGGACCTTCTCCGAATCGGAGCAGCGCTGGATCGGCTGGGAGCGAAAGCGCGGCAAGCTGGAGCAGCTGCTCGGAATGCTGGCCGAAGGCGCGGCCGCGCCGTTCATCGATCTCGGCCGGGTCTCTATGGTCGAGCCCGGCGTGCGCTACGTGCTCACGCTCGACAGCGACACCCGCCTTCCGCCCGGCCGGCTGCGCGACCTGGTCGGCGTGGCCGCGCATCCGCACAACCGGCCGCGGCTCTCGGCCGACGGGCGCCGGGTCGACCGCGGCTACGGCATCCTGCAGCCGCACGTCGCCACGCCGCTGTGCGCGCCCGAGGAAGTGACGCTCTACCACTGGCTGTTCTCCGGGCAGAGCGGCATCGACCCCTACAGCATCGCCAGCTCCGAGGTCTACCAGGACCTGTTCGGCGAAGGCACCTTCACCGGCAAGGGTCTGCTCGACGTCCAGGCCGTACACGCGGTGCTCGGCGGGCGCCTGCCGCCGAGCCAGGTGCTGAGCCACGACCTGCTCGAAGGCTCGCTCGCCCGCTGCGCCGCGGTGACCGACGTCTCGATCATGGAGGACGCGCCGTTCCACGCCGACGTCGCCGCCTCGCGCGTGCACCGCTGGACCCGCGGCGACTGGCAGCTGCTGCCGATCCTGCTGCGCCCGGGCCGCTACCCGCTGCGCGCGATCAACCGCTGGAAGATGATCGACAACCTGCGCCGCTCGCTGGTCGCGCCGGCGTCGATGTCCCTGCTTGCGCTGGCGCTGGCGACGACGGTGGTATCGCCATGGGCGGTGCTGGCGCTGATCGGCCTGGCGTTCACGGCCGGGCCGCTGATGGGCACGATCGCCGGCTTCTGGCCGAGCCGGGACGACGTCGCCCGAGCCCACTTCTATCGCCAATGGCTCGCCGACCTGGCGCGGGTGCTGCTCAGCGGTGCCTGGCTGCTGGCGCAGATCATGCAACTCGCCCTGATGGCGGTGGACGCCATCGTGCGCGCGGTCTGGCGCACGGCGGTGAGCCGTCGCCACCTGCTCGAGTGGACTACCGCGGCGGCGGCCCAGGCGTCGGCCTCGACCGACCTGCCGACCCTGGCGCGCAAGCACTGGGGCGTGCCGCTCGCCGCGGCCGTGCTGTGGGGGCTGCTCGCCGCCACCGGCACGCCGCATCCGCTCTTCGCCAGCGTGCTCTGCGTCGCCTGGGCGCTCTCGCCGGTGTGGAGCTGGTGGGTCAGCCGACCGCGCCCGCAGCGCCGCGCCGACGCGCTGTCGCCGACCGATCGCGACTACCTCGCAACGGTCGCGCGCGACACCTGGCGGCTGTTCGAGCGCTGCGTCGTCCCGGGCGACCACGACCTGCCGCCCGACAACCTGCAGACCGCGCCGCACGACATGGTGGCGCACCGCACCTCGCCGACCAACATCGGCCTGTACCTGCTCGCCACCGTGTGCGCGCGCGAGTTCGGCTGGATCGGCCGCAACGACGCGATCGTTCGCCTCGAGGCGACGCTGGCCGGGCTGCAGGCGCTGCCCCGGCACCGCGGCCACTTCCTCAACTGGTACGACACCGAGCGGGCGCAGGCGCTGCTGCCGCAATACGTCTCCACGGTCGACAGCGGCAACCTGTGCATGCACCTGCTGGCGGTCGCGCAGGCCTGCCTCGAGCTCGCCTCTGCGCCGCGCGACGACTCGGCACTGCGGCGCGAGCTGAACGCGGCAAAGGCGCGCATCGCCGCCTTGCGGGCGGCGAGCGACAAGGCGCTGCCCGCGGCCGACGCGCTGGCGTCGCTGCTCGAAGGCGATCCGCTCGCCCTGCTCGCCGCCGATCCGGCAGGCGCCGGGCAGCGGCTGGCCGCGGCCGAAGCCGAGCTCGCCGCGTGGGCTCCGCCGCTCGCCGCCGATGCGCCGGTCACGTCCGCGCACCGGCTCGCCTGGGCCGTGGCCGACGCCATCGCGACCCTGCGCTCGGCCCGCCTCGACCTCGGCGGCGACGCCGCTGCCGATGCGCGCCTGCGCGCGGTCGTCTCGACCTGCCAGCGGCTGGCGCGCGAGCCCGACTTCGAGTTCCTCTATCACCGCAAGCGCCGCCTCTTCCACATCGGCTTTCGCGTCGCCGAGCACCAGCTCGACGCCGGCTTCTACGACCTGCTCGCGTCCGAGGCGCGCGCCACCAGCCTCTGGGCGATCGCCAAGGGCGATGTCCCTGCCGCCCATTGGGCGGCGCTCGGCCGGCCGTTCTTCGCCGCCGGCGACCTGGCCGGCCTGCGCTCCTGGTCGGGCTCGATGTTCGAATACCTGATGCCGACGCTGGTCCTCGACGAGCCGCACGGCAGCGTGCTCCATTCGGCCGCGCGGGCCGCGGTGCACGAGCAGATCGACTTCGGCCGCCGCCATCACGTGCCCTGGGGCATCTCCGAGTCGGCCTATGCGGGCAGCGACCACACCCTCGCCTACCAGTACGCGCCGCAGGGCATTCCAGCGCTGGCGCTGCGCCGCACGCCGATCGACGAGCTGGTGGTCGCGCCCTACGCGACGGCGCTGGCGGCGCAGGTCGCGCCGCATCGCGCCGCCGCCAACCTGCGCCGCCTCGAGCAGATCCGGGCGCGCGGCCGCTACGGCTTCATCGAGGCGCTCGACTACACGCCGGCGCGGCAGTCGGGCACCGAGGGCGTGGCCCGGGTCGAGACCTTCATGGCGCACCACCAGGGCATGAGCGTGGTCGCACTCGCCAACGTGCTGCTGGCGGGCGCGCCGCGCCGCTGGGGCATGCGCGTTCCGCGCATCGAGGCGGTGGCGTCGCTGCTGCACGAGCGCGCGCCGCGCGAGGTCACGGTGCTGCACGAAGCGCCTGCGAGCTCGGCGCCAGGCGCGCTGCAGAAGCGCGGCCCGGGCGTGCTGCGCGACGTCCTGCCCGGCATGGCGGCGATCGAGCCGACGCACCTGCTCTCGAACGGCCGCTACGCCGTCATGCTGCGGGCCAACGGCGCCGGCAGCAGCCGCTGGGGCCGCGACATGATCTCGCGCTCGCGCGACGACGCGCTGCGCGACGCCCACGGCAGCTTCTTCCACCTGCGCTGGGACCGGCAGCCGCGCGCGGTCTCGCTGACCCAGCATCCTGCCCCGGACCGGGCGGCGCACTATCACGCCAGCTTCCACGCCGACCGCGCCTGGTTCGGCGCGAGCTGGCCCGAGGTCGACGCCGAGACCACGGTCTGGGTCAGCCCCGAGGACGACATCGAGTTCCGGCGCGTCGTCCTGCGCAACAAGGGCGACCGGACGCTCGACCTCGAGCTGATGTCGGCATTCGAGGTCTCGCTCGCCGACGCCCGCGCCGACGAGGCCCATCCGGCCTTCCAGAACCTGTTCGTCGGCGCCGAGTGGCAGGCCGGCCACCAGGCGCTCGTGTTCGAGCGCACGCCGCGCCTGGCGCAAGACAAGAGCGTGCTCGCGGCGCACTTCATCGCCGAGGCCGAGCCGGAGGTGTCCGGCCTCCGCCTGCAGGTCGACCGGCAGCGCTGGCTCGGCCGCAACCGCGGCGCCAGCCATCCCCTTGCTTCCTTCGACGAGCCGCCCGCGGCGCCCCAAGGCGGCGAAGGCGCGCCGCTGGACACCGGCCTCGATCCGGTCGCGGCGTTCGCGCTGCGCCTGCAGATCGCCCCCGGCGGCCAGGCGCGCATCACCTTCTGCACCGCGGCGGCGAACAGCCGGTCGACCCTGCGCGCGGTGATCGACAAGTACCGCCAGCCGAGCAACATCGAGCGCGCCTCGATGATGTCGGCCACGCTCGCCGGCATCCGCCTGCGCGAGATGCGGATCGGCGCCGAGACCTTCGCCGCGATCCAGACCCTGAGCACCCTGCTCGCCCTGACGCTGACCCGGCCGCACGCGCTGCGCGCCGAGGCGAGCGAGGTCTGCGACCGGCGCCTGCTCTGGCGCTTCGGCATCTCCGGCGACCGGCCGATCGTCCTCGTCTCCGCCGGCGTCGCCCAGGGACTGGGCCTGCTGAACTCGCTGGCGCAGGCGCTGCGCCTCTGGTCGTGGGGCGGCGTCGCCTGCGATTTCGTCGTCGTCAACCACGAGCCGGCGTCCTACCTCATGGAAGTCGCCCGGCAGATCGGCGCGCTGCGCGAGGCGCACGTCGCCGCCTGCAACGCGCAGCCCTGCGCCGCCGAGACGGGCTTCTTCATCCTCGCCGCGAGCGACCTGCACGGCGACGAGCTCTCGACCCTGCGTGCCCTGGCGCGGGTGCGCCTCAACGCCGACGGCCGGCCGCTCTGGCATCACGTGCAGGAGCTGGTCGAGGAGCACGACCGCGCCCTCGAGGACCGGCAGGCGGTCTCCTCGGCCTCGCTGCCCGCCGACATGGGCTCGGAGATCGTGCCGCGGGCGCCCGCGGGCGAGTTCGCCCAGACCAGCGGCGAGTTCCGCTTCGACGTCACCGCCCTGATCTGGCCGGCGCGGCCCTGGGTCAACGTGCTCGCCAATCCGGTCTTCGGCGCGCAACTGAGCGAAGCCGGCGGCGGCTACACCTGGGCGCTGAACAGCCGGCTCAACATGCTGACGCCGTGGTCGAACGATCCGGTCGCCGACCCGCCGGGAGAATGGTTCCTGCTCCAGGACACGCGCACCATGCAGGCCTGGAGCGTCACGCCTTCGGCCGCCGGCGACAACCGCGCCGAGTACCGGGTCTCGCACGGCCAGGGGCACAGCACCATCAGCCATCGCCACGGCTCGCTCGACGTCAGCGTCTCGTGGTGCGTCGACCCCGACGCCGCGCTCAAGCAGGTGCGGCTGCGCCTGATCAACCGCGGCCACAAGACGCTCAACCTGCGCATCGTCGGCATCGCCGAGTGGATCCTCGGCGCCAACCGCGCCGACCGCGGCACCACGCTTACCAGCGCGGCCAGCCAGCGCGCCGCGCCGGGCGACGACAGCGGCACCGGGGCGCAGCCCGACGAAGCGCGCGGCGACGAGCTGCGCATGACGACGCTGTTCTGCACCCAGCGCGACCGCTCCGGCGGCTTCGGCGGCGGCACTGCCTTCTTCGGCCTCTCCGGCGACGCCGATGAGCTGACCGACTGGACCTGCGACCGGCGCGAGTCGTTCGACGCGCGCGGCCGCCTGGTCGTCCCCGACCAGTACGGCCAGGCGAGCGGCGGCGGCCTCGACCCGTGCGCGGCGATCGCGACCCGGATCGCGCTGCGCGCCGGCGACACGATCGAGCGCACCTTCCTGCTCGGCTGGGCGCCGAGCCCGGAGGGCGCGCAGGCGCTGGCCGCGAGCGCGGCGCGGGTCTCGCCGCTGAAGCGCAAGCTCGCGGTCCGCGACCGCTGGGACGAGCTGCTCGACGCGACGATCGTGCGCACGCCCGACCCGCTGTTCGACGCCATGGTCAACCGCTGGCTGCTCTACCAGACCGTCGCCTGCCGGCTCTGGGCCAAGGCCGGCTTCTACCAGGCGGGCGGCGCCTACGGCTACCGCGACCAGCTGCAGGACTCGATGGCGCTCGCCTGGGCCGCGCCGGACATGCTGCGCCGGCAGATCCTGCTCGCCGCCTCGCGCCAGTTTCCCGAAGGCGACGTGCAGCACTGGTGGCACGCGCCCACCGGCGCCGGCGTGCGCACCCATTTCTCCGACGACCTGCTCTGGCTGCCGCACGCCGCGCTGCGCTACACCGAGGCCACCGGCGACAGCGGCGTGCTCGACGAAAGCGTGCCCTTCCTCGAAGGAATGGCGGTGCCGCCCGGCGCCGAGGACGCATACTACGCGCCCGGCATCGGCGCCGAGAGCGCGAGCGTCTACGAGCACTGCGCGCGGACCATAGACCGCAGCCTCACCGCCGGCGCGCATGGCCTGCCGTTGATGGGCACCGGCGACTGGAACGACGGCATGAACCGGGTCGGGCACGAAGGCCGGGGCGAATCGGTGTGGCTCGCCTGGTTCCTGGTCGACATCGTCGAGCGCTTCGCCCCGGTGGCCGAGGGCCGCGGCGAGACGGCGCGGGCCGCGACCTGGCGCGACGCCGCCCGCGGCTGGCGCCGCGCGCTCGAGGAGTCGGGCTGGGACGGCGAGTGGTACCGGCGGGCCTTCTTCGACGACGGCACGCCGCTCGGCTCGGCCACGAACGAGGAAGGCCGCATCGACCTGATCGCCCAGGCCTGGGCCGTCCTCTCCGGGGCCGCGCCCGAGGCGCACCAGCGCCAGGCGATGGCATCGCTCGAGGCGCAGCTCGTCGACCCCGAGGCCGGCCTGCTTCGCCTGCTCGACCCGCCGCTGCGTCATGCGCAGCCGAGCGCCGGCTACATCCAGGCCTATCCGCCCGGCGTGCGCGAGAACGGCGGCCAGTATTCGCACGCCGGCGTCTGGGCGCTGATGGCCCAGGCGGCGCGTGGCGACGGCGACGCCGCATACCGCTATTTCGCCTACCTCAGCCCGGCGCATCGCTCGCGCCACCCCGGGCGCGGGCCGGCGTATGCGATCGAGCCGTACGTGGTGGCCGGCGACGTGTACAGCGCGCCGCCTTATGTCGGCCGCGGCGGCTGGAGCTGGTACACGGGCTCGGCCGCATGGCTGCATCGCGCCGCCATCGAGTCGATGTTCGGCCTCGTCCAGCACGGCGACGAGATCGAGTTCCGGCCCTGCCTGCCCAGCGCGTGGAACGAGGTGGAGATCGTCCTCACGCGCGCCGGCAAGAAGCTCCAGGTCGTGTTCTCTCGGACCGCCGCGGCATCGCCCGGCGCGCCCGCCGGCCTGCTCGCGTTGCGACCGGGCGAGCGGCTTCGCTGGTCGGCGCTGCCGGCCGCGGCCGCGTATCGAATGCTGCTCGGCCCCGCGTCGGCGCCCTCGGCCGATCGCACCGAGAAAGCGCTGCTGGGGGTCGGCTGAGAGCGGACCGGGGCGCCGGCGCCCCTTCTGCTCTCCGTCTGTCCTACAGCGGCGCACGCGGCATTCCGATGGCCGCGGCGAGAGCCCCTGCCTAAAGTTCTCCCATCCAATTCACAGCCGCACGGACATTCGGGACCGGTCGGCGCAGGGAGAAACAGACATGCTCAAGTGGGCCCTCATCTTCGCCATCATCGCCCTCATAGCCGGCGGCCTGGGCTTCACCGGCGTAGCCGCCGGCGCCGCAGGCATCGCCAAGATACTGTTCGTCGTATTCCTGGTGCTGTTCGTCGCCGTGCTGCTGTTCGCGTTGCTCGGTGCCAAGGCGGTAGCCAGCAAATGAGCAACACGGACAAGACCATGAACAACCCTTCGGTCGGCAAGGTGCAGAGCCTGCACGACGACGGCACCCACCTGCGGCTCGACGAGCGCGCGCTCGAGGCGGCCAAGCGCAGTCTGGAGAAGGGTGCGGTAACGCCCAGCTACGGCCCGTGGCGCGAAGACATCATCAAGCTGCTGAACGACGCGCTCGCCACCGAGATCGTCTGCACTCTGCGCTACAAGCGGCATTACTACACCGCCAAGGGCGTGGCGTCGCCGGCGATCGCCGACGAATTCCTGGTCCATGCGCAGGAAGAGACGGCGCATGCTGACCAGCTCGCCGAGCGGATCGTCCAGCTCGGCGGCGAGCCCGACTTCGCACCGGCGACCCTGCTCGAGCGCAGCCACGCCGACTACGACGAGTCGTCGGACCTGCAGGCCATGATCCGCTCGAACCTGATCGCCGAACGCGTCGCCATCGAGGCCTACAGCCAGATGATCGCGCTGATCGGCGACAAGGACTCGACGACGCGCCGCATCCTCGAATCGATCCTCAGCCAGGAGCAGGAGCACGCCGACGAGCTCAGCGACTGGCTGACTCCCTGACATTTCAGGCCTGCTTCGGTGGGGCCTTCGAATCCACCGTCAACTCGTTCCATAACTCGTCTTTTCTTCACTGGAGTCAACACCATGAACCTTCGCACCCCCCTCGCGGCCCTCGTTGCCGCCGCTGCCCTGATCGTCACCTCCGGTTGCGCGGTCACGCGCGGCCAGGAATCGGTCGGCTCCTACGTCGACGATGCGTCGATCACGACCTCGGTCAAGGCCAGGATGGTCGAGGACAAGAACGTCGACGCCGCCTCCATCAAGGTCGAGACGCTGAACGGTGAAGTCATGCTGTCGGGCTTCGCCAAGAACTCGGTCGAGAAGAACACGGCCGAAAGCATCGCCATGAAGGTCAAGGGCGTGAAGGCGGTCAAGAACCAGATCGCGATTCGCCCGTAATCGTGTTCGAGCCGGCGCGCTGCGCCGGCTGATCGCTGCCTCGGCAGCAAGCCGCCCGGTCGTCGCAAGACGCCCGGGCGGCTTTCTTCGCGAGGACGAATCCGTTCGGCCCGTAGCGTTCAGCTCGGAGCGGCCGGGCACGCGGGCGACCCGGCCTGCACCGCGACGACGCTGGCGCCGATGGCATCGGCCAGCCGCACGACCGCGCGTCGATGCGCCGCGGCGAGCTCGGGCATGCCGCCGCTGGCGCTTTCGCGCACGAGCAGCGTGCAGCGCAGCGTGGCACTCACATTCGCCGGAACCACGCTCCAGGCGCCGTCGATCCGCGCCTCGCGGCCGGGCACCGAGTCGAAGCGGCGGACCTCGAGCGCCACGCGCAACGGCGGCACGGCTCCCCGCCCCTCGACGATGCCGAAGCGCGCGCCGAGCTGCTCGAGCAGCGCCTGGCGCAGCTCGTCGCGCAACGGCGCCGCCCAGCGCTCCTGCTCGAGGCTGGCGAGGCTCTCGTCCGGCAGGCGCACCAGCCACTGCGGCTGGTCGACCTGCGCCGGCAGGCGGATCGGCTCGAGCGCCACGAACCGCGGCCCGCCGCGCAGCGCCGGATCGCGCGCGGTCGGCTCGCCCGGCATCAGGGTATGCAGGCGGGTCGGCGGCGGCGAAGTCGAGCAGGCCGAGAACGCGAACAGCGCGGCGAAGGCGACGGCGGCGAGCGGACGGGATCTCTGCGTCATGGTGGGGCCTGTCGTGGCGCTCAGCGTTGCGGAACGGGGGCGTCGGCCGGCTTGCCGCGCAGCAGCGATTCCGGATGCTGCTGCAGGTAGTCGGACAGCACGCGCAGCGAACGCGCCGTGCGCTGCAGCTCGAGCAGGGTCTCCTGCAGGTTCTGCTGCACCGGTGCACCCGGGTCGGTGACGTTGCGGTCGAGGTTGTCGAGCGAGGCCTGGGCCCGCGCCAGGGTCTTCTGCACCTCGGCCATCGCCTTCTGCGCTTCGGGCGTGAGCCGGCCGATCGCCGCGTTCGCGCCGGCGAGGGTCGAGCGCAGGTCCTTGCCGATCTCGTCGAACGGAATCTTGCTCACCTTCTCGACGATCTCGGCGATCTGCGGCTGGATCTCGCTCAGCGTGCCGCGCGCCGTCGGCAGGTTCAGCGTGCCATCAGCCAGCGACGCCCGCGCCGGATCCTTGCCGATGAAGTCGAGGGCGACGTAGAGCTGCCCGGTCAGGAGGTTGCCGGTGCGAAGCTGGGCGCGGATGCCGTTGGCGACGAGCTGCTGCAGCGCCGCGGCGTCGCCGGTATCGGCCGCGGCCCGCGCCGGCGCCGCCTGCAGCAGCGCGGTGCGGACGACGCCCAGGCGCTGCGGATAGACGTCGGCGAAGACCTCGACCGGGAAGCGCTTGCGCGCCGGGTCGTACTGCAGCGCGATCGACGTGACCTTGCCGATCTCGAGGCCGAACAGGTCGATCGCCGCGCCTTCGGCCAGCCCGCGCACGGACGAGTCGAACACCATCCGCACCCGCACCGGCAGGCCGTCCGGCGGCGCCATCGCCGCGGGGCGATCGTTGTAGAGGGTGAACACCGCGTTCGCCGGCACGGGCTTGCGCGGACCGGGCGGATTCTCGAACGCCAGCCCGCCCGCCAGCACCGAGGCGAGGGTCTGGGTGTTGAGGGTGAGGCCGCTGGCGTTGACCGTGAGGTCGACGCCGCTGGCGTTCCAGAACCGCGTGTCCTGGCCGACCAGCTTCTGATACGGCGCCTCGATGAAGATGCGCACCGAGAGCTCGTCGCGCTCGGCGTCGAGCGTGTAGCCGACCACCCGGCCGACGTTGGTGCGGCGGTAGAAGACCGGCGAGCCGAAGTCGAGCGAGCCGAGGTCATAGGAACGGAGCACGAAGATCGCGCCCGGCTCGCCGCGCAGCACGAACGGCGGCGCCTCCAGGCCCTTGAACTCGCTGCGCGCGTTGGTCGACACGCCGGCATCGGTGCCGATGTAGGCGCCCGAAAGCAGCGTGCCGAGGCCGGTGACGCCGCCGATGCCGATGCGCGGCCGGACCACCCAGAAGCTCGTGTCCTGGACCGCCATGCCGGCCGCGGAACGGTCGAGCTGGACGCCGACGACGACACCCTTGCGGTCGTCGCGCAGCGACACCGTCCGCACCTTGCCGATCACCACTTCCTTGTAGCGAACCTCGGTCTTGCCGGGCTCCACGCCCTCGGCGGAAGCGAACTCGATGTCGATGCGGGGGCCGGTCAGGAAGACGTTGCGCACGAGCAGCGAGGCGCCGATCGCGACCGCGACCGCCGGCAGCAGCCAGACCAGCGAGACGTTCCAGCGCCGCGCCTGGACGACCCGCGGCTCCGGCAGGGCCTCGGCCGCCGGCTGCGCCGGGTCAGGCGGATCGTCCGGCATGTTCGGCAACTCCTGTGTTCGGCGGCGTCGACCCGCGCCGGGCGGCAGGCCGGGGATCGTCCCAGATCAGCTTCGGGTCGAAGGCATAGGTCGCGAGCATCGTCAGCACGACGACCGCGGCGAATGCGAGCAGGCCCGGCCCGGCCTGCACGCTGGCGAGCGAGCCGTAGCGGATCGTCGCCGCGAGCAGGACGACGACGTAGACGTCGAGCATCGACCAGTGCCCCACCGCCTCGATCAGCCGGTACAGCCTCGCCCGGTCGAGCCGGCGCCAGGCGGACGCGTACTGCGTGCTCCAGGCGAGCAGCGCCAGGGCGCCGATCTTGAGCACGGGCACGGCGATGCTGGCGATGAAGACGATGATCGAGAGGCCCCAGGAGCCGTCGATCCAGAGCTCGCGGATGCCGCCGAGCAGGGTGTGATCGTCGTGCTGCAGCGCCGAGACGGTGGTCATGATCGGCAGCACGTTGGCTGGCACATAGAGCACCGCGGCCGCGATCGTCGAGGCCCAGGTGCGCTGCAGGCTCAACGGCTTCCTGGCGTGGAGCACGTGGCCGCAGCGCGGGCACTTCTGCAGCCGGGGTGCGTCGCCGGGCCGCTCGACGGCGTCGGCGAGCGCGTTCGCCGAGGTCAGGCCGCAGCTCTCGCAGCCGAGCACCGGCGGCCGGAACGGATCGTCGCAGGCCACGCCGCTGGCGGCGCTCATTGCACGTGCCACCACAGGTGCTTGAGGCCGGCCGACTCGATCGCGGCGAACAGCACCATCACCCCGCCGAGGGCGAACAGCCCCGGTCCGGGCACGGCGTCGGCAAGGCCCGCGAGGCGAACCAGCGACAGCAGCGCGCCGATCGTGAAGACCTCGATCATGTTCCAGCGCCCGGCCTGGTGGAGCACGCGCACGCAGGTGGCGAAGCCGCGCGGCACCTTGCCGGCGGCCAGCGGCACCAGCACGTAGAGGCGCAAGGCGAGGAACAGCGCCGGCGCGATCAGCGCCGTGATCGCGCTGGCCACGGCGACGATCTCCTGGCCCTCGTCCCAGCTCGCGGAAATCGCCCCCGGCAGGGTCGTTGCCGTGGCAACGCCGCGCAGCTCGAGCAGGAGGACATCGGTGCTGATGCCGATCAGGAAGACGATGCTTGCGGTGATCGTCAACGCCAGGATGGTCGTCAGCGACAGGCGGTGGCCGCGGCCGAGGACGGCCTCGCAGCGCACGCAACGGGCGATCGAGCCGTGGCCGAGCGGGCGCCAGCGGTGCGCCATTGCGCACTGCTCGCATACCACCAGCGAACCCTGTTCACGGCTCATCCCGACTCCGCGCGCACCCGGCGCGACTGGCGGCGATTATCACGGCCGCGGGGAGGCGTGCTCCTCGCGGCGGGGCAGGACGGTCAATTCACCGATCGGATGTAGGCCACGGTGCGCGGCGCATAGCGCTGTTGCATGCGGGCCTGCTGGGTCTGCACGGCGAGGACCGGCCGGGCAACGAAGCGCGCGTCTTCGGCAGCCCGAGCCGCCGTCTCGAGCTGGATCGCGGCGCGGCGCTGCGTCTTGGCCCGGTCCACCGCGCCGGCGACGACCGAGTAGAACACCGCCAGCAGGACGACCCCGATCAGCACGGCGCTGCCGATAACGCCATGCCGCACGAACGGCCTCTGCAGATCGAGCGAGCTCATGTGTTCTCCTTCCTTCCTGGGTGCGGGGTCGTGGCCCTGCGACCGTTGCGCGGCTCTCGCCGCTCCCTGGGACTGGCCGGCCGCGACGCCCGCTTGGTTGTCGCCGCGCGACGTCGCTGCGGAGCGGCCTCGGGCGGCGTCGACGTCGGCGAGACGTTGAAGAACCAGCGCACGAAATGGTCGATCCGGTCGGTAAGCGTGGACATGAAGGTCTCCTGGAACGGACCTTACGCAAGCGGCCCGGCGCGGCGAAGCGGCGGATCCCGCCGACGCGCGTCGGACGTCGCCTACTCGGGACGAACCGCGGACATTTCCTACATGGCGCTCCGTCGCCGTCGCATGGAGCGCGCGCGGGCCGCATGGCAAATTTCCCGGGCGGTCAGGAGGCCGTGGCCGGAGCTTTTTCCATGCTGATCAGGATCGGATTCGACATCGAACTGTCCGTCGCCACGCCGATGGCGCTCATCTACCTCCTGCGCGTGCATCCTTCGCGGCGCGACGACCTCGTCGCCCCGGAGAACCTCCTGGTGAGCGGCGGCCTGCAGCCGGAGGAATACATCGACAGCTTCGGCAACCACTGCGGTCGGGTCAACGTGCCCGTGGGCATGAGCTCGGTGCGGCTGACCAACGACGCGCTGATCCGCGACTCCGGCGAGCTCGACGAGTTCAACCCGGATGCGCGCCAGCACGACCCGACCGAGCTGCCCGCCTCGACCCTGCAGTTCCTGCTGCCGAGCCGCTATTGCGAGGTCGACAGCGAGCTGCTCTCCTTCGCCTGGAACCGCTTCGGCGGCGTCGCGCCCGGCACGGCCAGGGTGCAGGCGATCTGCGACTTCGTCCATTCGCACCTGAAGTTCAACTACAAGTCGGCGCGCCCGACCCGTACCGCGCTCGACGGCTTTCGCGAGCAGGAGGGCGTGTGCCGCGACTTCACGCACCTCGCGATCACGCTCTGCCGCTGCATGAACATCCCGGCGCGCTACACCACCGGCTACCTCGGCGACATCGGCGTGCCGGTGGTGCCCGGGCCGATGGACTTCAGCGCCTGGTTCGAGGCCTTCCTCGGCGACCGCTGGTACACCTTCGACGCGCGCCACAACCGGCGCCGCATCGGCCGCATCGTCATGGCGCGCGGCCGCGACGCCGGCGACGTGCCGATCACGATGTGCTTCGGCCCGAACAGCCTGGTCCGCTTCGACGTCGTCACCGACGAAGTCGTCAAGGAGCGGGCGACCGCCTGAGCCGGCGCCCCTGCCGGCCCGCATGTCCCACCAAGGAGAGAAACAATGGCATCCACCCCCGCGAAGAAGGACGAAGTCCAGGGCGAAGGCGACTACGAGGCCGGTCGCCGCTACGACAAGGCGGCGCGCGAGTTCGCCGAGTCCGGCAAGGTCGAGCCGGCAGCGCACGAAGCCGCGCCCGGGTCGGCGGCCGAGGCCGAAGCCATGAAGCGCGCCGAGGAGATCGGCAAGTCGCATTCGAAGGGCGAAGACCGTCCGAGCAGCGGCAAGCGTCCGGGCTGAGGCAAGGTGGGCGGCGAGCGCCCACCCGGCCGGCCTCGTTTACTGCAGCCCTGCAGACCTCAGCGTGCCGCGCTCGCGGCGCTGGCTGCCGCATTGGACGGCGGCGGCACCCGCACGTTCCTGGGAACCTTGGTCGCGGCGGGAATCTTGCCGCTCGTCGGTACGAGGGTCGCGCACTGCTCGGATGTCTTCTTCGCCGCATCGCGGGCGCCGGGGTCGACGAATGGCACGATCGCCGCCAGCGGCGTGAAAAGCAGGCCGAGCAAGGTCGCGGCGGCGGCCTTTCCAACCAGCCGGTTCATCTCGACCGAAACCTTCGGATCGCCCAGGGTGCCGCGGATCAGGATCGGCGTGCGCAGCGTCAGCGGGCTGAAGTCCTTGGGCGACACGACCGAGCGCAGGTCGAGCGCCTCGGTCCGCAGCGACACCGTTCCGTCGACGAAGATCGTCGAGTCGGGGGTGTTCAGGACGAAGACCTTCGGCTTGGCGACGCCGTTGACGACGTCGAGATCCACCACGTTGCACAGGATCGGCAGCGCCTTGTCGGCGGTCAGCTTCAGGCCCAGCGCCTGGGCGATGTCGAGGCCCAGCAGCTCGACCACCAGGTGCGAAACCGTGCCGTCGCGCACGTGCAGGCGGATGTCGCCGTTGAGGCTGGCGAGAATCTCCGCCGTCGAACGGCCGGCCCCCTTTACCTGCACCAGCGCGTCGAGCTTGCCCGACACGTAGGGCGGACCGCCCGCCGAGCGCTTCAAGCGCAGCCAGTGCGCAAGGTCGACGCCGAGGGCGCGCAGGTCCGCCGTCCAGAGGGCCTGGCTGCCGCGACCGTCGAGCTGGAAGTAGCCGGCCAGCCGGCCCTGCGCCGTCCGGCCGTCGAAGTCGGCGATGGTGAGCACGCCGTCGGCGAGCAACAGGTGCGCCCGCACCGGGCGCAGGGGCTCGATGATGGTCGTGCCGGGGTCGAACATCTCGATGTCGACCAGGACATTGGCGTCCATCGCCCGCAGCGAGGGCAGATCGAACTTGCGGTCGGGGATGACGCGTTCGCCCGACGCGGTCTTCGAGCCCTTCGCCGGCGCTTCGCCGCTCGCCGGCGCACCGACCACGGGGCCCAGGTCGGCAAGCACGAGGCGCGAGCCGGTCAGCCGGCCCGAGAGAAGCGGCACCTTGCGCCGCGTCTCGTAGGTGAAGGCGCCGGCAAGCCGGCTGCTGCCGATCGTCGCCTCGTCGAACTTGGCGTTCCAGAGTCCGCCGTCCTTGGCCAGCGTGCCGCGCGCCTTGACTGACGGCGTCGTCGGAAGCGTGATGCCCAGCGGGTCGCCGATCGCCGCGAGCGAGGCGCCGGAGACGACGAACTTGCCCTGCAGGCCGGCGAAGTGCATCGGATCGGTGGTGCTGCCCTCGAACGACAGGTCGGCCCGGCCGACGCTGGCGAGCAGGCGCAGCGGCTGCGCTGTCGCCTCCTTCCCTTCGGCCAGGAGGCCGAGAACGCCGGCGGTGCTCAGCTCCACCCGGACCGGCAGCTTGCGGTAGTTGCCGGTGGCGTTGAGGCGCAGGCCGCGTTCCCCGGGGGCCAGCGTCACCGCCGAAGCCGCCGCCGAAGCGCCCCTTGCCGCGCCGCCCGCGCGGACGAAGATCCCGCCCGGAACCGAGGCCGCGCTCGCGGCGTCGCCGGCCGCCGGCGCACTGCCGTCGCTGAGCGCGAAGTAGGCGTCGACCGTGGTCGGCAGCAACTCGTCGCGATAGGCCAGGTGGCCGCTGCCGACGCGCAGCTCGCCGAACCTCGGCAGCTCCTGCGGCTTGTCGGCGCTGGCGGCCGCAGCTCTCTTGCCGAACTGCCACGACGCGCTGCCGTCGGCGCGCCGCTCGAGCACGCCGTCGAGTTCGCTCGCCTCGAGGTTCTTGATGCGCAGCGGCTCGCCGCGCCAGGCCCGCCACAGGTCGAAATAGCCGAGGTGCAAGCGGGCGTCGCGCGCGAGCAGCATGTGCGGCTCCTGGCTCCAGGCAGGCGCGCCGATCTCGATGCGCTGCGCCGTGACCCTCAGGCCACCGAGCAGGGACAGGCGCACCCCGCCCTGGCCGCCGCCTTGGTCGTTGAACTCGACCCGCCGGTCCAGCGTCTTCGCCAGCCAGTGCTGCACCGGCGCGACGAGAAATGGCCAGCCGAGCGCCTCGCAGACGACGAGCGCGACGATCAGCGCCGCGACGACCGAAAGCGTCGCAAGCGGCCAGCGAATGCCCGCCCGCCATGCAGCGAGCGGATTCCTCATCCAGCCCAGGCCGTGCCCGCCGCGGGCAGTGACAAATCGGTCAGGACGTCGTGCTCGGCGCGGCCGACCGGCAATCCGGAGAAGGCGGAGGCGGCCCGGGCAAGCAGGCGCACGGTGCGGCTGTTCGGCGCGTCCCAGAACTCGGCCTTCTCGGGCACCACCTTGAGCAGCGCGAGATGGCGCGATGCCGGCCCGTCGGGGAAGGCGGCGCGGTGCAGCGGCGTCCAGAGGCGCTCGATCCGCACCGCGTCCTTGGCGATCTCGCCACGGCCCGAGAGCGAGACGTAGGTGCCGCGCGCTTCGCCGACGAAGCTGAGATTGAGGACCCGCAGCCGTTCGGCGAGGTCCAAGCGAAGGTCGGTGAAGAACCAGAGCGCGCCCTCGGCGTCCATCTCGAGCGCTTCCACCGGGCAGCTGACGAGCGCGCCGTCGTCGCAGGCGGAAGTGAGCATCGCCACCGGCATGCCGGCGATCAGCTCGCAAAGGCGGACGAGATCGGGGGTGGCCTGGGGTTCGATCTTCATGGGTCGGGGTGCGGCGCAGCGCAAACGAGTGAGGGCTTGTCCGGGATTCTGTTGCCGGCAGGAGGCCCCTCCTATCGGCCCTTGTCGGCGGCCCTTGTCGGTTCGATCCTACAGTCGGCGCTCGCCGAGCACCTCGGGATTGAGCGCCGTCGGCGGCGGCGGCGCGCCGGGGCGGCTGTCGAGCGCGGCGATGAGGTTGTCGGCGGCGAGCTCGGCCATCGCCCGCCGGGTCGGCAGGCTGGCGCTGGCGATGTGCGGCGTGAGCACGACGTTGGCCACGGTGAGCAGGTCGGGATGGACCGCCGGCTCGCCTTCGAACACGTCGAGCCCGGCGGCGGCGATCGTGCCTGCGCGCAGCGCCGCGGCGAGCGCCCGGTCGTCGACGATGCCGCCGCGGGCGATGTTGGTGAGCGTCGCAGTCGGCTTCATCCGCTTCAGCTCGGCCTCGCCGACGAGGTGATGCGACTCGGCCGAGTACGGCACGACGATGACGAGGTGATCGGCGGTCGCGAGCAGCTCTTCCTTCGTCAGCCAGCGCGCGCCCAGCTCGGCCTCGACCGCGGGATCGAGGCGCGAGCGGTTGTGATAGACGACCGGCATGGCGAAGCCGCGCGCGCCACGGCGCGCGATCGCCCGGCCGATCCGGCCCATGCCGAGGATGCCGAGCGTGGCGCCGTGCACGTCGGCGCCGGCGAACAGGTCGACCGACCACTTCGTCCACTCGCCGCGGCGCAGGAAATGCTCGCTCTCGGCGATGCGCCGGGCGGTCGCCATCATCAGCGCGAAGCCGAAGTCGGCGGAGTTTCGGTCAGCACGTCGGGCGCGTTGGAGACGAGCACGCCACGCGCGGTGCAGGCCGGCACGTCGATGTTGTTGTAGCCGACGGCCATGCTGCAGACCGCGCGCAGGCCCGGACAGGCGTCGAGCAGGGTGGCGTCGATCGGCTGCGTGCCGGTGAGGAAGGCGCCCGACTTGCCCTGCAGCCGGGCGATCAGCTCGTCGCGGCTCCAGACGATGTCGGCGTCGTTGGCCTCGACCTCGAAGTGCTCGCGCAGGCGCTCGAGCGTCTCGGCGAAGATCCGGCGACAGACGAGGATCGCCGGCTTCATGGTGAGACTCTCTCGACGTACTTGACGAAGTTGGCCACCGGCTCGCGCTCGGTGACCAGCGTGTTCTCGATCGCATCGGGATCGCGGTAGCCGAGCGCCATGCCGCAGACGAGCTGCTCGTTCGCCGGCGCGCCGATCGCCGGCATGATGATGCGGTGAAACGGCGTCCACGCCGCCTGGGGGCAGGTGTCGAGGCCGAAGCCTCGGGCGGTGACCATCACGCTCTGCAGGAACATGCCGAAGTCGAGCCAGCTCCCCTGCCCCATGATCCGGTCGATCGTGAACATCAGGCCGACCGGCGCGTCGAAGAAGCGGTAGTTGCGCGAGTGCTGGTGGTGCATCCGCGCCTTGTCGGTCTTGGCGATGTCGAGCAGGCCGTAGAGGTCCCAGCCGACCTTTCGCCTGCGATCGATGAACGGCGACTTCCACTGGGCCGGGTAGTAGTCGTATTCCTCGGTGTGGGCCGCGCGCTGCTCGGGGTCGTCGTAGGCGGCGATGATGCGCTGCGACAGCGCCTCCTTGGCCGCGCCCGTCAGCACATAGACGTTCCACGGCTGGGTGTTGGTGCCCGAGGGCGCGCGCGCGGCGACCGAAAGCACCCGCTCGAGCAGCTCGCGCGGCACCGGCTTCGGCAGGAAGGCGCGAATCGAGCGGCGCGAGGCGATCGCCTCCTCGACGTCGAGCACGGGGACGGGTTCAGTGCTGCTCACGCAAGCTCCTTGACGACCTTCAGCAGACGCTCGGGCAGGGCGACCGGCCGCTGCGTCGCACGATCGACGTAGACATGGATGAAATGGCCGCGCGCCGCGGTTTCGGCGGCGCCGGCGGCGAAGATGCCGATCTCGTAGCGCACGCTCGAGCCGCCGATCCGGCCGACCCGGATGCCGGCCTCGAGCGCCTGCGGAAAGGCGAGCGGCGAGAAGTAGGTGCAGCGCGTCTCGACGACGAAGCCGATCACCTCGCCGGCGGCGACGTCGAGCGCGCCGGCCTCGATCAGCAGGCCGTTGATGGCGGTGTCGAACAGCGCGTAGTAGACGACGTTGTTGATGTGGCCGTAGGCGTCGTTGTCGAGCCAGCGGGTGGCGAGCGGGACGAACCGGCGGTAGGCGGCGCGCGGCAGCGGCTGCGTCCGGTCGAGGGCGGCGGCCTCGTTCGAGGCGCCTCGTTCTCTGTCGCTCATGGGCGGGCATTCTTCCATCCTTGCCAGGAATCGATGGCGGCCCGGATCGTCGCCGCCTGGATCGCGACAGTGACCTCGATGTCGTGACCGTAGCCGCCCGCCATCGACAGCGCGACCGGAATGCGGCGTTCGCGCAGCGCAGCGAGGACCCGCACGTCGCGCTCGAGCAGGCCGGCCGCGCTCAGCTTCAGGCGGCCGAGCCGGTCGCCTTCGTGCGGGTCGGCGCCGGCCAGGTAGAAGGCGAGCGCGAACGGCCGGGCCGCGTGCGCGCGCCACACCGTGGCCAGCGCGGCGTCGAGGGCGGCGAGGTAGTCGGCGTCGCCGCAGCCGTCGGCCAGGCCGACGTCGAGGTCGCTCGCCGCCTTGCGGAACGGAAAGTTCTTCTCGCCGTGCAGCGAGAGCGTGAACACGCTGTCGTCGCCGGCGAAGATGGCGGCGGTGCCGTCGCCCTGGTGAACGTCGAGGTCGATGACGACGATGCGCGGCAGCGCCGTGCCGTCCTCCGCCGCCCTGCCCGCCTCGGCCTGGAGCGCGCGCGCCGCGACCGCGACGTCGTTGAAGACGCAGTAGCCGCTGCCGCGGCCGGCGCTCGCGTGGTGAGTGCCGCCGGCGAGGTTGGCGGCCACGCCCTCGACCCGCGCGGCGCGCGCCGCGGCGAGGGTGGCGCCGACCGAGCGGCGTGCGCGCTCGACCATCGCTTCGCTCCAGGGAAAGCCGATCGCCCGCTGCTCGGCCGCGCTCAGCCCGTTGCCGGCGACCGCCTGCACGTAGCGGGGCTCGTGGGCGAGGACGAGGAGCTCGTCGCCGGCCGGCTCGGCTTCGCGGACGTCGAGCTCCGGCCAGGCCTCGACCCGCATACGCAGGCGCCGGTACTTGGTCGCGGGAAAGCTGTGCCCCGGCGGCAGGGCGAGCGGCTGCCGGTCGGCGTGGAAGGCCTTCATCGCGCCGCTACGAGCCGGCCGGAGCCGCCCCCCGCGGGCCGGAAATAGAGGCTCCCGACTAAAGTGGTGCGTCGCAGCATAAAACGCTTGCAAGCCTCGGGTTTACCTCTATACTTCGTTCTTGTTGCACTGCAACATAAATCACTGATCTGCACTGCCCCACCCGATTCATTCCAGGAGACCCCTCATGATGACCGCTGAACAAATCGTTTCCGCCCACAAGGCCAACATCGAAACCTTCTTCGGCCTTTCCGGCCTCGCCTTCGAAGGCGTCGAGAAGCTGATCGAGCTGAACACGCAAGCTGCCAAGACCGCGCTGACCGAAGCCTCGGCGACGATCCAGGCCGCCCTGTCGGTCAAGGACGCGCAAGAGCTGATGGCCCTGCAAGCCGGCCTGCTCCAGCCCGCCGCCGAGAAGGCCGCCTCCTATGGCCGCCTGGTGTACGAAATCGCCGCCTCGACCGGCGCCGAAGTGGGCCGTGTCGCCGAAGCGACCGCCGCCGACGCGCAAGCGAAGTTCATGGCGGTCGTCGACAACGCCGTCAAGAACGCGCCGGCCGGCACCGAAAACGCGGTTGCCCTCGTGAAGTCGGCCGTCGCCGCTGCCAACAACGCCTTCGAAAGCGTGCAGAAGGCCGGCAAGCAAGCCGCCGAAGTCGCCGACGCGAACTTCCAGGCCCTGTCGACGAGCGCCGTCCGCGCGACCAAGTCGAAGAAGGCCTGAGCTTTCGCTGAAGACAGTCGCATCGCAGCCGCGATGCGATGGAGAAAGGCCCGGATCCGTCCGGGCCTTTTTCATTGGGCGAACGTCGCCGCGATGCCCACGAGGCCGGCGGCGAGCACGACCCGGATGACGCCGACCTTGAAGCGGATCAGGGCGATGCCGGCGACGACGCCGATCAGCGCCGAGAGCACGTCGAACCGGCCGGCGAGGCCTTCGGGCCAGAGCACGTGGTAGCCGAAGAAGACCGCGAGGTTGACGATCACGCCGACCACCGCGGCGGTGATGCCGGTGAGCGGCGCGGTGAAGCCGAGCTTGCCGTGCGTCGACTCGATGAACGGTCCGCCGGCGAGGATGAAGAGGAACGACGGCAGGAAGGTGAAGAAGGTCACCACGGCCGCCGCGGCCGCGCCGGCGACGAAGCGGGCGTCGACGCCGAACAGCGCGTGCGTCCAGCCGCCGACGAAGCCGACGAAGGACACGACCATGATCAGCGGGCCCGGCGTCGTCTCGCCGAGCGCCAGGCCGTCGATCATCTGCGGCGCGGTGAGCCAGTGGAATTGCTCGACCGCGCCCTGGTAGACGTAGGGCAGCACCGCGTAGGCGCCGCCGAAGGTGAGGAGCGCCGCCTTGGTGAAGAACCACCCCATCTGCGTCAGCACCGCGTCCCGGCCGAAGACGAGCGCCAGGCCGCCGAGGGCGGCGAGCCAGAGCGCGAGGCAGACGCCGACCACCCGGGCCAGGCGTGCCCAGGAGAAGCGGGCGTGCGCGGGCGTGGGCGTCTGGTCGTCGATCAGCGCCGGCCCGGTCTGCTTCTTCGCCGCGCCGTGGCCGCCGCCGACCGCGAATCGCGCCGGCGCGAAGCGCCCTCCCAGCCAGCCGGCGAGCCCGGCGCCGAGGACGATCAGCGGAAACGGCAGGCCGACGGCGAAGATGGCGAGGAAGGCCGCGACGGCGATCGCCCAGAGCCAGGCGTTGCGCAGCACGCGCGAGCCGATCCGCCACGCTGCGGCGACGACGATCGCCGTCACCGCCGGCTTGATGCCGTAGAACAGGCCGGCGACGACAGGCACGTTACCGTACGCCATGTAGACCCACGAGAGCGCGATCAGCAGCAGCAGCGAGGGCAGGACGAACAGGCCGCCGGCGATCAGCCCGCCCCAGGTGCGGTGCATCAGCCAGCCGATGTAGGTCGCGAGCTGCTGCGCCTCCGGGCCCGGCAGCACCATGCAGTAGTTGAGCGCATGGAGGAAGCGCTTCTCGGAGATCCAGCGGCGCCGCTCGACCAGCTCCTCGTGCATCAGCGCGATCTGCCCGGCCGGGCCGCCGAAGCTGATGCAGCCGAGCTGGAGCCAATAGGCCGCGGCCTGGCGCAGGGTGGGGGCTTCGGGCCTGACGCTCATGCCGGCGATAGTGCCCTTCCCTTTGCCGCCAGCCGCTCGCGCAGCTCGGCGATGCTCGCCAGCGCGATCTCGCGGCCGGCGCGGATCGAGGGCTTGCGGCTGCTGAAGTCGGTGCCGGCGACGCCCGGCAGTTTCGGCGTGAGCACCAGGTCGGCGTCGCGCAGCTCGTAGCCCTTGATGCTGCGGCCCATGATCGAGAAGGTCTGCATCAGCATCCGGGCCAGGTCGCTGGTCGGGTTGCCCTGCGGCACGGCGGAGATGTCGACCGCGATCACGAACTCGGCCCCCATCGCCCGGGCGTGATGCACCGGAACCGGCGCGGAGAGGCCGCCGTCGACGTACTCGCGCTGGCCGATCTTCACCGGCTGGAACACGGCCGGCACCGCGCTCGAGGCGCGCACGGCGGTGCCGGTGTCGCCGCGCTGGAACAGGATGCCCTCGCCGCTGTCGAGGTCGGTGGCGGCGATGCCGAGCGGGATCTTCATCTGCTCGATCGGCCGGTTGCCGGTCTTGTCGCGGACGTACTTCGCGAGCGCCTCGCCGCGGATCAGGCCGCGGCCGGGGTACGCCCAGTCGGCGAACGCGGTCTCGTCCATCGAGTCGGCGAGCACGGCGAGCTCGGCGCCGGTCCGGCCCGAGGCATAGAGCGCGGCCACCAGGCTGCCCGCGGAGGTGCCGGCGACGAGGTCGGGCGCCAGGCCGCTCTCTTCCAGCGCCTGGATCACGCCGATGTGGGCGAAGCCGCGGGCCGCGCCGCCGCCGAGGGCCAGGCCGATGCGCGGCCGGCGCGGCGGCGGCGGTGGCGGTGGCGCCG
>JANMCC010000308.1:0-6095 GCA_031360885.1 Burkholderiales bacterium | reverse complement strand
CCTCGATCACCGCTTCGAATTTCTCGCGGCTGGTCTTGTAGACGAGGTCGAGCTCGTCCTTGCGCACGGTCGGCAGGTTGGGCGGGATGACGACGGTCTCGAGGCCGTAGATCTCCTGAAACTCGTAGGCCTCGGTATCGGCCGTGCCGGTCATGCCGGAGAGCTTGCCGTACATGCGGAAGTAGTTCTGGAAGGTGATCGAGGCGAGCGTCTGGTTCTCGCTCTGGATCGGCACGCCTTCCTTGGCTTCCACCGCCTGGTGCAGGCCGTCGCTCCAGCGCCGGCCGGTCATGAGGCGCCCGGTGAACTCGTCGACGATCACCACCTCGGGCGTGCCGTCCTCGCCCTTTTGCACCACGTAGTGCTGGTCGCGGTTGTAGAGGTGCTTGGCCCGCAGCGCCGCGTAGACGTGGTGCATCAGCGTGATGTTGGCCGGGTCGTACAGGCTCGCGCCCTCGACCAGCAGCCCGGTCTCGCGCAGCAGCTTCTCGGCGTTCTCGTGGCCCTCTTCGGTGAGGAAGACCTGGTGCGTCTTTTCGTCGACGGTGAAGTCGCCCGGCTCGATCACGCCTTCGCCGGTGCGCAGGTCGAGCTCGCCGATCTGCTTCTTGAGCCGGGGCACGACCGCGTTGATGCGGACGTACATCTCGGTGTGGTCTTCGGCCTGGCCGCTGATGATGAGCGGCGTGCGCGCCTCGTCGATCAGGATCGAGTCGACCTCGTCGACGATGGCGTAGGCGAGGCCGCGGGCCACCCGGTCGGCGACGTCCTGGACCATGTTGTCGCGCAGGTAGTCGAAGCCGAACTCGTTGTTGGTGCCGTAGGTCACGTCGGCCCCGTAGGCCGCCTGCTTGGCCTCGCGCGACATCTGCGGCGTGTTGACGCCGACCGTCAGGCCCATGAAGTTGTACAGGCGCCCCATCCACTCGGCGTCGCGCCGGGCGAGGTAGTCGTTCACCGTGACCAGATGCACGCCCTTGCCGGTGAGCGAGTTCAGGTAGACCGGCAGGGTCGCCATCAGCGTCTTGCCCTCGCCGGTGCGCATCTCGGCGATCTTGCCGTCGTTGAGCGCCATGCCGCCGATCAGCTGCACGTCGAAGTGGCGCATCTTCAGAGTGCGCTTGCTGCCTTCGCGCACCGCGGCGAAGGCCTCGGGCAGGATCGCCTCGAGCGCCTCGCCGCCGGCCACGCGCTGGCGGAACTCGAGCGTCTTGGCGCGCAGCTGCTCGTCGCTCAGGGCCTCGAAGCCCGGCTCGAGGGCGTTGACCTTGTGCACGACTTGCCGGTACTGCTTGAGCAGCCGGTCGTTGCGGCTGCCGAAGATCGAGGTGAGAAGCTTGGGCAACATGCGTGTGCTTGTTCGAAGAGGGAGGCGCGCCCGGTCACGATGCAGCCACCGGAGCCGCGCCACGAGGGCCGAAGGCTCGCCGGGAACTGCGGCCTGCGGCCGCGAATGCAAGGGGGTTGCAAGGCGCGGCTGCGCGCGCAGAAAGGCGAATTTTAACATTCGACGCCCCCGGCTAGACTTTTGGGGTGAGCCGCAAACCCCTGTCCGCCCCCGCCGCCGCCCAGCCGATCGTCGAGGCGATGCGCGCCAGCCAGCCCCTTTCCCGGCTGGTCGACCGGCTGCGCGAGTCGAACGCCATGTTCGCCACCATCCTGCCCCTGCTCCCGAAGGCGCTCGTCGCCAGCGTGCAGGCGGGCCCGCTCGACGAAGCCGGCTGGTCGCTGCTCGGCGCCAATGCCGCGGTCGCCGCCAAGCTGCGCCAGCTCGCGCCTCGCTTCGAGGAGCGCCTGCGCGAGCAAGGGCACCCGGTGGCGACGGTCCGGATCAAGGTGCTGCCGACGTGAAGCTGCGCAAAGTTCCACGCCGGCCCGGGGCAGAGCGCCCGGCTGTCGGCGATCTGCTGGCATCGTGCGTTGAACTCCTGCACGCCTTGCCGCTCTGTCCACCCGTCCACTTCCCTTTCACCCCATGAACCGACGTGACTTTTCTTCCGCGCTGCTCGCCGCCGGCGCCGGCTCTTCGCTGCTCCTGGCCACCGGCGCGGCACGCGCCCAGGCGCCGGTCGAGGGCCGCGAATACAGCCTGATCCAGCCGCCGCAGACGCCCACGACGCCGGACAAGATCGAGGTGCTGGAGTTCTTCACCTATGCCTGCCCGCACTGCAGCGCCTTCGAGCCGATGGTCGGCCCGTGGGGCCGCACCCTGCCGGCCGATGTGGCGTTCCGGCGGGTGCCGGTGAGCTTCCTCTTCAATGCCGAGAACTTCCAGCGCACCTACTACTCTCTCGAATCGCTGGGTCTGGTCGACCAGATGCAAGCCAAGGTGTTCGCCGCGGTGCACGTCGAGCGGCAGCGGCTCGACAAGCCGGAAGACATCGCCGCGCTCGTCGCCAAGAACGGCGGCGACGCCGCCAAGTTCCTGGCCGCGTTCAAGTCGTTCTCGGTCGCCACCTCGGTGACCAAGGCGAAGAAGCTGCAGGCCGACTACCGGATCGAGGCCGTTCCGGCGCTGGCGATCCACGGCCGCTACCTGACCTCGCCCTCGCAGGCGAACGGCGGCCCGCAATCGCTCGCCGTGGCTGACGCGCTGATCGACAAGGTGCGCCGCAAGGCCTGAGCGAAGGTCGCGAGGCGATGCAGCTGCCACCCCGCCTGGCCGCGCTGGTCGTCAAGGACGGCGTCTCGCTCGGCTTGCTCGCCGAGGGCGACCGCGCCCTCGTGCTGGCGCTTGCTGCGAGCGCGATCGAGGTGGGCCGCTCGTACCGCGAGCCCGAGGTGAACGATCTGCTCGGCGGCTGGCTCGCCGGGCCGGGGGCCATGCTGCGCACCGATCACGTCGAGCTGCGCCGCTGGCTGGTCGACGCCGGTTTCGTCAGCCGCGACGGCTTCGGTCGCGCCTATGTACGCGGTGAGGGGGAGGCGGCGCGGGCGACCGCGCTGCTCGGCGGGGCGACCGGCGAGGCCTTGGCCGCCACGGTTGCCGAGCTGCGGGCGAACCGCAGCGCCGAACGCGAGGCGCGCCGCCAGGCTTTCGCCGTCCGCTGAGCCGCTGCGGCGGCGGCGCCGACATCAGGCGTAGCGCGGGATCGGCCCGTTGTGCGGCGTCTTGTCGGCCGTCAGGTCGAGAAAAGCCTGGTCGACGACGCACCAGCCCCAGCCCACCGGCGGGTCGTAGCCCTCGATGATCGGATGCTGGGTCGCGTGGAAGTGCTTGGTCGCGTGCTTGTTCTTCGAGTCGTCGCAGCAACCTACCTGGCCGCAGGTGCGGCAGATCCGCAGGTGCACCCAGCGGGCGCCCATCGCCAGGCATTCCTCCCAGCCGAGGGCGCTCGGCGTGACGCGCCGGATCGCGTGCAGGTGGTTGCAGGTCGTCGCCATGGCTCAGGCGCCCCGGCCGAGGTCCTTGCGGGTGGACTCGATCGCCTGGTCGAAGTTGCCGAGGGGCCCGTCGGCATCGGTCTTGGCGAGCCACTTCAGCGCATCCTCCGCCTCGCGCTTCACGCCGGCGATCGACATCGACCAGTCGCCGAAGGCGATCGCGTTTGCGAGTGACGCTCGAAAGAGCTCCCCGCCGTAGGGTTTGTCGTCGGCGTAGTAGGGCTTTTCCTTGGCGGCCTTCTTCAGGAAATCGCTCACCTGCTGGAACATCGTGATGAACTGCTGCATGCGCGCGTTCGCCTTGTCCGCGACGCCGACGTACTGGCTGCAGGACGCGCGCGCCGCTTCGACATCGCCGATCTGGACGGCCCGCGCCGCGATCATCTTCGCCGCCGGCGCGGTGCTCTTGTTCTCGTTCAGCTCGTTGATGGCGTTGCGCTGCGCGCCGGGAAGATCGGACACGGCTTCGTGGAGCGCGTCGTGGGCCATCTCGAGCGCCTTGGCCGCCGATTCCAGCGCCGACTGCTTCTCCTGAAGACGCGCGTCGAGCGCGCCCTGCTCGAACTCCTCGACCTTGGCCTTGGCCTTGGCCAGATTGGCCTTGAGCTGCTCGAGCTGCTCGATCAGCCGGCCGGCGACCAGCGCGTCGGCGGCGGCATCGATCGCCTTGTCCTGCGCATAGTCGAGCACCTTCGAGGCGATCGCGCCCCATTCCTGCTTCGCCACCTTGGTCGCGATGTCGATCACGGTCTTGAAGATGGCCTTGGCCTCGTCGATCTGCGCCTGCTTGGCGCTGACCGCGGACTCCGCTTCGACCACTTCCTTCTTCGCGTGGTACGTCCTGTCATCGAACACCGCCGCCTTCAGCGCGCTCGTCGCCGCGTCGAAATCCTTGGCAGCCTTCGAGACGTTCTTGGCACTCTTCTTCGCCTCGGCCAGCGCGGTGGTGAAGCCCTTGATGTCCTCGTAGAAGTCGTCGTCGGTCTGCATGCGCTTGGCGATCGCCGGCCCGAGTTTTTTCACCTCGGCCAGGCCCGCCGCGCTGTCCTTGAATGCCTTCTTCACTTTGAAGAGGTCGAGGCGGAACTTCTCTTCGCGCTCCTGCAGCCCGACCACCAGCTGCACGCCACGCGCGGCCACGGCGTTCATCTCGACGAGCGCCTTCTCGTGCCAGTTGCTTCCGCTCTGGGCGAGCTCGCCGTCGACGTTGATCAGGCCCCAGATCTGCCGGTGGCCCTGGCCCTTCGCCCACACGATCTGGCCGATGGCGATCTTGTTCACCGTCGGCTCGCCGGCCACGATGGTGTCGCCTTCGCCTTCGTCGAATTTGATGACCTTGCCTCCCTTTGCCTTCGCCCTCGCACCGGAGCCGAGCTTCGCCTTGCTCGCCACGGGGGGCGCAGCCGTGCTCCCCGCCTTGACGGTCGCCGTATCAGGGCCGGGCGCAGCCATCGAAGGCAGGCCGAGGGAAGCAAGCAGCGACATGAAGTCTCCTCGCAGATCCAGGATCCAGTCGGCCGTCGGGCAGCGCCGGGAGCGCGATGCTACAAGAGCACACGCACTACGTTCGCCACCCCCTCCATGGGGCGGGTCCTGGTGCCGGCTGTCCGAATCGAACGGACGACCTTCCGCTTACAAGGCGGGTGCTCTACCAACTGAGCTAAGCCGGCGCTAGCCGCGACGCGCTGAGGGCGGCGGCAGTATAGGCGCGGCTCCTGCCCTCTACTTGACGCGCTTGAGCGAAGGCCGCTTGGGCGGCGGATCGGGTGGCGGCGTGTCGGCCTCGGCGACGTCGCCGCCGCGGGGAGCCGTGGGCGAGCTGCCCTCGCTGCGCGCCAGGCGCGGGCCGCGCGCCGCCGGCGGCCGGGCCGGGGCCGCTTCGGACTCGCCCTCGGGCGCGCTCCCGGGTGGCGCGTTCGCCGGCATCGGGAACGCCATGCCCTGGCCGTTCTCGCGCGCGTAGATCGCGATCACGTGGTCGATCGGCACCACGATCTCGCGCGAGCTGCCGCCGAAGCGCGCCTTGAACTCGATCGTCTCGTTGCCGAGCTTGAGGGCGCTGGTCGCCTCGAAGCCGACGTTGAGGACGATCTCGTTGTTCTTGACGTACTCCTTGGGCACCCGCACCGCCTCGTCGACGAACACCGCGATGTACGGCGTGAAGCCGTTGTCGGTGCACCAGTCGTGCAGCGCGCGGATCAGGTACGGCCGCGTCGACGTGCCTGAGGTCGCGGGGGCGATCGGCGTCGTCATGGTCTGCCCTTGCTCGTGCGCCGTGACGCGCTTACTTGCGCATCACCTTCTCGGAAGGCGTGAGCGCCTCGATGTAGGCCGGCCGCGAGAAGATCCGCTCGGCGTACTTCAGGAGCGGCACCGCGTTCTTCGACATGTCGATGCCGTAGTAGTCGAGTCGCCAGAGCAGCGGCGCGATCGCCACGTCGAGCATCGAGAAGTCGTCGCCGAGCATGTACTTGTTCTTCAGGAAGATCGGCGCGAGCTGGGTCAGTCGATCGCGGATCTGCGAGCGCGCCTTCTCGAGCTGCTTGTCGGTGCCCTTGACGCCGCGTCCTTCGAGCACGTTGACGTGCGCGAACAGCTCCTTCTCGAAGTTGAACAGGAACAGGCGCACCCGCGCCCGCGCGACCGGGTCGCCGGGCATCAGCTGCGGATGCGGGAAGCGCTCGTCGATGTACTCGTTGATGATGTGCGAC
>JANMCC010000292.1:0-1669 GCA_031360885.1 Burkholderiales bacterium | reverse complement strand
GACCTCGGCGCTCTGCTCGCCGATAACGGTCTTGAACTCGCCCTTGGTGAAGTCAGTGAGCGGCGAGCTCGCGTCCTTGGCGCGCAGCAGCGACTTGGGCGTCATGATGATCAGGGGCTTCCTGAACATGCGCACCATCTGCCGGCGCAGCACGTGGAAGATCTGGCTGGCCGAGGTGGGCTGCACGACCTGCATGTTGTTGTCGGCCGAGAGCTGCATGAAGCGCTCGAGCCGCGCCGACGAATGCTCCGGACCCTGGCCCTCGTAACCGTGCGGCAGCATCAGCGTCAGGCCGTTCGCCCGGCCCCACTTCACCTCGCCCGAGGCGATGAACTGGTCGATCACGACCTGCGCGCCGTTGGCGAAGTCGCCGAACTGCGCCTCCCAGATCACCAGCGTGTTCGGCTCGGCGCTGGCGTAGCCGTACTCGAAGCCGAGCACCGCCTCCTCGGAGAGCAGCGAGTCGATCACGACGAACGGCGCCTGGCCGTCGGCGACGTGCTGCAGCGGCGTATAGGTGCCCTCGTCCCAACGCTCGCGGTTCTGGTCATGCAGCACCGAGTGCCGATGGGTGAAGGTGCCGCGGGCGGAGTCCTCGCCCGACAGGCGGACGGCGTAGCCGCTCGCCACCAGCGACGCGAAGGCGAGGTGCTCGCCCATGCCCCAGTCGACGGGGGCCTCGCCCCGACCCATCGCCGCCCGGTCGCCGAGCACCTTCTCCACCAGCGGATGGACCTTGAAGTTCGCCGGAACGGTGGTAATGCGCTCGGCCAGGCGCTTCAGCTCCGCCACCGGCAGCGCCGTGTCGGCCGCGTCGGTCCACTTGCGGTTGAGGAACGGCGACCAGTCGACCGCGTACTTGCTCTTGTAGTTGGTCAGCACCGGGTCGTAGCTGCTCTTGCCGGCGTCGAGCGCGGCGCGGGTGGCCTTGACCATCGCGTCGGGGCCGTCGGCCTGCAGCACGCCCTGGGCGACCAGCTTGTCGCCGTAGATCCGGCGCGTGCCCGGGTGGGCCGCGATCTTCTTGTACATCAGCGGCTGCGTCATTGCCGGCGTGTCCTGCTCGTTGTGGCCGAGCTTGCGGAAGCAGACGATGTCGACCACGACGTCCTTGTTGAATTGCTGCCGGTAGTCGAGCGCGAGCTGGCTGCTGAGGCACACCGCTTCCGGATCGTCGCCGTTGACGTGCAGCACCGGCGCTTCGATCATCTTGACGACGTCGGTGCAGTAGAGCGTCGAGCGCGAGTCGCGCGGATCGGAGGTGGTGAAGCCGATCTGGTTGTTGATGACGACGTGCACCGTGCCGCCGGTGTAGTAGCCGCGCGTCTGCGCCAGCGCCAGCGTCTCCATCACCACGCCCTGGCCGGCGAAGGCGGCGTCGCCGTGGACGATGATCGGCAGCACGGTGTCGCCCTCGGCGTCGCCACGCCGGTCGAGCCGTGCCTTGACCGAGCCTTCGACCACAGGATTGACGATCTCCAGGTGCGAGGGATTGAACGACAGGCTGAGGTGGACCGGGCCGCCCGGTGTCGTGATGTCGCTGGAGAAGCCCTGGTGGTACTTGACGTCGCCCGAGGGCAGGCTCTCGGGGGCCGTGTGGTCGAACTCGGCGAACAGGTTCTTGGGCATCTTGCCCAGCGTGTTGACGAGCACGTTGAGGCGGCCGCGG
>JANMCC010000258.1:0-5261 GCA_031360885.1 Burkholderiales bacterium | reverse complement strand
GGGTGCGCGTCGGCGTCGGCGCGCAGCAGGGCGACGGCGTGAACCAGGCGATCGGCTACGGCTGCGGCGTGCCCGCAGGCTGCACCGCCGCCGACGGCACGACGCCGCTGCCGAGCGCCTCGGCCACGAACGAGGCGCGTTACCGCGTGCGCGTGACCGGCGGCGTGTTCACCACCGACGCCTGCTTCGCCGGCAAGATCTTCGTCGACTGCAACGGCAACCACGTGCAGGACGCCGAGGAGATCGGCATCCCCGGGGTGCGTCTGGTGCTGAGCGACGGGACCTCGCTGGTCAGCGATTCGGAGGGCAAGTACAGCTACTGCGGCCTGGCGCCGAAGAGCCACGTGCTGCGCGTCGACGAGACGACGCTGCCGCGCGGCTCGCGCCTCGCGACCTCGAGCAACCGCAACCTCGGCGACGCCGGCAGCCTCTGGCTCGACCTGAAGAACGGCGAGCTGCATCGCGCCGATTTCATCGAAGGCTCGTGCTCGGCGCCGGTGCTCGACCAGGTGAAGGCGCGCCGCGCGCAGGGCGAGATCCGCTCGGTCGAGACCGAGACCAGGTCGCTGCCGGCGCTCCGGTTCGACAGCCGCGGCGACAAGGGGCCCAGGCCGCGAACCGACGGCAGCGCCGACCCGAAGCAGGAGGGCGGGCGATGAGCCGCGTGCCGGGCTGCCCGACCCGCCCGACCCGGCTGCGGCCGATCGCCGCGGGCGTTGCGACGGCGATCGTCGCCCTCGCGTCGGCCGGCAGCTCGGCGCAGAGCGCGCCGCCGGCCGGCAGCCCGAGCGACGTGAGCTACACGCCGGTGACCGGCACGCCCTCGCTGCTTTACCCGCGGCATCCCGAGATCGACGGCAAGGCCCGGCCCACGCTCGACGACGCGGCGCTGCCGGCCGGCCACGGCAGCGCTGCCAATGCCGCCGTCGGCCGGCTCGTGGTCGAGGTCGACCGCAACGCGGTGCCCGCCGACGGCCAGTCGCCGGTGAAGGTGAAGGTGCGCGTGTACGACAGGCAGGGCGGGCCGCTGCAGTCGGCGGCGTTGCTGACGATCGAGCATTCGGGCGGCCGCGTCCTGCTGCCCGGCGCGCGCACCGACGAGCTCGGCCCGCGCCGCCAGGACGCCGACCGCACCGTGCCCGGCGTGCAGCTCAAGGTCGAAAACGGCGTCGCCGAGTTCCTGCTGCTCGCGCCGTTCGAGGCGCAGGACGTTCGGCTGCGCGTCAGCGCCGGCAGCGAGGAGGCGTCGGGCACGATCGCCTTCGTGCCCGAGTTGCGGCCGATGGTCGCGGCCGGGCTGATCGAGGGCATCGTCAACTTCCGCGGCCGGCAGGCGCTGACGCCGGTGCGCACCGGCGACGTGTTCGAGCAGGAAATCCGGTCGTGGTCGCGCGAATTCAACGGCGGCAAGTCGAACGTCGCGGCACGAACCGCGTTCTTCCTCAAGGGCACGATCCGCGGCGACCTGCTGCTCACCGCCGCCTACGACTCCGACAAGGACACGCGCACCCGCCTGCTGCGCGACATCCGGCCCGACGAGCTCTACCCGCTGTACGGCGACGCCTCGCTGCGCAGCTTCGACGCGCGCTCCGGCGAGCGGCTCTACCTGCGCGTCGACAAGGACAAGGACTACGTTCTCTACGGCGACTTCGTCACCGGCGACGGCTTCACGCAGCCGATCGGCCAGGGTGCCGTCGCCGCGCTGAAGCAGCGCAGCCTGGGCAACTACAACCGCACCGCCACCGGGCTGCGCGTGCACAAGGAGAGCGAGACGCTCAGCGCCAGCGCCTTCGCCTTCCGCGATTCGCTGCGCCAGGTGGTCGAGGAGTTCGCGAGCCAGGGCTCGGGTCCCTACGGCCTGCGCAACAACGCGGTGCTCGAAGGCAGCGAGAAGGTCGAGGTGATCGTTCGCGACCGGCAGAACACGTCGCTCATCGTCGGCGTGCGGCCCCTGCTCCGGCTCGTGGACTACTCGTTCGAGCCCTTCTCGGGCCGCATCCTGCTCGCGACCTTTCTGCCGGCGGCCGACGAGAACCTGAACCCGGTGTCGCTGCGCGTGACCTACGAGGTCGACCAGGGAGGCGACAAGTTCTGGGTCTATGGCGGCGACGCGCAGATCCGCCTCTCGCCCGAGATCGAGCTCGGCGGCTCGGCCGTCGACGACGGCAACGGCCTCGCCCGCTACCGCCTCTACAGCGCCAACGTCACCTGGAGGATGGGGCCAAGGACAGCCCTCGTGGTCGAGGTGGCGCACAGCGAGACCGAGATCAACACCAACCCGAGCAACGCCTCGACCGCGCCGGCGCTCGCCGGCCGTGTCGGCGAGGTGGCGGGCAAGGCGTGGCGGGTCGAACTGACCCACGAAGGCGAGAGAACGAACGCGCACGCCTTCCTCGGCCGCAGCGACCCGGAGTTCAACAACCCGGCGGCGCCGCTCCATGCCGGCCGCGGCGAGGGCCAGGCCAACGCGTCCTACCGGATCACCGACACGGTGAAGGTCTACGGCGAAGCGGCGATGAGCGAAGACCGCAACCCCGGCGGCGGCGAGCGCAAGGTGGGCGGCGCCGGCGTCCGCTGGGCGGCGACCGACCGGCTCAGCGTCGACGTCGGCCTGCGTGCCGCGCGCGAGACGATCGGCACGCAGGGCAACGGCGTCTCGAGCATGACGTTCGGCTCGACCCTGGGCCTCACCGGCTCGATCGCCACCGGCGCCGGAGGCGGCGCACTCGGCTACGGCAACCAGCCGCTCGATCCGGTGACCGGCCTGCCGATCGTCACGCCCTCGAGCGGCCTCGCCCCGGCGGTCTCCAACCTGCCGCCCGGCAGCAAGCTCGACAGCGACACGATGCGCGTCGGCCTGGGCTACAAGCTCACCGACAAGATCGTGCTCGGCGGCGAAGTCGAGCACGACATCGGCGGCGACGCGCGCCGCCGCTACGCGCTCGGCGCCGACTACCGCATCGACGACCGGACCAGGCTCTACGCGCGCTACGAGCGCCAGGAGGGCTGGGCCTACCTGCAAGGGGTGACGACCAGCGGACAGAACGCCAACGCCTTCATCGCCGGGGTCGACTCGACCGTCATCAGGGACACGCAGCTCTTCAGCGAGTACCGCCTGCGCGACGCGGTCAGCGGCCGCGACCTGCAGACGGCCTCGGGCGTGCGCAACTTCTGGGACGTCAAGGAGGGCCTGCGACTCAGCACCGCGCTCGAGCACGTGGGCGTTCGCAGCGGCGGCACCGCGCCGTCGAACGCGGCCAGCGTCGGCCTCGACTACAGCGCCGATCCGCTCTGGCGCGGCGCGACGCGCGTCGAGGTGCGGCGCTCCGGCGACATCCGCGACACGGCCGGCCTGAACGAGAAGTTCACGACGATCCTCGGCCAGGCGCTGGTGGCGAGAAAGCTCGACCGCGACTGGACCCTGCTTGCCCGCGACTACCTGCTGAAGACCGACTACGCCGAGCGCGGCGACATCGTCCAGAACCGGGCCCAGCTCGGCGTCGCCTACCGCGACACCGACCGCAACCGGGTCAACGCGCTCGGCAAGGTGGAGTGGAAGGCCGAGCGCGATTCGAGCAACGCCGCGGTCGGCGAGCTGAGGACGCGCGCCCTCGTCCTTTCCGCGCACGCCGACTGGCATCCTTCGCGGCCGTGGTGGCTCACGGGCCGGGTCGCCGCAAAGTGGCAGCGCGACCGGTTCGAGCAAGGCGTGAACAGCCACTTCGACGCGCAGCTCGTCGCCGGCCGGGCGGTCTACGACGTGACCGAGAATTGGGACGTGGGCGTGCTCGCCGCGGCGCAGCTCGGCCGCAACGGCGCGCGCCAGTACGCGACCGGCGCCGAGGTCGGCTACCTGCTGCAGCAGAACCTCTGGCTCTCGGCCGGCTTGAACGTCAGCGGCTTCAAGGGCGACGTCGACCTCGCCGGCTACGAGTACGTGCAGCGCGGCTTCTACCTGCGCCTGCGCTTCAAGTTCGACGAGACGCTGTTCCAGGGCCGCGACCAGGCCGTCAACCCGAGCCTCGACTGATGAACCTCCGCACCTCCCTCTTCGCGGCCGGCCTCGCCCTGCCCCTGCTGGCTGCCGCCCAGACCGCGACGCTGGCGCCGCAGGCCGAACGCATCAGCGACCGCGTGATCCAGCAGGACCACGCCGCCTACGAGCGCCTGCAGGCGCGGATCGAGGGCCTCAACAGCGGTGGCCGGCGCGTCGCCGACTATCACCTCGCCAAGGCGCAGTGCTGGCTCGACGTGAGCTTGCACGAGTACACGCGCAACGACCGCAGCGCGTTTCCGCAGGCGGCGATGACCGAGAGCGAGAAGCTGATTGTCGCCATGGAAGCGCGCGCCGGGCCGCTGCCGACCGAGACGCCGCTGGTCAACGGCGCGACACGCCTCAGGCCCGACCTGTGGGCGCGCGCGCAAGCGCTGAAGGCGGGGCCGGGCTTCGCCTGCGCCGCGCAGAAGACGGCTTGCGCCGAGGTCGAGCTCGTGCACGCCGGCAACGAATACGACCAGCAGCAGTGGCGGCACGCCAAGCCGTACGTCCAGATCGCCGAGGACGCGCTCGCCGAGGCGCAATCGCAGGCGGCCCGGTGCGTGCCGCCGACGGCGGTCGCGGCGCTGTCGGCGCCTGCTCCGCCGGCCGCCGCCTCGCCGGCCGCGCCGGTGGTGCTCGCTGCCAGCGTCGTCTTCGCCTTCGACAGGAGCGGCCGGGCCGACATCCGCTCGCCCGGCCGCGAGCAGCTCGAGTCGCTGCTTCGCGACCTCGAGGCGCGCCGGCTGCGCCTGACCTCGGTCCGGCTCGTCGGCCACGCCGACCGCCTGAACGGCACCGGCGACCGCGGCTACAACCAGCGCCTGAGCGAGCGCCGTGCGGCGACGGTTCGCGCCCTGCTCGTCGAGCGCGGCATCGAGTCGCGGACGATCGTCGTCGAGGCGGTGGGCGACGCCGGGCCGGTGGCCGCGTGCAGCGCAACCCGGGGCGCAGGGGCCGCGCTCGAGGAGTGCCTGACGCCCAATCGTCGCGTCGAGGTCGTGGTCACGGCAACAGCACCCTAGCTGCTGCGCGCCAGCCAGTCGATCGCCACCGGGCCGGCGATGACGATCCAGCACAGCGCCGACATGAGCAGCGCGACCGCGACCGCGGCGCTGCCCAGGTCCTTGGCCTGGCCCGAGAGCGGATGGCGCTCGAGCGAGATGCGATCGATCGCCGCTTCGACGGCCGAGTTGAGAAACTCGGTCAGCACCACCAGCAGCAT
>JANMCC010000254.1:0-19066 GCA_031360885.1 Burkholderiales bacterium | reverse complement strand
CATCGGCGAGACCGCCATCGGGTCCCAGCCGGGCTGCAGCTTGACCTCGTTCCAGACGCCGAGCATCGCGTTCCACACCGACGACGCGCCGGTCATCGGCTCGCTGACGATGTGCACGTGCAGCCGCGCCGGCCAGACCATCGCCTGGACCTTGTTGTTGATCCAGGTCGCGTTCGGCGGCAGCTGGAACAGCAGCTGCGGGCAGCGCCAGGTCGGCAGGCTGGTCGCCTGGCGCAGCGAGGCGAGCAGGGCATCGATCGCGTGCGGCTGCATCGGGCCGATGATCACAGCCGTCATCTGGCTGCGCTCCATCAGCGCGACCGGGATCTCGGCGTTTTCCGGGCCGGGGGCGCGGACGTCGGCGTGGAAGATGCGCAGGGTATCTTCCTGGCGGCGCACCAGCGTCGTCCGCTCGATCATGGCGATCGTGCGCAGGGTCGTCTTCTCGCGCAGGTGCAGCCGCTCGATCGGCCGGCCGCCGGCGTCGGAGAGCGCCTTGACGACCGACGACGCCCAGACGCCCACCGGGTCGAGCAGGGTGATCATCGACGAGGCCGTCTCGAGGTCGCCGCGGGTCGCCGCGAAGTGCTCGCGGATCGCCTGCGCCGGCGAGCCGGTGACGACCAGGTCGCTCACGTGGCGGTCGATGATCTGGCCGCGCTCGTTGACCTCGGTGGCCACGCTTTCCATGATCGCGGTGGCGGCGAAGCCGCCCTGCGAGTCGGGCTGGGTGTCGTCGAAGTCGCGCGACTTGTTCTTGCCGTCGCGCGGCCCCAGGTCTCCGAACAGCGATGTCAGCATGGACGCTCCAGGCGCAGCGCCGGAAGGGCGGTGCTCGTTCAGGCGCAGTCTAGGCCGAGGGTCCGGCGCACGTTTGGTTACACCCGATGCGCGGAGCCGGAGCGCCGATGGCCGGTGCGGCGCGTCGACGGACGGCAACGGCCCGCCGTGCCTCTGCCCGGACCAGGACGCGGCGCACGTCGCCCCTGCCGACGATGCTGACCTTCGGCACCGCCGCGCCGTTGTGGCGGACGCGGCCCCGAGCCGGCGATCGAGATCTTCAGCCTGCGCTCGGCCCGGAGCTCCGACCTGCGCTAGCCTTCGGCGCGAAAGAAGCGCAGCGGCGAGCTGCCGACCGAGCGCCTCACCATCGCCGCGAAAGCGCTCGGGCTGGCGTAGCCGAGCTCGGCGGCGATCGCCGCCATCGGCATGCGCCGCGCCGCGAGCGGCACCGCGCGGGCGAGCAGCACCTGCTCGCGCCAGCGGACGAAGGTGGTGCCGAGCTCGCTGCGGAAGAGCCGTGCGATCGTCCTTGCGCTCGCGCCCGCGTCGCCGGCCCAGGCGTCGAGCGAGGCGTGCCTCGACGGGTCGTCGAGCATCGCTTCGCACAGGCGGCGCAGGCGCTTTTCCTGCGGCAGCGCGATGCCCAGCGGCACCTGCGGCGCGCGCCGCAGCTCGTCGACGAGCAGGGCGGCGATGCGCTTCTCGCGCGCCAGCGCCTCGCGGTCGGGCCGGGTCGGCGCGTCGTCGGGCCGGGCATCGAGCTCGAGCGCCAGCGCCAGCAGCAGGCGCGAGGCCTCGAGCACCCGGCACTGCTGCCAGCGCGCCGCTTCGGCGGCGCTTACCGCCAGGCCCTGCATGCGCCGGCCTGGGTCGACGTAGAGCGTCAGCAGGTCGGCGTCCTCGACCACGGTTACCGCATGCTCGACACCGGGCGGGATCCACAAGGCGCGCGAGGGCGGCACGATGGTCGTGCCGTGCGGCATCGTCATCCGGACCACGCCGGTGCTGGAGATCGCGAGCTGGCCCCAGGGATGCGCGTGCGGCACCACCCGGGTCGCGGCCAGCAGATGGTGCAGCTTGGCCCGGACCGGCCGCTGGCCGTCGGGGCGAAAGAGGTGCGGCGTCAGCGGGCCGATCGCGGGCCGGGTCGTCATTGGCGGGATCGCGACAGAGTTTGGCCTCCTATCGTAATCCGGACGAGGCGGGGCGGACTAGGATGGCGCGTTCCCCCCAGGTCGAACCATGTCCGCCGCGCCCACGATTTCCGCTCTTCCCCTGCCGCCGCTTCGCCGCGACGCGACCCTCATGGGACTGGTCGGCCTGGCGCATTGCGTCAGCCACTTCAGCCAGCTCCTGCTGCCGCCCCTCTTCCTCTGGCTGAAGGATGCGTTCAACGCCAGCTACACCGAGCTCGGCGTGCTGCTGACGATCTTCTTCGTCGTTTCCTGCGCGGTGCAAGCGCTCTCGGGCTTCGTCGTCGACCGGTTCGGGCCGCGGCCGGTGCTGTTCGGCGGCATCGGCCTGCTCGCGCTCGCCGCCTTCGGCTATGCGATCAGCACCAGCTACCTGATGCTCGCGCTGTTCTCGGTCGTCGCCGGCATCGGCAACGGCGTCTTCCACCCGGTCGACTACACCCTGCTGAATCGCAAGATCCATCCGAAGCGCCTCGGCCATGCCTTCAGCGTGCATGGCATCACCGGCAGCCTCGGCTGGGCGCTGGCGCCGGCGATGATGGTCTCGATCACCCTGGCCTTCAACTGGCGCGTCGCCCTGGCGTCGGCCGGCGTGCTCGCGCTGGTGGTGCTGGCCGTGCTCTGGCTGAACAGGGCGCAGCTCACGATCGAGATGACGAGCGCGGCCAGGCCGGCGGCCGAGGCCCGCGCACCGGCGCGCGAAGGCAGCTTCGACTTCCTGGCGATTCCCGCGGTCTGGGTCTGCTTCGGCTTCTTCTTCCTCTACGCGATCGTCATCAGCGGCATCCAGGCATTCGCGCCCGAAGCGGCGCGCCAGCTGCACGAGGTGCCCACGCGCTGGGCGGCGATGTGCCTTACGTTCTACATGGTCGCGAGCGCCTGCGGCATGGTCTTCGGCGGCTTCCTCGCCGCCGACCCGTCGCGCTCGGAACGGATCGTCGGCATCGGCTTCGGCATCGCCGCGGTCATCGGCCTGACGATCGGCTACGCGCCGCTCGAGCCGATGGCGGTGCCGGTGCTGTTCGCCTGCATGGGCGTCGCCGCCGGCATCGCCGGCCCGTCGCGCGACCTGATCGTCAAGCGCGCCGCGCCGCCGAACGCGACCGGCCGGGTCTACGGCGTCGTCTATTCGGGGCTCGACATCGGCCAGGCGGCGGCCCCGCTGGTGTTCGGGCCGCTGATGGACCTGCACCGGCCGGCCGACATCTGGCTCGGCATCGCCCTGGTCCAGGGCCTCCTGATCCTGAGCGCGTTCAACGTGCGCCGGGTACGGCGCACCGCGCTCGCCCCCGCCGCGGCCTGAGCGAGCCCGACCTCCGCGCCGCTCAGACGGCGCTGCGGTGACGGGCGATGCAGGTGGCCAGCACCTCGTCGGCGGGGCGCTTCCACCAGTCGAGCGAGGAGAAGATCTCGACCTCGCTGTAGCCGGCGAAACCCGCCGCCTCGACCCAGGCGCGGATCTTCGCGATCTCGATCACGCCGTCGCCCATCATGCCGCGGTCCTCGAGCAGGTCGCGGGTCTTCGCCAGCCAGTCGCAGACGTGGAAGGCGAGCAGCCGCTCCTTGCCGGCGCGGGCGACCTGCGCTTCAAGCTTGGGGTCCCACCACACGTGATAGACGTCCACCGCGACACCCAGGGCGCCGCTGCGCCCGGGATCGAGCGCATCGCAGACGTCGAGCGCCTGCTCGAGCGTGTTGATGCAGGCGCGGTCGGCCGCGTACATCGGATGCAGCGGCTCGATCGCCAGCGGCATGCCGACCTCGCGGGCATGGTCCAGGGTCGCGGCGATGCCGTCCTGAACCTGCTGCCGCGCGCCGGCGATGTCCCGTGTCAGTGCGCTGCCGGCGAGCGCACCGGGCAGGCCGCCGACTACCAGCACCAGGCAGGCGGCGTCCAGCCGCTTCGCCTCGTCGATGGCGCGCCGGTTGTCGTCGAGCGCGGCCTGGCGGCCGGCGGCGTCGACCGCCGGGAACATGCCGCCGCGGCAGTAGCCCGAGAGCGCGAGGCCGTGCTCGCGCACCAGCGCGGCGGTGCGCTCGAGGCCGATCGCGGCGACCTGGTCGCGCCACGGCGAGATCGCGCGGATGCCGTGCCGGGCGCAGGCTTCGATGATCGCGTCGAGCTTGCCGGCGCCGCGCAGCGTCGCGGTGTTGATCGAGAGCCAGCGGTGGTCGGCGGAGAAGTCGCGCATCGGGGCGGCGCCGTTCAGGCGGCGACGCCGTGCAGCGCCAGCAGGTGCCGCATGCGCCCGACCGCGAGCTCGGGCTTCTCCAGGAGGCCGGCCCGGTCGGCGAGGCGGAAGGCGTCGGCCAGGTGCAGCAGCGAGCGCGCGCTCTGCTGTCCGCCCACCATCGTGAAGTGCGACTGGTGGCCGTTGAGCCAGGCGAGGAAGACGATGCCGGTCTTGTAGAAGCGGGTCGGCGCCTGGAAGATGTGGCGCGAGAGCGGCACCGTCGGCTCGAGGATCGCGTCGAACAGCGCGCGGTCGCCGCCGGCCAGCGCCGCCAGCGCGGCGCTCGCCGCCGGCGCGATCGCGTCGAAGATGCCGAGCAGGGCATCGCTCTGGCGCTGGTTGGCCGAGGCGCCGACGCCGTCGCCGGCGATCAGCTCCGCATAGTTGAAGTCGTCGCCGGTGTACATGCGCACGCCTTCCGGCAGGCGCCGGCGCATCGCGATCTCCTTGGTCTTGTCGAGCAGCGAGATCTTGATGCCGTCGACCTTGCCCGGATTGGCGGCGATCACGCCGAGCGCCGTTTCCATCGCCGTGTCGACGTCGCTCGAGCCCCAGTAGCCGGCCAGCGCCGGGTCGAACATGTCGCCGAGCCAGTGCAGGATCACCGGCTGCTTCGATTGCATCAGGATCCGGTCATACACGCGCTCGTAGTCGGCCGGGCCGGCGGCGACCTTCGCGAGCGCACGGCTCGCCATGACGATGAGCTTGCCGCCGAGGCGCTCGATCGCCTCCATCTGCTCCTCGTAGGCGCGGATCACGTCGTCGACCGTCGTGGTCGCGTCGAAGGCGAGATGGTCGGTGCCGCAGCCTGAGGCGACGAGCGCGCCCGGCACGTCCTTCGCCGCATCGAGCGAGCGGCGGATCAGCTCGAGCGAGGTCGGCCAGTCGAGGCCCATGCCGCGCTGCGCCGTGTCCATCGCCTCGGCCACGCCGAGGCCGAGCGACCAGAGGCGCTGCCGGCAGGCGATGGTCGCGTCCCAGTCCAGCGCGGCGGTCAGCCAGGGATCGCTCGCCGCCAGGGGGTCGGCGACGACGTGCGCCGCGGAGTAGGCGATCCGGTCGAAGCGCGGCGTCGAGGCCGGCTCGGGGAACGGCGCCGCTTCGCGCAATGCCCAAGCCTGCGTGCCGCCGCCGTCCAGGGGCAAGGCGATCGAAAGGCTCATCTCGGTGTCCTCGTGTTTCGCGGCGGCATCGGCGCGGGCCTCAGACGGCGAGGGCGGGCACGTCGATCCAGCGCCGCTCCTTCCAGCTCGCGAGCGCCGCCTCGACGAGCTGCACGCCCTTGGCGCCTTCCTCGAGCGTCCACTTGTACGGCGCGTTCTCGACCACGTGGCGGATGAACGCTTCCCACTGGATCTTGAAGCCGTTCTCGTAGACCTGGCTGTCGGGAATCTCCTGCCATTGGTCGTAGAAGTTCATCGTCTGCTTCTCGTCCGGGTTCCAGACGGGCCTCGGCGTCGCCACCCGCGTCTGCGCCTTGCAGCTGCTCAGGCCGGCAACGGCCGATCCGCCGGTGCCGTCGACCGCGAACGTGACCAGGTCGTCGCGTCGCACCCGCGTCGCCCACGACATCGTCAGCTGCGCGATCACCGGCTCGCCGTTGTGACCCTCGAGCTCGCAGGTGGCGTAGGCGGCGTCGTCGGCGGTGCAGGCGTAGGGCTGCCCCGCCTCGTCCCAGCGCTGCGGGATCAGCGTCGCGCCGAGGCACGACACCGACTTCACCTTGCCGAACAGGTTGTCGAGCACGTAGCGCCAGTGGCACATCATGTCGAGGATCATGCCGCCGCCGTCTTCGGCGCGGTAGTTCCACGAGGGCCGCTGGATCGGCTGCAGGTCGCCCTCGAACACCCAGTAGCCGAAGTCGATGCGCGCCGAGAGCATGCGGCCGAAGAAGCCGGCGCGGCGCAGCATGTCGAGCTTCCTCAGGCCGGGCAGGAACAGCTTGTCCTGGACCGCGCCGTGCTTCATGCCCGAGGCCTGCGCAACGCGCGCGATCTCGACCGCCTCGTTGAGGTTGGTGGCGATCGGCTTCTCGCAGTAGACGTGCTTGCCGGCGCGGATCGCGTCGGCGAGGAGCTTGGGCCGCATCTGCGTCGTGCCGGCGTCGAAGAAGACGGTGTCGTCCTTGCGCGCGAGCGCGGCGGCGAGGTCGGTGCCCCAGCGGGCGATGCCGTGGGCGCGCGCCAGCGCCTCGATCTTCTCGGCGTTGCGGCCGATCAGGATCGGGTCGGGCATGACCTTGTCGCCGTTGGCGAGCACGGTTCCGCCCTGGGCGCGGATCGCGCAGATCGAGCGGATCAGGTGCTGATTCATGCCCATCCGGCCGGTGACGCCGTGCATGATGATTCCGAGTCGTTGCGTGGCCATCGTGATGCTTTCCAGGAGAAGGGATCAGGCGAGCGACTCGCGCACGCCGCGAAGGTAGCCGGCGGCGAAGGCTGCGCACCCGGGGCCGTCGGGCACGTAGTCGAAGGGCTCGACCGCGACCGTGCCGTCGTAGCCATGGCGCTTCAGCGCGGCGAAGATCGGCGCGAAGCGCATGTCGCCCTGGCCGGGAGCGCGCCGGTTCGGGTCGTTCACCTGCACGTGGCCGATCAGGCCGGTGGGCAGCCAGCGGGCGATGAGATCGGGCACCGAGACCGATTCGCTCAGGCCGGCGGCGCTGCAGTCGATCATCGTCCTGAGCGATGGGCGATCGATCGAGCGCACGATCTCGGCGGCTTCGGCGACGGTGTTGACGAGCACCGTCTCGTTGCGCGAGAGCGGCTCGATGCAATAGACGACGCCGTGCGCCGCCGCCACCTCGGCAACGTCGGCGAGGAAGTCGCGCAGGCGTGCCCGCGCGATGTCGAGGGTCTCGCCGGGCGCGACCTCGCGTTGCTTCGGCGAGCCGTGCACCAGCACCTTGCCGCCGAGCTCGGCGCAGAGCCCGACCAGCCGCTTGACGACGTCGAGCGTGCGCCCGCGGCGCGCCGGGTCGGGATCGGTGACCGAAAGCCCCGAGGGCTTGACCAGCAGCCAGTGCAGGCCGGTGACGACCAGCCCGGCCGACTCGACCACGCCGCGGATCCGCCGCGCCTCGGCGGCATCGATCCGCTCCGGCGCGTTGGCGAGCGTGAAGGGCGCGATCTCGAGGCCGTCGTAGCCCAGGCGCGCGGCGAGCTCGCACTGCGCCTCGAGCGACAGCGGCGCCAGCACCTCGTTGCAGAGCGCGAGCTTCATGATCGTGCGCTCATGCCCGCCGGCCGATGAGCGAGCGGGCCGCGGCACCGGCGCCGCCGGTGACGCGCTTGACCGCCGCCTTGAACGCCGGCACGTAGAGCAGGATCGCGAAGATCGTCACCACCGCGAAGGCGAGCGAGATCGGCCGGGTGAAGAACGGCGCGACGCTGCCGTCGGAGAGCACCAGGCCGCGGCGCAGGCTCTTGTCGAGCAGGGGCCCGAGCACCAGGCCCAGCACGAACGGCGCCATCTGGTAGCCGCGCCGGCGCAGGAAGAACGCGCCGATGCCGATCACCAGCATCGCGTACACGTCGAACAGGCGCGAGGCGGTGGCGAACGCGCCCACGGTGCAGAGCAGCAGGATCACCGGCATCAGCACCGTCGCCTTGATGCGCAGCACCACGAGCAGCGGCCGCACCAGGAACAGGCCGAAGATCAGGATCGTGATCGTCGCCAGCGAGGTCATCGCCACCACCTCGTAGACGAATTGCGGGTGCTGGATCATCATCATCGGCCCCGGCTGGATGCCGTGGATGATCATCGCCGCCATCAGCACCGCTGAAGGCGCGGAGCCCGGGATGCCGAGCGCGAGGCAGGGGATGATGTGGCCGGGAATCGACGCCATGTCGCCGGTCTCGGCGGCCATCAGGCCGTCGATCGAGCCCTTGCCGAAGAGGTGCTTCTCCTTGCTCACGGCCTTCGCCGCGGCATACGACATCCAGGCGCCCGAGTCCTCGCCGACGCCGGGCAGCAGGCCGGTGAGCACGCCGATCACGCCGGAGCGGATGACGGTGCGCCAGTACTGGGCCACCTCGCGAAAGCGCGGCAGCACCGAGTCCTTCACCTCGACCAGCTTCTTCTCCAGCGGGTCGGCGAGGTTGGTCAGGATCTCGGCCAGGCCGAAGGCGCCGACCAGCGCCGGGATCAGGCCGATGCCGCCGGCGAGCTGGTCCCAGCCGAAGGTGAAGCGGTCGTAGGCATAGAGGCCCTCCTGGCCGATCTGCGCGACGAACAGGCCGAGCCCGCCCATCAGCCAGCCCTTGACCGGGTCGTCGCCGACGATCGAGCCCGAGAGCGCGACGCCGAACAGGGCGAGCCAGAAGAACTCGTAGGCGCCGAAGGCGAGCGCGACCTCGGCAAGCGAGGGCGTGAACGCCGCCAGGCAGATCACGCCGAACAGCGTGCCCATGAATGCGCCCGAGGTGGCGATGCCGATCGCCCGGCCGGCCTCGCCGCGCTGCGCCAGGGCGAAGCCGTCGGCGCACGAGGCGGCGTTGGCGGCGGTGCCGGGGATGTTGAGCAGGATCGCGGTGCGCGAGCCGCCGTAGAGCGCGCCGACGTAGGAGCAGATCAGCACCAGGATCGCGTTGTTCGCCGGCAGCTTGATCGTGATCGTCGTCAGCAGCGCGATCACCAGCGTGGCCGAGAGGCCGGGCAGGATGCCGACGATGATGCCGAGCAGCGCGCCGCCCAGGCCGAGCGCGATCGAGGTCGGGTTCATGAAGCCGACCCAGGCGTGGGCGAGGTCGGCGAGTCCGGAGAACATCGGTCGCGCTCCGGGATCAGGGCAGGCGCACCAGGAACAGCTCCTGGAACACGTAGGTGATGACGACGCCCGAGCCCACGCCGACGGCGGCTGCGAAGGCGACGTCGCGCCAGCCCAGGCCGCGGCCCGCGAGCGCGCGCTGCGGCGCCTGCAGCAGCACGATCGACGCGGTGACGTAGAGGGCCGCGCCGATCCAGAAGGGCAGGCCGCGGCCGAGCAGCACCACCGTGTAGATCAGGATCAGGCCGATCACCACGCCGAGGCGGCGCAGCGTGGGCCAATCGACCGCGAAGCGCGGCCCGCCGCTCAGGCGCGCGCCGCGGCCCCAGCTGCGCAGGCCGAGCAGCACGCCGAGCAGGATCGTGACCACCCCGAGCAGCCCCGGCAGCAAGCCCGGCACCGTGTACGGATTGATGTGCTGCGCCTCGAGCCGGTCCATCCGGATCGAGCCGACGAGGACGGCCACGCCGAACACCAGCCAGCCGAGCGCGTCGCGCAGGTCGCTCGCGGCCTGCGCCCGCACTTCGGCCGGCGTCGGCTCGGCGGCCGCCGGGCCGTGGGTCGATGTCGTCATGGCGAGCGAGGCTCGCCGCTCAGGGCTTGGGAATGCCGACCGTGTCCGGCGAGACCTTGGCCTTGCCGCCGTTGAAGAGCAGCCAGGCGTTGGCCTGGATGGCAGGGAACACCGCCTTCTGCGCCGCTTCGCCGGCTGAAGGCGCGAACAGGGCGCCTCGGCTGTTGGCGTACTTCTTGATCGCCTCGCTCTTGGCGATGTTCTCGGCCCAGATCCTCTCGACCGTTTTCACCACCTCGTCGGGCACGCCCTTGGGAATGAAGATGCCGAAGTAGTTGGCCGGCGCGGTGAAGCCCGGCAGCGTGGCCGAGAGCGGCGGGATCGAGCCGTAGCCTTCGAGATCGAGCGCCTTGTCGCTCACCGTCGCCAGCGGGCGCAACCGCTTGCCGCGGATCATGTCGGCCTGTTCGACGGCGAGCTGCGTCGTCACCTCGGCCTCGCCGGACACGGTGGCGACGACCGCCGGGTTGCCGCCGTCGTAGGTGACGTGGCGGTAGGTCACGCCGGTCGCCTTGGCGATCAGCTCCATGGCGTTGTGCCCGGCCGAGGTGACGCCCGCGGTCGCGACCGGAATCGCGTTCGGCCTGGCCTTCATCGCGTCGAGCAGCTGCTTCGGGTTCTGGTACGGCGTGTTCGGATTGACGCCGATCACCTGGATGTTGGCGACCGTGAGGAACAGGTTCCAGTCCTTGATGCTGGCGTTGAGCGAGCCGAGCGTCTGGTAGGTGCCGAGGTCCTGCGCCGCCCCTGCCGTCCAGGTGTAGCCGTCGCGCGGCGCGTCGAACGCGCTCTTGGTGCCGATCGAGCCCGAGGCGCCGGGCTGGTTGACGACGACGATCGTCTGCCCCAGCTCCTTCTCCAGCTCGGCGGCGGTGACGCGCGTGATCTGGTCGGTGGAGCCGCCCGGTGCCCAGGGCACGATCAGGTTGATCGGCCGGGTCGGCTTCCAGTTCTGTGCGAAGGCGGTGCCGGTCGAGGCGGCGAGCAGGGCTGCGACGAGCAGCAGGCGAGGGCGAAAGTTGATCATGTCGTCTCCATCGGGTGGTGGTTTGAAGAGCGGTCCCCTCAGGAGACCCGGAGCTTGAGCGCGTTGTTGTAAGGCAGGGCGGGCGATGCGAACTCGACGTCGTTGCGCACGTAGTGCAGGGCGCAGGCGCGGCGCCACTTCATGCTGTGGTTGGGCCCCGACTGGTGGAAGGTGTTGCCGTGATGGAAGCTCACGCCGCCTTTTCGCACCGGGGCGGGCGTCATCGGCTGCTTGTCGAGCACCGTCGCCGGCAGCTGCAGGTTGAAGGGCTCGCCTTCGGGCGCGAAGTGCGGATAGACCGGGCCGAGGTTGGTGCCGTCGCCGAAGTAGAGGCAGCCGTTCTCCAGCGTCGCGTCGTCGAGCGCGATCCAGGCGGTGGCGAGGCCTTCGATGTCGGTCGGGCCGAAGTAGAAGTTGTCCTGGTGCGCCGGCTTCGGCCCGCCGCCTTCGGGCGGCTTGAAGAAGATCTGGCTGAAGTAGACCGAGACGCCCGGCCCGAGCAGCGACTCGACGTGGCCGACCAGGCGCGGGTCGCGCGCCAGCTTCTGCACCGCCGGGCGGTGGGCGTGCGGGTTGTCGAGCTTCCTGAGGACCGCGCGTGCCTTGACGCCGCCGTCGAGGTACCAGGCGCGCTGTCCTTGCGGCAGCTCGGCGAGGAAGGCCTCGCCCCAGTGCTCGATGTCGCGCACGACCCTGTCCATCTCGGCGGCTGCGAACACGCCGTTGACGGTGAGATGGCCCTGGTGGCGCCAGAAGCCGAGGTCGATGGCGTCCATGCTCCGCGCCTCAGGCCCGCACGTAGCTCGCGACCACGGCCTTCATGTGCGCGAGGCGTTCATCGAGGGCATCCTTCTTCATCAGGTCGAGGCCGAAGATCGCGCCGAGCGTGTGCTTGTTGGAGAGATAGAAGTAGGCGAGGCCGGCGATCGAGATGTAGAGTTGCATCGCGTCGACGCCGCCGCGCAGCTCGCCGCTCTTCTCGCCGCGCGCCAGCACGTCGGCCAGGCCTTCGATCAGCGGCGAGTTCATCTGCCGGATCCGCGAGGAGCGCTTCAGGTGGCCGGCGCTCAGCATGTTCTCGCTGTTGAGGAGGGCGAGGAACTCGGGGTGCGCGAGGTAGTGGCGCCAGGTGAACGCGACCAGGCTCTCTATCGCCCGCAGCGGCTCCTTGGCCTCGAGGTGGAGCTCGCGCTCGGCCGCGCGGATGTCGGCATAGGTCTGCTCGAGGACGGCGAGGAACAGCTCGTCCTTGCCCTCGAAGTAATAGTAGATGAGCTTCTTGTTGACGCCGGCGCGCTCGGCGATCGCGTCGATGCGGGCGCCGCCGAAGCCGTGCGCGGCGAACTCGCCCGTCGCCGCGGCGAGGATCTCCTGCTGCGTGCGGTCGGCGTCGCGCGAGCGGATTTCGACGACATTGGCGGTGCGGGCGACCATGGCCGGATAATTCACCAAACGGTGAATTAGAGGCATCCGGACGAACCCTGACCTCGGCCCGCGACGAGCCGCGGCCGCCGAGGCACACTCTCACCGCCGCCTGCCTGCCTCATCTCATGACCGCACCCCCCGCCGCCTCCCGACCCGCCGGCCACGCCCTGATCGAAGCGCTGATCGCACAGGGCGTGAGCACCGCCTTCGGCGTTCCGGGCGAGAGCTTTCTGGCCGCGCTCGACGGCTTCTACGAGCACCGAGACAAGATCCGATTCATCGCCTGCCGGCACGAAGGCGGCGCCGCCTACATGGCCGAGGCGCAGGGCAAGCTGAGCGGACGTCCGGGCATCTGCTTCGTCACCCGCGGCCCCGGCGCGAGCAATGCGGCGATCGGCATCCACACCGCGTTCCAGGACTCGACGCCGCTGGTCGTCTTCATCGGCCAGGTGGCGAGCGAGCAGCGCGATCGCGAGGCCTTCCAGGAGGTCGACTACCGGCAGATGTTCGGCCCCGGCACGCTCGGCTTCGCCAAGTGGGTGGCCGAGGTGCACGACGCCGACCGCCTGCCCGAGTACGTGGCCCGCGCCTTCCACACCGCCATGCAGGGCCGGCCCGGGCCGGTGGTGCTCGCCCTGCCCGAAGACATGCTGCGCGCGATGACGAGCGCGGCCGTGCTGCCGCGCATCGAGCCCGCGCTGGCGGCGCCCGCGCCCGAGGCCCTGGCCGAGTTGCGGACGATGCTCGCTGCCGCCGAGCGGCCCTTCGTCATCGCCGGCGGCAGCGGCTGGACGCCCGCCTCGTGCGCGGCGCTCGAGCGCTTCGCCGAAGCCTGGCAGCTTCCGGTCGGCTGCGCCTTCCGCTTCCAGGACGTGTTCGACAACCGCCATCCGAACTACGCCGGCGACGTCGGCATCGGCATCAATCCGAAGCTCGCGGCGCGCGTCGCCGAGGCCGACCTGATCCTGGCGATCGGCCCGCGCCTGGGCGAGATGACGACCGGCGGCTACGAGCTGCTGACGCCCCCGCGCCCGGCGCAAAAGCTCGTGCACCTGCATGCCGGCGCCGAGGAGCTCGGCCGTGTCTACGCCGGCGACCTGCTGCTGCAATCGTCGATGGCCTGCGCGGCGCCGGCGCTCGCCGCGCTCGAGGCGCCGGCAACGCCGCGCTGGTCGGCGTGGACCCGCGCCGCCGCCGCCGACTACGAAGCGAACCGGGTGCCGACCCCGGTCGCCCCGCTCGACATGGCCGAGGTCGTCAAGACGATCGCCCGCCTCGTTCCCGAAGACACGGTCTTCACCAACGGCGCCGGCAACTTCAGCGGCTGGCTGCACCGCTTCTACCGCTATCCCGGCCTGCGCCACAGCGGCCGCACCCAGCTCGCGCCGACCTCGGGCGCGATGGGCTACGGGCTGCCCGCCGCCGTCGCCGCGGCACTGCTCGAGCCGCAGCGCCTGGTGATCAACCTCGCCGGCGACGGCGACTTCCTGATGAACGGCCAGGAGCTGGCGACGGCGATGGCGTACGGCGCGAACAAGCTGATCAGCATCGTCGTCGACAACGGCACCTACGGCACGATCCGCATGCACCAGGAGCGCGAGTACCCGGGCCGGGTCTCGGGCAGCGACCTCGGCAATCCCGATTTCGCCGCGCTGGCGCGCGCCTACGGCTGGTGGGCGAGCGAGCGGGTCGACACGACCGCGGCGTTCGAGCCCGCGTACCAGGCCGCCTTGGCGGCGGGGCGGCCGGCGCTGATCCAACTGCGCCTGGCCGCCGACGTGATCACGAGCCGGACGACGCTGGGCGCGATTCGCGCCTCGGCCGAGCGACGCGCCGCGAAGCCGGCCTGAACGCGAGGAAGACGCCATGACGATCGTCGACGACACCTCGACCTGCGACCTCTGCGACCACTACAAGCACGAGCTCGGCACGACCTTGTTCGTCCTGCCGCCGGTTTTCCATGACTATGGCGCCGAGCACCGCTTCAGCGGCGAGGCCGTGACGATCAAGTGCTTCGAGGACAACTCTCTCGTCAAGGCCGCGCTCGACGAGCCGGGCCAGGGCCGCGTGCTCGTCGTCGACGGCGGCGGGTCGCTGCGCCGGGCGCTGGTCGGCGGCAACATCGCCGCGGCGGCGGCGAGGAACGGCTGGGCCGGCGTCGTCGTCGATGGCGCGGTGCGCGACCTGGCCGAGCTCGCCGAGTCGGCCGTCGGCATCCGCGCCCTCGCGCTGATGCCGCTCTCGACCGAGAAGCGCGGCGCCGGCGAGCGGGATGTGCCGGTCCGGATCCAGGGCGTGTGGATCCGGCCGGGGGACAGGGTGGTCGCCGACGCCGACGGCATCGTCGTCCTCGCCGCCGCGCCCTGAAGGCCGGGCCGGCGCTGCCTTGGACCGGATCGACTGCCTCGTCGTCGGCGCCGGCGTCGTCGGCCTCGCGGTCGCGAAGACGCTGGCCGAGGCCGGCCGCGAGGTGATCGTGGTCGATGCGGCCGACGGCATCGGCAGCGGCACCTCGTCGCGCAACAGCGAGGTGATCCACGCCGGCCTGTACTACGCGCCCGGCAGCCTGAAGGCCGAGCTCTGCGTGCGCGGCAGGCAGCTCCTGTACGCCTACTGCGAAGCGCACGGCGTGGAGTATCGGCGTTGCGGCAAGCTGATCGTCGCCACCCGCGACCAGGATGGGCCCCAGCTCGACGCCATCGTCGAGCGGGCGCGCGCCTGCGGCGTGACCGACCTGCGGCGGCTCACGCGTGCCGAGGCGCTGACGATGGAGCCGGCCCTGGCCTGCGCTTCGGCGCTCTGGTCGCCCTCGACCGGCATCGTCGACAGCCACGCCTACATGACCGCGCTGCTCGGCGACGCCGAGCGCGCCGGCGCGATGCTGGCGTTGCTGACGCCGTTGCTGGAGGCGCGACGCGAGGCGAACGGCTGGCGGGTGCGAACCGGCGGTGCCGAGGCGCTCGAGCTCGAGGCGACCTGGCTCGTCAACTGCGCCGGCCTGCACGCGCAGGCCGTGGCGCATCGGATGCAGGGTTTTCCGACCGGGGCCGTCCCCGAGCTGCATCTCGCCAAAGGCAACTATTTCTCGCTGCGCGGCCGCTCGCCCTTCACCCGGCTGATCTATCCGACCCCAGGCGACGGCGGCCTCGGCGTGCACCTGACGCTCGATCTCGCCGGCCAGGCGCGCTTCGGCCCCGACGTCGAATGGCTCGCCGATGCCGATCCGGACCAGGTCGACTACCGCGTCGACGAAGCACGCGCCGCGGCGTTCGAGGCCGACATTCGTCGCTACTGGCCGGGGCTGGGCGACGACGTCTTGCTGCCGGCCTACTCGGGCGTCCGGCCCAAGCTCTCGGGCACCGGCACTGCGGCCGCCGACTTTCATATCGCCGGCCCGGCCGAGCACGGCTGCCCCGGGGTCGTGCAGCTGTTCGGTATCGAGTCGCCGGGGCTCACGGCGTCGCTGGCGATCGGCGAGGAAGTATCGAAGATCGTCTGCGGACAGACTGCATTGCGCGAATAGCGCCTTCACTCAGCGGAGACTCCATGGAACGCCCAGCGCGCATCGCCCTTTTGATCGACGCCGACAACGCGCCCGCGGCGAAGATCGATTTCATCCTCACCGAGCTTTCAACCTTCGGCGAGACGAATGTGCGACGCGCGTATGGCAACTGGAAGAAACAGGAGCTCAAGGGCTGGGAAGAAGCCTTGCATGAGCACGCGATCCGGCCAATGCAGCAGTTCGACTACAGCAAAGGCAAGAACGCGAGCGACATGGCCATGGTCATCGACGCACTCGAACTGCTCTACACCGACCGGCCCGACGCGTTCGGCATTGTCTCTTCCGACGCAGACTTCACGCCGCTCGTCATGCACCTGCGCAGCAAGGGAGCGGCTGTCTACGGATTCGGCTCGGGCCAGACACCGGAGCCGTTCATAAACGCGTGTTCCCGATTCCTCGTGCTGGCTCCTGCCGAGCCTCTGCCGGCGCAGGGCGTTCCGCAGACAGCCTCCGCGGGGATGGCGCCGCTCAGGGTTCCGGGAGAGAAGCTGCGAGGCGACACACGGCTCGTCAACCTCTTGCGTAGCGCGATCTCTGCCGCCAAGGGAGAGGACGGCTGGGCCCGCGTCGGTGGAGTCGGCCAGGTCATCGGCAATCAGGCCTCCTTCGACCCACGCAACTACGGGTACTCCACGCTCAGCAAGCTGCTCAAGGCGACCGAGCTGTTCGACCTCGACAAGGAAGGAACCTCCGAAGTCGTCGTCCGCGACCGGAGGAAGGAGCGCGCTGCCGCCAAGGGCTGACGAAGCTCAGCCCGTCGCGAGCAGAACCTCCAGCAAGCGGTCAAGCCCGCCTTCGTCGATCGCCACGTTCGCCGCGGCGCGGACCTTGGGCTTGGCGTGGTACGCGACCGAGAGGCCGGCGACCGACATCATCGGCAGGTCGTTCGCGCCGTCGCCGACGGCGATCGCGCGCGATGCCTCGATGCCGATGGCGGAGCAGGTCTCGAGCAGCATCTTCTTCTTCTCCTCGCCGTCGCAGATGTCGCCCCAGGGCTGGTCGACCATCCGCCCCGTGAGCACGCCGCTCTCGATGCCGAGCACGTTGCTGCGCGCGAAGTCGATGCCCAAGTGCTGCCTGACGCGGTCCGTGAAGAAGGTGAAGCCACCGGAAACGAGCAGGGTCTTCAGCCCGGCGCCGCGGCAGGCGGCGACCAGCGCCTCGGCGCCGGCGTTGAAGCGGAGCCGCTCGTCGTAGACGCGCTGCAGGTCGCTCGCCGGCACGCCGGCGAGCAGGGCGACGCGGCGGCGCAGGCTTTCCTTGTAGTCGGCAATCTCGCCGCGCATCGCCGCTTCGGTGATCGCCGAGACCTCCGCCTTCTTGCCGGCCATCGCCGCGATCTCGTCGACGCACTCGATCGAGATCAGGGTCGAGTCCATGTCGAACGCGACCAGGCCGAAGTCGGCGAGGCGCAGCGGCGGCGTCACGCCGCGCACCTCGAGTCCTGGCGCGTTGCTCATGCCGCCTCGAGCAGCCGCGGCGTGCCGAGCGAGCGCAGCACGTCGCGCACCAGCTGCACCCGGTCCTTCACCGCGGGCGCGTCGCGCTCGATGCGAAGCCGCTCGTTGCCGACGAGGCGGATGTGGCGGTTCTTCTGCACCAGCTCGATGATCCGCGCCGCGTCGACCGGCGGATTCGCCATGAAGGTGATCGCCGTCGCCTTCTCGCCGGCGTCGATCTTGGTCACGCCGTAGGCCTTGGCCAGCACGCGCAGCCGGTGCACGTCGAACAGGGCCTGGCCCTGCGGCGGCAGCTTGCCGAAGCGGTCGGTGATCTCCTCCAGCATCGCGTCGATCTGCTCGGCCTTGCTCGCGCTCGCCAGCCGCTTGTAGAGAGAAAGGCGGATGTGCACGTCGCCGCAGTACGAGTCGGGCAGCAGGGCCGGCGCGTGCAGGTTGATCTCGGTCACCGCCGAGAGCGGCGCCAGCAGGTCGGGCTCGCGGCCGGCCTTGAGCGAGCGAACCGCCTCGGCCAGCATGTCGTTGTAGAGCTGGAAGCCGACTTCCATCATGTTGCCGCTCTGGTTGTCGCCGAGCACCTCGCCGGCGCCGCGGATCTCGAGGTCGTGCATGGCGAGGTAGAAGCCCGAGCCGAGCTCTTCCATCTGCTGGATCGCGTCGAGCCGCTGCGCCGCCATCTTGGTCAGGCCCTCTACGTCGGGAACCATCAGGTAGGCATACGCCTGGTGATGCGAGCGGCCGACCCGGCCGCGCAACTGGTGCAGCTGCGCAAGGCCGAACTTGTCGGCGCGGGCGATGACGATGGTGTTGGCGCTCGGCACGTCGATGCCGGTCTCGATGATGGTCGAGCAGAGCAGCACGTTGAAGCGCTGGGCGACGAAGTCGCGCATCACCCGCTCGAGATCGCGCTCGGGCATCTGCCCGTGCGCGACCGCGATCCGCGCCTCGGGCACCAGCGCCTGCAGGGTCTCGCGCCGGTGCTCGATCGTGGCGACGTCGTTGTGCAGGAAGTAGACCTGGCCGCCGCGCTTGAGCTCGCGCAGCACGGCCTCGCGGATCGTGCCGGCGCCCTCGTTGCGGACGAAGGTCTTGATCGCCAGGCGCCGCTGCGGCGCGGTGGCGATGACAGACAGGTCGCGCAGGCCCTCGAGCGCCATGCCCAATGTGCGCGGGATCGGCGTCGCGGTGAGCGTGAGCACGTCGACCTCGGCGCGCATCGCCTTGATCTGCTCCTTGTGGCGCACCCCGAAGCGATGCTCCTCGTCGATGACGAGCAGGCCCAGGCGCTCGAACTTGACGTCGGCCGAGAGCAGCTTGTGGGTGCCGACGACGATGTCGATCGTGCCGTCGGCCAGCCCGGCGAGCGCCGCCTTCACCTCCTTGGGCGAGCGGAAGCGCGACAGCTCGGCGACCTTGATCGGCCACTTGCCGAACCGGTCGCTGATATTCTGGAAGTGCTGCTCGGCGAGCAGCGTCGTCGGCGCCAGGATCGCGACCTGCTTGCCGCCGGTGACGGCGACGAAGGCGGCACGCAGTGCCACCTCGGTCTTGCCGAAGCCGACATCGCCGCAGATCAGGCGGTCCATCGGCTGCGGTGACACCATGTCCTGGATCACGGCGTGGATCGCGGCATGCTGGTCGGGCGTTTCCTCGAAGCCGAAGCTCGCGGCGAAGGCCTCGTAGTCGTGCGCCTCGAAGCGGAACGCGAAGCCCTCGCGCGCGGCGCGGCGGGCGTAGAGGTTGAGCAGCTCGGCGGCCGTGTCGCGCACCTGCTCGGCCGCCTTCCTCCGCGCCTTTTCCCACTGGCCCGAGCCGAGCCGGTGCAGCGGCGCCTCCTCGGCGCTGACGCCGGTGTAGCGGGCGATCAGGTGCAGCTGCGCCACCGGCACGTAGAGCGTCGCCTTGTCGGCGTATTCGAGGTGCAGGTACTCGGCCGGCTCTTCCTCGGCGCCGCCAAGGGCGATCGTCCTGAGCCCCACGTAGCGGCCGATGCCGTGGTTGACGTGAACCACCGGGTCACCGACCTTCAGCTCGGAGAGA
>JANMCC010000160.1:0-2479 GCA_031360885.1 Burkholderiales bacterium | reverse complement strand
GCGATCGGCGAGACCGAGCGGCGCCGGGCCAGGCAGACCGCGCACAACCTGGCCGAGGGCATCACCCCGGTCAGCATCGTCAAGCGGATCAAGGAGATGATCGACGGCGTCTACAGCGACAAGAGCGCCAAGGAGGAACTGCGCCTCGCCAAGGAATCGGCGCTGACCGACGTGATGAGCGAAAAAGACCTCGGCAAGCGGATCAAGCTGCTGGAAAAGCAGATGCTCGACCATGCCCGCAACCTCGAGTTCGAGAAAGCGGCGCGGCTGCGCGACCAGCTGGCGGTCCTGCGCGAGCAGGCGTTCGGCGCGCCGGGCGTCGACAATGTCATCCCGATCGCCGCCGCGCCCAAGACGCTGCGCTAGGCCCGGCCGAATCGCCCCTGGCCTTGAAGGGGAACCAATCTCCCCAATCTCGACCGAATCAGTCGGTTTCCTCTATACTCGACTAAATCGGTCGGGATAGGAAAAGGCGACTCGGCGGCTCGGTTTTTGCCAAGCCGCCAGCACCCCGCAACCCAGCGGATCCGACACCGAACCCGAGGAGTGCTTTACATGCGTTTGACCACCAAAGGCCGTTTTGCGGTGACCGCGATGATCGACCTCGCCTTGCGCGAACATTCGGGCCCGGTCGCCTTGGCGGCGATCAGCGCCCGGCAGCAGATTTCCCTGTCCTACCTCGAGCAGCTGTTCGGCAAGCTCCGCCGGCATGAGCTGGTGGAGAGCACCCGCGGCCCCGGCGGCGGCTATTCGCTCGGCCGCAAGTCCGAGGAAATCACTGTCGCCGACATCATCGTCGCCGTCGACGAGCCGATCGACGCCACCGGCTGCGCCGGCAAGGAAAACTGCACGGGCGAGGATGCCGGCCGCTGCATGACGCACGACCTGTGGGCCAGCCTGAATTCCAAGATGATCGAGTTTCTCGACTCCGTGTCGCTGAAGAAGCTGGTCGACGAGCAGATCGCCAAGGGCGTCTCGATCGAGGAGCACCCGGTCAAGCGGGCGATCTCCACCACGCCGGTCGTCAAGCCGATCAAGATCACCGCGCCGAACTCCGTGTTCGCCCTTGGGGCGTCTTTCTCGTAGTATTTTCTCTCGCCATGTACATGACCCCTCACTTCCCGATCTACATGGACTACGGCGCGACGACGCCGGTGGATCAGCGCGTCGTCGACGCGATGATTCCGTGGTTGCGCGAGCATTTCGGCAACCCCGCATCGCGCAGCCACGCCTGGGGCTGGGAAGCGGAAGCGGCGGTCGAGAAGGCGCGGGAAGAGGTGGCGGCGCGGCTCGGCGCCGCCCCGCGCGAGATCATCTGGACCTCGGGCGCCACCGAGTCCAACAACCTGGCGCTGAAGGGCGCGGCCCAGTTCTACAAGACCAGGGGCAAGCATCTCGTCACCGTCAAGACCGAGCACAAGGCGGTGCTCGACACGATGCGCGAGCTCGAGCGCCAGGGCTTCGAGGTGACCTACCTCGACGTCGAGGAAGACGGCCTGCTCGACTTCGAGAAGCTGAAGGCGGCGCTGCGGCCCGACACGATCCTCGCCTCGGTCATGTACGTGAACAACGAGATCGGCGTGATCCAGGACATCGCCGCGATCGGCACGCTCTGCCGCGAGCGCGGGATCATCTTCCACGTCGATGCGGCGCAGGCCACCGGCAAGGTGCAGATCGACCTGGCGAAGCTGCCGGTCGACCTGATGAGCCTGGCCTCGCACAAGACCTACGGCCCCAAGGGCATCGGCGCGCTCTACGTACGGCGCAAGCCTCGGGTTCGGATCGAGTCGCAGATGCACGGCGGCGGCCACGAGCGCGGCATGCGCTCCGGCACCCTGCCCACGCACCAGATCGTCGGCATGGGCGAGGCCTTTCGCATCGCCAGCCGGGAAATGGGCACCGAGTGCGAACGCGTCCGGATGCTGCAGAAGAAGCTGATCGACGGCCTTTCCGGCATCGAGCAGACCTTTCTCAACGGCCACCCGACACAGCGCGTGCCGCACAACGTCAACATGTCGTTCAACTTCGTCGAGGGCGAGTCCCTGATCATGGGCGTGAAGGGCATTGCCGTGTCGTCGGGCTCGGCCTGCACCTCGGCCAGCCTCGAGCCCAGCTACGTGCTGCGCGCGCTCGGCCGCAGCGACGAGCTCGCGCACTCCAGCCTGCGCATGACGATCGGCCGCTTCACGACCGAGGAAGAAATCGACTACGTGGTGTCCACCCTGAAGGATCGTGTCGCCCGGCTGCGCGAGCTCTCGCCGCTGTGGGACATGTTCAAGGAAGGCGTCGACATCAGCGCTATCCAGTGGTCGGCGCACTGATCGCTCAGCGAAGATTTCCAGGAGAAAAGAAATGGCATACAGCGCGAAAGTCGTGGAGCACTACGAGAATCCGCGCAACGTCGGCTCCTTCGACAAGGGCGACGACTCGGTCGGCACCGGCATGGTCGGCGCGCCGGCCTGCGGCGACGTGATGAAAC
>JANMCC010000157.1:0-36055 GCA_031360885.1 Burkholderiales bacterium | reverse complement strand
GAAATCGATCGTGCCGGAGACGGGTTTCAGATAACCCATGATGCTGCGAAAGGTCGTCGTCTTGCCGGCACCGTTGCGTCCGACGAGACAGATCAGCTCGCCTGCCGCGACCTTGAGCGAGATCCCGCGCAGGATGCGGCTCGACAGGATGTCGACGACGAGGTCGGCGAGGGTCAGCATGGCGCTCGCGCCGTCCCGATCCTCCAGCCTTCCGAACGGAGGGGCGTTCATCCCGAACGAGCCAGCTTGCCGACCCGCTTGCCGACGATCGCCGCGACGATCTCCGGGTCGGAGAAGAATTCGGAAGGCACGCGATCCGCGAGCACCTTGCCGCCTTGCAGCGCGACGATCCGGCTCGAGTACTCGGCGACGAGGTCCATGTCGTGCTCGACCAGGATGATCGCCTTCACGCCGGCGCGGCTGGCGGCGTCGATCAGCGTCTTCATGATGCCGTGCTTGTCGCCGCTGGAGACGCCGCTCGTGGGCTCGTCGAGCAGGATCACCTCGGGCACCAGGGCGAAGGCACTGGCGATGTCGAGCAGCTTCTTCTCGCCTTGCGAGAGCAGGCGCGACTCGGTGTCGAGCTTGGCGGCGAGGCCGAAGATCTCCGCCACCTCGCGCACCTTCTGTCGCACCCCGGCGTCGGCGCGCACCGAGGAGAAGAGGTCGAGGCTGCGGCCGGTCTGCGAGACGATGGCGACGGCGATCGTCTCGGCGACGGTCATCGCCGGGAAGATGTGCACGAGCTGGAACGCCCGCGCCATTCCGCGCTTGGCGAGCTTCACCGGGCCGATGCCGGCGATGTCCTGGCCCTTGAAGCGAACCAGGCCGGCGGTCGGCTTGAGCAGGCCGGTGAGGACGTTGACCAGCGTCGTCTTGCCGGCGCCGTTGGGGCCGACGATCGAGACCATCTCGCCCTCGGCGACGCGGAGCGAGACCGCGTCGAGGGCGACGAAGCTGCCGTAGGACTTGCCCACGCCCACCGTCTCGATCAGCGTCGTCGTCGACGTCGCGGCCGCGCTCGTGCTCATCGCCGCACCGCCTTTCGCCACGCGTCGGTCGCCAGCCCCATCAGGCCGCGCGGGAACACGATCACGATCAGCGCCAGGATGGCGCCGAGGAAGAAGCGCCAGTACTGCGTCAGGCCCATCAGCTCCGACTTGAGGAAGATGAAGGTGAAGGCGCCGACCATCGGGCCGAAGAAGCTGGCGAACCCGCCGAGCACGGTCATGAACACGAGCTCGCCCGAGTGCGTCCAGTAGGCGAGCTCGGGGTCGGCCTGGCCGGTGTTGATGGCGAGGATCACGCCGCCGAGGGCGCAGTAGAAGGCCGAGATCAGGAACGCGATCAGGCGGAACAGGCGCACGCGCACGCCCAGGTACTCGGCCTTGGGCGGGTTCTCGCGGATCGCCGCGAGGTGCAGGCCGAAGGGCGAATGGACGATCCGCCACATCACGACGCCGAGCACCACGGCGAGCAGCAGGCACGCGTAGTAGAACGGGCCGACCAGGAAGGCGGTCTTGTCGAGCTCCTTGAAGTCCATGCCGAGGATCGTCGGCCTCAGCACGCGGATGCCGGTGTCGCCGCCGGTCAGGTCGTAGAACTTGAACAGGAACGAGTGGAACAGCATGCCGAAGGCGAGCGTAAGGATGCCGAAGAAGATGCGCACGTAGCGCACCGAGAGCAGCGCCACCGGAATCGCCGCCAGCACCGCCGCCGCGCCCGAGGCGAGCAGGATCAGCTCGAAGCTCTTCACGCCCATGCGGCTCGAGAGCACCGCCGCGCCGTAGGCGCCGACGGCGACGAAGAGGGCATGGCCGAACGACAGCAGCCCGGTGTATCCGAACAGCAGGTTGAAGCCGAGCAGGGCGATCGCGTAGGCGAAGGCGGGCAGCACCAGCGTCACGTAGTAGGGCTGGGCGACGTGCGGGAACGCGGCGAGCGCGGCGATCGTCGCGGCGACGAAGCCGAACAGCACGGCGCGGCTCGGGGCGGCGCTCACTCGACGGGCTTTCCGAACAGCCCCGCGGGTCGCACGACCAGGATCACGATCACGATCAGGTAGATCGCCAGCACCTCGAGCTCGGCGTAGAACGAGATCGCGGCGGCGCGCGTCAGGCCGACGATGAGCGCGCCGACGAGGGCGCCGCGCATGCTGCCGAGGCCGCCGATCACGACCACGGCGAAGGCCTCGACCACCAGCTCCACCGGCATGTCGAGCGAGGCCGCGGCGGTGGGCACGACCAGCGCGCCGCCCACCGTGCCGAGCATCGTGCCGAGGGTGAAGACGCTGGCGTAGATCCAGCGCACGTCGGCGCCGAGCGCCTCGGCCATCTCGCGGTTCTCGGCGGTGGCGCGCAGGATCCGGCCGTAGCGGGTGCGCTGCAGGAACAGGCCCAGGCCGACGGCGATGGCCAGGCTCGCCGCCATCACCAGCACGTTGTAGGTGGGAAAGGACACCTCGCCGATCGTTACCTTGCCGTAGCTCATCGAGAGGTTGCCGAGCTGCTGCGGGTTGGCGCCCCAGAAGAAGCGCAGCACGTCCTGGAACATCAGCACCAGGGCGAAGGTGAGGAGGAGCTGGAACGCCTCGTCGCGCTTGTAGACGGTGCGCAGCAGCAGCTCGATGAACGGGCCGATGGCTCCGAGCAGCACGCCCGCGAGCACCAGCACCGGCAGAAAGGCCCACGGCGGCGAGCCGTGCGCGCCGGCCCAGTTCACCGCGGTGATGCCGAAGTAGGCGCCGAGCGCGTAGAACGAGCCGCACGCCAGGTTGACGATGCGCTGCACGCCGAACACGAGCTGCAGCCCGGCGGCGACGAGAAAGAGCACGGCGGCGTGGAATACGCCGCCGAGCAGGACGTCGAAGAAGGAGGTCACCGGATCGGAACGGGCTTACAGCTTGATCTGCGCCGTCTCGATCCACTTCCAGAAGTCCATCCCGGGCGGCTTCTGCAGCTGATCCGAGTACATCCGGGTCACGTCGCCGATGGTGGCGAAGTCGAACCGGTTCTTGTGCGTCGTCATGCCCTGGTAGAAGGTCTGCTCGGCGATGTGGTCCTTCCTCATCTGGCCGGGTCCGCCGAGCGATTCCACCTTCAGGCCTTCGATCGCGTCGATCACGTCTTCCATGCCGGGCCAGGCATTCTTCGCCTTGAACGCCTTCTCGACGCCGTCCTTGTAGATCTGCATCGCGAAGTAGGCGCGGTCGGCCTCCCAGTGCGGGTAGTCCTTGTACCTGGCCTCGTAGTCCTGGACGAAGGCCTTCTGCAGCGGCGTCGGGTTGTCGGCGTTGAAGTAGAGCGTGTTGTGGCCGAACAGCATGCCCTCGGGCGTGAACTCCTTCTTCAGCAGCGTGTGCTGGAAGCCGGCGGCCGGGAACACGAACTTGGTCTTGCCGTCCATCAGGCCGGCGCCGTGCGCGGTCTTCATGAAGATCGGCAGGTCGGCGAAGAGCAGTGACGAGAACACCAGGTCGGGCTTGGCCGCCTTCAGCGCGGCGACGTGCGAGGTCAGGTCGAGCGTGCCGACCTTGGGCCACTGGTCGGCGACCACCTTGTGCTCGACGCCGAATTTCTTCAGCAGCGCCTGAAAGGCGGCGAAGTTGTTGCGCCCGTAGGAGTAGTCGGGGTTGATGCCGGCGATGGTGGCGAACTGCCCTTTCCAGTGCTTGATCGCCAGCAGCGACCCCATCACCGCCTCGCACTCGTTGTCGGTGCTGCGGAAGATGTAGCGCGGGTTCGGCATCGTCTCCCGGACCCCGTCCTGCGTCGTGCCGTCCCAGAAGATGACCATCGCCTTCATCTCCTCGGCGACCGCGCCCATGGCCAGGCTCACGCCCGAGGAGACGATGCCCTGGACGCAGTCGACCTTGTCCTGCAGCACCAGCTTTCTCAGTCGCTCGATCGAGTCCTTCGGGTTGGTCTCCTCCTCCACCACCAGCTCGATCTTGCGGCCGGCGATGCCGCCTGCGGCGTTGATCCGGTCGGTCGCCCAGGTCGTGCCGCGCAGGCCGCATTCGCCGACCGTGCCGGCGATGCCCGCCTTCGGCGCGATCACGCCGATCCGCAGCGGCCGGTTCTGCGCCAACGCCGGAAAGCCGAGCAGGGGCTGGCTGCCGACGACGCCGGCGGCGCCGATGCCCTTCAGGATTCTTCTGCGGTTGATGCTCATGTCTGTCTCCTTGCGGTGGTGGGGCGCGGTCTTCTACGGACTCACGGTGGCGCGGGTGAACTTCTCGATCGCGTCGAGCAGCTTGTCGCTCGCCCGACCGGCGCGCTCCTCGTCGCCGGCGGCGATGGCCCGGGCGATGTCGGCGTGCAGCTTGGCGGTGAGCGGCATGTTCGCCGCCTGCTTGTAGTGGAGGTACCAGAAGCGGCGCGAGAGCGAATGCATCAGGCTCATCGCGTTGGCGGCGAATTCGTTGTGCGAGGCGGCCGAGCAGAGGACGTTGAAGTCGCGGTCGACGCGCATGAAGCTGACGTCGTCGTTGACCTTGGCGGCGCGCTCGAAGCCGGCGGCGAGCGCGCGGAAACGCGCCCGTTCGTCGTCGGTCGCGCGGCGCGCCGCGCTGGTGGCGATCAGCCGCTCGAGCTCGCGGCGCACTTCGAGCAGGCGAAGCTGCGCGGAGACGTCGATGCCCGAGACGATGATCCCGCGCCGCGGCAGGATCTGCACCAGGCGCTCGCGCGCCAGCCGCTGCAGCGCCTCGCGGATCGGCGTGCGGCCGATGCCGAGGTGCGCCGAGAGCTCGGCTTCGGAGATGGCGCTGCCGGGCGCGAGCTTGAGGAAGACGATCATCTCCTCGATGTCGGCGTAGGCGCGGTCGGTGAGGCTCTGCGCCGGCGCGATCTCCTCCTCGGCGGCGCGGCGATTCATTGCTGCTTTCGCTTTTCGACCAGGCCGAGGAATTTCTCGTACTCCTTGGCGTCGACCCCGTAGCTGTGGTCGTCGTCGGGGAAGGTGCCGGCCTTGACCTCGGCGATGTACTGCGAGATGCCCTTCACCGCGACCTCGGTGAGGTTGGAGAAGCGCTTGGTGAACTTCGGCTTGAAGTCGGTGAAGACGCCGAGCAGGTCGTGGCAGAGCAGGATCTGCCCGTCGGTCCCGACGCCGGCGCCGATGCCGATGGTGGGAATCTCGAGCTGCTTCGAGATCACCGCCGCGATCTTCGCCGGCACCGCTTCGAACTCGAGCATGAAGCAGCCCGCGTCCTGGATCGCGAGCGCGTCCTCGAGGATCTTCATCGCCGCTTCGGCCGTCTTGCCCTGGATCCTGAAGCCGCCGAACATGGCGATGGTGTGCGGCGTGAGGCCGATGTGCGAGGCGGTGGGAATGCCGGCGTCGACCAGCGCCTTCAGGATGTGCGCCTGCGATTTTCCGCCCTGCGGCTTGACGGCGTCGCTGCCCGCCTCCTGCATGAAGCGCGTGGCGTTCACCAGGGCGCGGTCGATCGTGTTGTAGCTCTGGTACGGCATGCAGCCGAGGACGAAGGTGTTCGGCGCGCCGCGGCGGATCGCGGAGGCGTGCATCACCATCATGTCCATGGTCGCCGGAATGGTGCTGGGGTGGCCGTGGGCGATCATCGCCAGGCTGTCGCCGACGACCGCCACGTCGACTCCCGCCATCTCCGCCCACTTCGCCGAGGTGTAGTCGGGCACCGACATGTAGACCATCTTCTCGCCGGTGGCCTTGGAGTCGCGGATCTCCTGGATCGAGCGCTTCTTTCGCTCCACTTTCGCGGCCGGTTGCGTCACGGAGCTTCCTTGACATGCACCTGATAAACATCTAATATATCAGTTGGCCAAGGCAGTGACAGAGGGCTTTCCATGATGACCGACCGGCAGCGGCGCTTCCGCGAACAGTACGTGGCGCAGATCAGCCCCTGGTACAACGGCCTGCTGCATGTGGGCGTGATGTACGCGGCCGGCATCTCGGCCATCGTCTGGTGCGTGAGCCGGATGCAGGGCGCCACCTGGGAGTGGCTGCTGATCCTGCCGGTGGCGATCGCCGGCAACTTCGTCGAGTGGGGCATGCACAAGTTCGTGATGCACCGCCTGATCGACGTGTTTGCGCTGCGCGCGATCTACGACCGGCACACCCGCCAGCACCACCAGTACTTCACCGACGGCGACCCGACGATCGGCACGGTCAAGGAATTCCGGATCGTCTTCTTCCCGTGGCGCGTGCTGATGGTGCTCGCGGTCGCCGGCGGCGGCCTCGGCTGGCTCACGGCGCAGCTGCTCGGGCCGAACGCCGGCTACGTCGTCTTCATCACCATGATCGGCCACTACATGGTGTACGAGACCTTCCACTTCTGCTGCCACGTGCCGGAGAACGGGGTCGTGCGCAACCTGCCGCTGGTGAACACGATCCGCCGCCACCACGCGGCGCACCACAACTTGGGGATCATGATGCACTGCAACATGAACCTCACCTTCCCGATCGCCGACTGGGCGATGAAGACCAGCGACCTGAAGCGTGGCCTCCTCGGCCACCTGTTCAACGGCTACGACGAAAGCCACATCAAGGAAGAGCTGAAGCCGGTGATGGCGCGCTTTCGCAGCGCCGAGACGCAGGAGAAGCGGGTGACGCTCGACGGGCCGAAGCTGAGCGACGACGAGTTGCGGGCGCTGCAGCAGGCGGGCAGTCACGCTTGATCCTCTCCGTCATCGGTCGCTCCGTTGTCACGGGGCCAAGGTCGCCGCTCGGACGACTCCGTTCAGGCCCCGACCCGCACTAAAGCGGTGCGATTCGGCCCGACACCTGCAAGCGAAAACAAACCGCGAAAGAGGCAACGATGCGAATGCCTGCGCGTATGCTGTGGAGCGGAACGTGAGGGTGTAAGGAGCGGCGAAGCAGCGAGGCGTTCGCCGCCGCGGCTCGCTGTACTCGATGTGACGATTGCAAGCACAGGCGCCGCTGCTTGCCTTGGGAGCGTGATCGCCTCGCATCAACCACCGCATCCGGAGGATTCGCAATGAACGATCCTGTCAATACTCGCCGCCGCCTCGTGAAGGCGCTTGGGGCAACGGCTCTGATAGGCCTTTTGCCAGGCGCCCCGGCATTCGCAGGCGGCCTCAGCCCGCGCCGCCAGGGCCACGACGACGGCGGCGGGCGCCCCGGCATTCTTCCCGCCCGCGCCGAGCCTCACGGCTATTCGCTCGACGATCTCGCCCGCATCACGGCCGTGTTCAACACTGGAGATCACGTGAGCCCGCCGCCGGATCCGGTCGACAGCACGATGGGCTCCAAGTTCCAGATGCTCTACTGGACGCCGGCGAACGTCGCCCCGCCGAACACATTCCAGGTGAGGACCGGGATCATCCTCTACGTACCGGCTTTCTACATCGACGACTCGCCGCCGGTGATCGGCAGCTTCCCGGATGTGCAGAGCAACGCGGCCGTTCTGCGCTATCTCTATTCGAAGAAGCAGCTCGGCCTGCAGTACACGGTCCTCAGCATCGACGGGCAGGACTTCCCGCTCGACGAGCGCTATGTTTCGGCCACGAACACGCCTCCGCTCGCCGATGGCGGCGGCACGCATTACATCTGTCAGGCGGCCCTGGTCAAACCGCTGAAAAAGGGCACGCACCAGATCGACGTGACGTCCCTGTTCACCGGAGATGCACTGGGGCCCGACCCGGTCACCTTCTCGACGAGCTTCGTCGTCGGGGTGCATTGACCTGCCGGGCCCCGAGGCTCTGCGCGGTCGGCTGGCGTGCCGGGCCGAATGGGCTCGGCCGTTCCGTGCGTTGGCTTGGCGCTGCGGTTCCATGACTTCGGTCTTGGCCAGCTTCATCGCACCTTCCGCCGACGCGACTTACTTCCCGTTCAAGTCGAGAAATTCCTTCAGCCGCGCCTTCTCGTCGGCCAGCTCGCGTTTGAAGTCGGCGTCGCGCACGGTGTCGTCGGCGAAATGCGTCTGCAGCAGAAGGCGGCCATTCTTCACCGAGGCGTTGCCCCAGCCGACCACGCGGTCGCGCCAGAGCAGGGGCAGGGCGTAGTAGCCGAGCTTGCGTTTGGGCGCCGGCGTGTACGCCTCGAAGCGATAGGTCCAGCCCCAGAGCAGGGCGAAGCGGCGTCGGTCCCAGGCGATCGGGTCGAAGGGCGCGAGCAGGCGCACCCGATCGTCGGGTGCGTATCGGCTCGAGCGCGGGTTTTCGTCGGCCGGCCAGTACCAGTCGGTGCGGGCTAACCGCACCGTGGCGAGCTGCGCGCGTGCCGTCGCCAGGGCGGCCTTCGCCTCCTTCGCCAAGTGCGGCGCGCCGTAGCCGAGGAGGTAGGTCAGGTAGCCGAGGCTCGCCGCGGGCAAGGGCGCGTACTTGCGCAGCACCAGCTCGAGCAGCGCCGCGGCGCGCTTGGCGCGGGCGGCGCGGCTGGCGTCGGCCGGCGGATGCTCGACCGCCTCGTAGATGCGGGTGCCGCTCTCGCGTCGCGCGACGCGCAGCAGGCCGCGGTAGTGCATGCCGTCGAGCAGGTGTGTCGTCGCGTTGCTCGAGCCGCCCCAGGCATTGGTGGTGCGGCCGTGCGCGAACTCGGCGTCGACCCGGCGCGGGTGCGTGGGCCCGTGCGCGCGAATGAACTCCAGCACCTCGGCCGCCCTCTTCTTCGTCGTCGGGCTCCACTTGCGGGCGGCGATGCGCGGATGCATCAGCGCCAGGTGCTTGCGCGGCAGGAAGCCGTAGTTGACGAGGCAGTCCTCCTCGACCGCAAGCCGCGCGTAGCGGCGCTCGAGGTCGCCGGCGCGGTAGTCCTTCACCCGATGGCGCAGCGTCAGGTCCTGGGCGCGCGCCGGCGCGCGGATCGGGTCGGCCTGGACGAAGCCGAGCTTTTCGATCGCCCTGAGGAGGGTGGTGGGCTTGAACAGGGTGCGGGCCACCGCATATCGGCGCAGATCGTCGAGGGTGGGCGGCTTGGGCATCCTGCAGATGATGCCGCGCCGCCGGTTACAGTCCGCGCCGAAGGGAGCGAGAGCCATGTCGAAGCCGGGCAAAGTGGTGTTGACGGTGCTGTTGCTCGCCGGTTTCGGCGCGGCCCTGTTCTTCGCCCTGCGGGGCCAGAAGGCCGAGCAGGAGCAGAAGGCCGAAGCCGCGGCGATCGCCTCGGCGACCGAGCTGAAGGGCCTGATCGCCCTCGACGTCGAGCCGTTCTTCGCCGATCCGCGCGTCAAGCGCATCCTCGCCGAGAAGCGCCTGCCCGTGGCGGTGACGCGGATCGGCAGCCGCGAGATGGCGGCGCGCGTCGTGCCCGGCGCGATGCCCGACTTCCTCTTCCCCTCCGGCGTGGTCGCCGCCAACCAGATCGCCGACGCCGCCGCCAAGGCGAAGATCGCGATCGCCCAGTCGTCGCCGTTCTTCTCGCCGATGGTCATCGCCAGCTGGCAGCCGGTGGCGAAGATCCTGGTCGCCAACGGGATGGCCAAGCCGCTCGGCGACCGGACCTACGGCGTCGACATCGGCAAGCTCACCGACACCATGCTGGCGAAGAAGCGCTGGAAGGACCTGAAGGGCGCCGAGGCCTACGACGTCTCGCGCGGCGTCCTCGTCTCCACCACCGACGTCCGGCGCAGCAACTCGGCGGCGATGTACCTGGCGCTGACGAGCTACGCGAAGAACGGCGACGTCGTCACCGACCGCGCGGCCGCCGAGCCGCTGGCGCGCCAGCTCGCCGAGCTGTTCAAGCGGCAGGGCTACCAGGAGAACTACGTCAACGGCAACTTCGACGACTACGTCGCCATCGGCATGGGCAAGACGCCGATGGCCTTCATCTACGAGTACCAGCTCGTCTCCTACGCGCTGGCGAAGAAGGGCGTCGCCGCCGACATGGTGCTGATCTATCCGCAGCCGACGATCGTCAACAAGGTCGTCTTCATGGCCACCAACGAGCGCTCGCGCGCGCTCGCCGACCTGCTGGCGAACAACGCCGAGCTGCAGAAGATCGGCGTCGAGTACGGCTTTCGCGTCGCCGAGACCAAGGTCTTCACCGACGCGGTGAAGCCGACCGGCCTGGCCGTGGAGGAGCGGGTGACGCAGATCGTCGACCCGCCGTCGTTCGACATCATGGCCGGCATGATCGACGTGGTGACGCAGGAGATGGCGAAATGACGACGACGATGCTGCGACCTGTTCTCCTCCGCCGGCCGCTCGCCGCCGTGCTCGCCGGCGCGGTGATGGCGCTGGCCGCGTGCGGCAAGAGCGAGCCCGAGCCCGTCGCCAAGGCGCCGCCGGCCCCCGAGTCGCTGCCGTTCACGGTGCTGGCCACCACCGACCTCAAGGACGCGCAGGCGCTGGAAGGCATGGTCGAGAAGGCGACCGGCGTGAAGCTGCGCTTCACCTGGGGCGGCACGATGGAAAGCACGGAGGCCGTGCTCTCCGGCGCGACCAAGGCCGACGCCGCCTGGTTCGCCAACGCCAAGTACCTGCTCTCCGACCCGCAGGGCCAGGCGCGGGTGAAGCTGCAGGAAAAGATCATGCTCTCGCCGATCACCGTCGGCGTGAGCGAATCGGCGGCGAAGAAGCTCGGCTGGGACGACCCGGCCACGGCCGACAAGGTGACCTGGAAGACGATCACCAGGGCGGCGGCCGAGGGCAAGCTGACGTACGCGCTCTCGAACCCGGCAACCTCGAACCAGGGCTTCATGGCGCTGATGGGCGTGGTCGCCGCAGCGAGCGACAAGGCCGACGCGCTCGCCGCCGCCGACGTCGACCGCGGCGCGATCGCCAGCTTCCTCAAGGGCTACAAGCTGGTCGGCGACAACTCGACCTACCTCGCCGAGAAATTCATCGAGCAGCAGGGGCCGCGCCTCAACGCCTTCATCAACTACGAGAACTGGCTGCTGACGCTCAACAACGGCGGCAAGCTCAAGGAAAAGCTCGTCCTCGTGTACCCGCGGGAAGGCGTCTCGACCGCCGACTATCCGTTCATGCTGCTGCAGGAAGGCCGGCGCGCCGACTACCAGAAGGTCGTCGCCTACCTGAAGAGCGGCGAGGCGCAGGTCTGGCTCGCCCGGCAGACCCTGCGTCGGCCGATCTCGGCCGAGGTGGCGGGTCAGGTCGCCGACCTGTTCCCGAAAGCCGGCAGCACGCTGGTCGAGCTCGCGTTCTCGCCCGACCGGCAGCTTTCCGACGGCCTGATCGACGCCTACCTGAACGAGTTCCGCCGGCCGATCGCCTCGACCTTCGTGATCGACACCAGCGGCAGCATGGAAGGCGGCGGCCGCCGCGCCCAGCTCGTGCAGGCGATCCACTACATCTCGGGCGACGACGCCTCGCTGACCGGCCGCCTGGCCAAGCTGACCGACCGCGAGAAGGTCTGGATGCTGCCGTTCTCCGACCGGCCGCGGCAGATGACCTACTTCGAGCTGCCGGCCGGCCGCGGCAAGGCGCGCGGCGTGCAGGTGCAGGAGGATTCCGAGGCCAAGCAGAAGGTGCTCGGCGACGTGCGCGACTACGCCGACCGGCTCTCGATGTCGGGCGGCACCGCGCTCTACGACAGCGTGCTGGTCGCGCTCGAGCACATGCTCGCCGAGCGGAAGAAGAATCCCGGCTACCAGTACTCGGTGGTCGCCTTCACCGACGGCGAGAACAACCAGGGCCGCAACCTCAAGGCCTTCCAGGCGGCGTACGCCGAGCTGCCCGAGGACGTGCGCGCGATTCCGGTGTTCATGGTGCTGTTCGGCGAAGCCAAGGAGGCCGACCTGAAGGCGATGGTGCAGACGACCGGCGGCAAGGTGTTCGACGCCCGCAAGACGCCGCTCTACGCCGTGTTCAAGGACATTCGCGCGTACCAGTAAGCTGCGTCTCGATGTTCGCCAAGCTCTCCCGCATCCTCCTCAGCCCGGCCAACTGGCTGGGGATGACGGTCGCCATCGCCGTGCTGGTGCTGAAGGCGATCGGCCTGGTCGGGCTCGCCGGCCTCCCCCTCGCGGTGCTCGGCTATGCCGCGGGCTTCGTCGCCGGCGGCATGTGGTTCGGCTTTCCCAGGCTCGCCGGGCCGGCCTGGGACGCCGACGCGCTCGAGTTCAACGACGACGGCGACGCCCGCGAGGCGATGGGCCGGGCGCTGCGCGCGGTGCGCGGCCTGGTGCAGTTCAATCCCGAGAACCGGCTGCCGGCGAGCCTGCAGGCCAAGGTGCTCGAACTCTGCGCCTCGCTCGAGCAGCTCTTGTCGCAGTGGGAGCGGAGCAAGGGCGCGCTCTCGCTGCAGGAGGGCTTCCACGCCCGGCACATCGCCATCTCGTACCTGCCCGACGCGCTCAAGACCTACCTCTCCATTCCCGCGCAGTACGCGAACACCCGCGTCATCCAGGACGGCAAGACCGCGGTCGACATCTTCCGCGGTACGCTCGCCGATCTCGAAGGCAAGGTCGCCCAGCTCGCCGACGACCTGGCGAGCCAGGACGCGCACGCCTTCCTCGCCCACTCGCAGTTCCTGCACGACAAGTTCGGCGCCACCGGGGTCGTTCCCGCGCCCGCGCTCATCCCTCCCAAACCGCTGGAGAGCACTCCTCATGGCCCAAGCTGACTCCTCGCCGACGCCGGCCGCCTCCGTGACGACGGCCACGCAGCCCACGTTCCAGCTGACCCCGCCGGAAGTCATCACGCCGGTGCCGGTCGAGGTGGCGCCGAAGGCGGTGCCGCTGACGCCCGAGACGATCCAGGCGGTCGACGACCAGGTGGCGCGCTTCATCGAGGCGCTGATGACCGAGAACGTGCACTCGACCGAGTTCAAGGCCAAGCTCGACGGCGCCTTCGCGCTCGGCCGCGAGGAAATCTCGAGCGCCTCGAGCCTGATGCAGGGGCGCTTCCTGCAGCGCAACTTCATCGGCGCCGAAGACAGCCCGGCCTACAAGGCGATCGGCGAGATCCGCGGCCTGCTCGACACGCTCAATCCCGGCAAGGAAGGCGACCTGCTGCAGCCGAACAAGATCCTCGGCGTCATTCCCTTCGGCAACAAGCTCAAGGCCTACTTCCGCAAGTACGAGAGCGCCGGCGGCCAGCTCACCAAGTCGATCGAGCAGCTCTACGCCGCGCGCGACGACGTGCAGCTCGACATCGCCGACATCGACGCCACCCGCAACAAGCTGTGGGACTCGATGCAGAAGCTCGCCGCCGCGGCCCAGTTCGCGACCACCCTCGACGCGCGCCTCGCCGAGCGGGTGGTGGCGCTGAAGGCGACCGATCCGGAGCGGGCCAAGGCGCTCGAGCAGGAGGTGCTGTTCTACGCCCGCCAGAACCTGCAGGACATCCTGACGCAGCAGGCCGTCTGCGTGAACGGCTACCTCGCGCTCGACGTGCTGAAGAAGACCGGCCGGGAAATGATGAACGGCTGCAACCGCGTCGCCACCACCGGCATGAGCGCGCTCGCCGTGGCCCAGACGGTGGCCCGCGCCACCGGCAACCAGGTCCAGGTGATGGACATGCTGAAAGGCGTGAACGCGACCATCGGCTCCTTGATCAGCGAGACCGGCAAGCAGCTCAACACCCACGTCGAGCAGACGGCGCAGTTCGCGACCAACCCGATGATCGGCATCGAGACGATGCAGAGCATGTTCGACCAGACCTTCAAGGCGATGGACGCGATGGACAGCTTCCGCTCCACGGCGATCGACGTCATGGGCAAGAACAACGACATCATCCGCACCCAGCTCGCCAAGAGCGAAGGCTTCGTCGACCGCGTGCGCCAGCAGCGCGCCCGGGAGGCGGGCGGCTCGTCGATCTCGGGGCCGGTGGCGCTCTAGGCGAGGTTGCGGTGGCCGACGCGCCGGCTCCGGCTTCGCTCGCGGAGCGTCTCGCCCGCTGCTACACCGGCGTCGTCTACGACGTGATGCGAGGGCGCGGCATCACCGAGTGCATCCTGCCGCCGACGATCGTTCCGCTCGACCGCGCGATGGTCGCTGCCGGCCCGGTGTTCACCGTGCGCGGCCTGCCCGACGCCAGCGTCCCGGCGCACGAGACGCTGCTGCGCTGGACCGAGCTGCTGTCGCGTTCGCCCAAGGGCCATGTCGTCATGGTCCAGGGCAACGACGCCGAGCGCGCCCTGATGGGCGAGCTCTCGGCCGAGACGCTGCAGTTTCGCGGCGTGCGCGGCTACATCGTCGACGGCGGCTGCCGCGACACCGGCTTCATCCGCAAGATCGGCTTTCCCGTGTTCTGCGACAAGGCGACGCCGCGCGACATCGTCGGCGCCTGGGTGCCCGTGGCCTACGACGAGCCGATCAGCTACGGCCAGGTGGTGGTGCGCCCGGGCGACTACGTTCTCGCCGACTGCGACGGCATCGTCGTCATCCCCGGGGAGATCGCCGAAGGCGTGGTCAGCGACGCGCTGGCGGCGATGAGCACCGAGGACAAGGTGCGCGCCGCGATCCTCCCCGGGGTGGACCCGCAGCAGGCCTACCTCGACCACGGCAAGTTTTAGGCGCTAGCCGGAAAGCGGCAGGCGCACGACGTGCGACGTGCCGGCGCCCGGGCCCGCGCCCACCGCCTCGATGCTGCCACCGTGCAGCTCGACCAGCTTGCCGGCGATCGCCAGGTCGAGGTCGAGGCGGCCCGGCAGGGCCGCGCCGCCGCCGCTGCCCTCGTCGCGCACGGTCAGCTCGAGCTGGCGCTCGTCGTGGCGCAGCAAGACCTCGATCCGGCCGCCGTGCGGGCTCGACGCGACCGCGCGGGCCAGCAGGTTGGCGACCGCCTTCTGCAGCCGGTCCGGGTCGCCGGAAACGGTGAGGGCGGGCGGATCGAAAGGGGTCTCGAGGCGCAGCTCCCTGGCGTCGGCCGCGGCCCGGACCTTGTCGATCGCCGCGGCGACGACCGTGGCGAAGGCCACCGGCCGCAGCTCGAGGACGAGCGTGCCGGAGAGGATCTGGTTCATCGCGAGCAGCTCGTCGAGCAGGCGCGCCTGCGCGGCGGCGTTGCGCGCGATCGCCTCGAGGCCGCGCTCCAGCGCCGCCGGGTCGTCGCGCTTCACCTGCAGGGCCTTGGCCCAGCCGAGAATGGCGCTCAGCGGCGTGCGCAGGTCGTGCGACAGCCGGGCGAGAAGCTCGTCCTTGAGCTGGATCGCTCGCGACTGGTCTTGCTGGTCGGGCATGGCGCTGCGCAGTGAATGCCCGCCGGCAAATGCCCGAGGATAGCCTTCACCCGCCCCGGTCCGGCTGGTACATTCGCGGCCAGCCCACTTCCCGGACCCCGCGCCGATGGACCCCGGTCGATCGCGCCCCTGACATGAATCCAGACGAAGCCCGGGTGATCGTGGTGGACGACGCCGTCGACGTGGCCGAGGCGATGGCGTTCGCCCTCGAGGCCGACGGCTACAAGGTCTGGGTCGCCCACGACGGCAACGAGGCGCTGGCCCTGGTCGCCAAGCACGATCCGCATTGCGTGCTGTTCGACATCGACATGCCCGGCCTCGACGGCAGCGAGCTTTCCAAGCGGCTGCGCGAGGCGCACGGCGACGACCTGATCCTGGTGGCCGTCACCGGCTGGAGCGACAAGGACTCGCGCGTCGCCGACGCGTTCGCCCGCGTCGACCACTACCTGAGGAAGCCGGTCGACCCGGCGGTGCTGCGAAAGCTGCTGCCGCCGGTTTAAGTCGCCGCGTCAGAGACCCGCGGCAGCCTTGAGTGCAGCCGCCTTGTCTGTGCGCTCCCAGGTGAACTCCGGCTCGTCGCGCCCGAAGTGCCCGTACGCCGCGGTCTTCTCGTAGATCGGCCGCAGCAGGTCGAGCATCTGGATGATGCCCTTCGGCCGCAGGTCGAAGAGCTCGTTCACCAGCGCCGCGATCTTCTCGTCGGAGATCTTGCCGGTGCCCTCGGTGTAGACCGTGACGTTCATCGGCTTGGCCACGCCGATCGCGTAGGCCACCTGGATCTGGCACTGCCGGGCGATGCCGGCGGCGACGATGTTCTTGGCGACATAGCGCGCCGCGTAGGCCGCCGAGCGGTCGACCTTCGACGGGTCCTTGCCCGAGAACGCGCCGCCGCCGTGCGGGCAGGCGCCGCCGTAGGTGTCGACGATGATCTTGCGGCCGGTGAGTCCGCAGTCGCCCTGCGGGCCGCCGATGACGAAGCGGCCGGTCGGGTTGATCAGGTAGCGGGTGTCCTTCAGCCACTCCTTGGGCAAGACCGGCTTGATGATCTCCTCGATCACCGCTTCGATGAAGGACGACTTCATCTTCGTCGGCGTCTCGCTCTGGCTCGGGTCGTGCTGGCTCGAGAGCACCACGGTGTCGATAGAGTGCGGCTTGCCGTCGACGTAGCGCATCGTCACCTGGCTCTTGGCGTCGGGCCGGAGGAACGGCATGCGGCCGTCCTTGCGCAACTGCGCCTGGCGCTCGACCAGGCGGTGCGCGTAGTAGATCGGCGCCGGCATCAGGTCGGGCGTCTCGTCGCAGGCGTAGCCGAACATCAGGCCCTGGTCGCCGGCGCCGGTGTTGAGGTGGTCGTCGCTGGCGTGGTCCACGCCCTGGGCGATGTCGTTGCTCTGCTTGTCGTAGGCCACGAGCACGGCGCAGCCCTTGTAGTCGATGCCGTAGTCGGTGTTGTCGTAGCCGATCCGCTTGAGCGTGTTGCGCGCGGTCTGGATGTAGTCGACGTGCGAATTGGTCGTGATCTCGCCGGCGAGCACCACGAGGCCGGTGTTGCACAGCGTCTCGGCGGCGACGCGCGAGCGCGGGTCCTGGGCGAAGATCGCGTCGAGGATCGCGTCCGAGATCTGGTCGGCGACCTTGTCGGGGTGGCCTTCGGAGACCGATTCGGAGGTAAAGAGGAAGTCGTTCGCCACGGTGTAGCTCCAGTGCTGAAATTCGAATGCCCGCAACAACATGAAATCGCGTTGCCGGCCTGGGCCCTGGAGGGGCGGCGAACGCTTTAGCGGAATTCTTTTCCGTCGCCCCGCAAGTAGTTCAGTAACTCGGCGACACCCCGATTATAGGAAACTGCGGCAATCTCTCGGCATCGATCTCTCCATGGGCCAGGTCACGACGCTTCTTTCTGCCATTGGCCAGGGCGAGCCCGAAGCGCTCGGCCAGCTCTATTCCCTGCTCTACCCGGAGCTGCGCGTGCTGGCCCGTTCGCGCGTCCGCAAGAGCGGCGAGATGACCCTGCTCGACACCACCTCGCTGGTGCACGAGTCGTACCTGCGCTTCGAGAAGGCGGGCTCGGTCTCGTTCGGGGACCGCTCGCAGTTCATGGCGTATGCGGCCCGGGTGATGCGCTCAGTCGTCGTCGACGTCGTTCGCCAGCGGCAGAGCGAACGGCGCGGCGGCGACTCGGCGCACGTCGAGCTCGACGAAGACGAGATCGGCGCAGCCGGCGTGCGCGAGGACGAAATCCTCCGCGTTCACGAGTCGCTCGAGGAGCTGGCGGCGATCGACGATCGCCTGGTGAAGGTGGTCGAGATGCGCTACTTCGCGGGCATGACCGAGAGCGAGATCGCCGAAGCGCTGGGTCTCGGCGTGCGAACGGTGGCGCGCGACTGGGAAAAGGCGCGGCTCTTCCTGCACGCGAGCCTGCGTTGACGGCGTCGCCCGCAGTCCTTCCGTCCCGGCCTCGCACGTTGCCCGTCGCATGAGCCCCGCCGACCCGGCCGCGACCGTCGCCGCCCCGTCCCGAAGCGACTGGCAGCGGGTGCTCGGCCTGCTCGACGTCGCGCTCGAGCTCGACCCCGCCGCTCGCGCCCGCTGGCTGGAGGGCTTGGCGCGCGAGGAGGCTCGTCTGGCGCCGTTGCTCGAGCAGCTGCTGGGCGTGCATGCGCAGCGTCCGGCCGACGACTTCATGCGCGTTCCGGCGATCGAGGCGCTCGGCGTCGACGCGCCTGCGGCGCCGCCCCTCGCATCGACGGACCGGGTCGGTCCCTACCGCCTGTTGCGCGAGATCGGCCAGGGCGGGATGGCGACGGTGTGGCTGGCGGAGCGGGCCGACGGCCTGCTCGACCGGCAGGTCGCGCTCAAGCTGCCGCACGTCAGCTGGGGCGCCGCTTCTTTCGCCGAACGAATGGCGCGCGAGCGCAACATCCTCGCTTCCCTGGCGCATCCGAACATCGCCCGGCTCTACGACGCCGGTCTCGCTGCCGACGGGCGCCCGTTCCTGGCGCTGGAGTACATCGATGGCCAGCCGATCGACAGCTATTGCGCTGGCCGGGGCTCGGGCGTTCGCGAGCGCGTCGAGCTCGTGCTGCAGGTCGCCCGCGCGATCGCCCATGCGCATGCGCAGCTCGTCGTCCACCGCGACCTGAAGCCATCGAACATCCTCGTCGACGCGCAAGGCCGCACCCATCTGCTCGACTTCGGCATCGCCAAGCTCGTCGATCCGGACTTCGAAGACGCTGGCGTGCCATCGAACGCCACCTTGGCGACAGGCAGGGCACTGACGCCGGACTACGCGTCGCCCGAGCAGATCCGGGGCGCGCCGATCGGCACGAGCTCGGATGTCTATTCGCTCGGCGTTGTCGCCTTCGAGTTGCTCGCCGGCGTGCGCCCCTACCGTCTGAACGCCGGCGTCGGCGCGGTGGCGATGGCAGAGGCGATGGCGCGCATCGAGGTTCCGCGGGCGAGCCGGGTCGCGTCCACCCGCGCGCTGCAGCGCGAGCTCGCGGGCGACCTGGACGCGATCCTGGCCCGCACCCTTGCCAAGCCGGCTGCCGAGCGCTACGCCACGGTCGATGCCCTGGCCGACGACCTGGAGCGCTACCTGCGCGGCGAGCCGGTGCGGGCCCGCGCCGCCTCGCGGGGCTACGTCGCCGGGCGCTGGCTGCTGCGGCACAAGATCGAAGCGGCGATCGCGCTCGCGCTGCTCCTGGCGGTTGCCGGCGGCGCCTATGCGCAGGTCCTCGTCGCCCTGGCGCTGGGCGTCGGCGCGGTGGCGGCGCTGTGGCAGCGCAACCGCGCCGTGCGCCAGGCCGAGATCGCCGAGGCGGCGCAGGCGCGCGGCGAGCAGGTGAAGAACTTCGTCGCCTCGATCTTCACCCAGGCGGTGCCGCGCGCCGGCCGCGGCGGTGCAGTGGCGGCGGCCGACCTGCTGCGGGCCGCGGCGCGTCGCGTCGAGACCGACCTCGCCGGCCAGCCGGCCGTGGCGGCCGAGCTGGGCCTCCTGATCGGCGTCAGCTTCAACGAGCTGGGGGAGATGCGCGCGGGGCTCGACTGGCTGCCGAAGGCGGTCGAGCTCGCCACGCGGGAGCTGGGTGCGACGCATGGCCTCACCCTGGAAGGCCGGTGGCGCTGGATCGAAGCCGCCAACCACCTGGGCGAGCTGGCGATCTCCGAACCGCTGCTGCCCGCGCTTCTTCGGGACCTGCGCGCGGCCGAGCCGCCGCAGCCGCAACTGCTGTCCCAGGCGCTCGAGGAAGCCGGTTTCGTGCACGCGAAGCGGGCGCGGGAAGCCGACTCCATTGCCGCACTGAGCGAAGCCGTCGACGTGGCGACTCGCCAGCTCGGCGAAGCCAGCGACAGTGCGCTGCTGGCACGCGTGGCGCTGTCCAACACGCTGATTCACTTCGCGAGGAAGCCTGAAGCGCTGGCCGCGATTGCGCCGGCGCTCGTGCTGGCGCGTGCTGCGCACGGCGCGCACCGGCCGCATCGCGTCCTGCTGGCGGTCGAACGCGGCCAGGCCGATGCGATGGCGTCCAACCAGCGCCCGCGCGACGCGGTCGACCTCTTGCGTCAGGTCCTGGAGGACCAGCGTTCGCTCGACAACGAGGACACACCCCGCGTGCGGGAGGCGATGACGTTCCTCGGGAAGGCCTTGTTGCTCAGCGGCCGGCTCGACGAAGCCGCCCGGATGTTCGAGCAGGCGGCGGCCTTGCACGAGCAGCTCACCGGCGGCAGCAATCACGAAGGCGCCGGCGCCCAGACCTGGCGGGGTCGGGTGTGCGTCATGCGCGGCGATGGCGCGGCCGCGCTGGAGCATCTGGCGCATGCCGACGAGATCGCCGCGACCCTGGGCGACGAGGGCGCGGCGCAGACCAGCCATCGTGCGTCGCTGCGCGTATGGGCGCAAAGCCTGGCCGGCGACAACGCCGCCGCGCTGGCCGCGACCGACGCCCTGTCGAACGAGGCACCGACGCCCACGGGGCAGATCGCGATGCGCCTGCTGCTCGCGCGCGCCATGGCGTTGCGGCAGGCTGGCCGGTCGGCCGAGGCGCGGGACTGCGCCGATCGGGCGATCGCGGCGGCAACCGCGGGGGATTGCCCCGCCATCGAACACGGGCTGGCGCTGGTCGAGGCCGCACGCTGCCACGCGCAGGCCGGCGAGCCGGCGGAGGCGGCGCGATGCCGGAGCGAGGCGCTGGCGGTGTGGGAGGCCGGCCAGGTCGATGGCTCGGCGCTGCCGCGTCCGGGGCAGGCCCCGGCGACGGCGACGAGCGAGCCCACCTGAAGCGAGAGAACGGCGCGCGAATCTTTTATCGCCGCCGGTGGCATGTTTTCGCCGCGCACTGCGTTTCAGGGAGCAGGAGGCCCACGTCGACAGACGGGGGCACGACCCACCTGCTTCACGGAGCCGCCATGCCGCCCCTTCGATTGCCGACCCGCCGGTCGCCCCTTCTCCCGCCAGCGCGCAGCCTCGTCATCGCCTGGGGGCTTGCCGGCGCCGGCATCGCCACCGCCGGCGATTTCAGCATCGGCCTGGGGGCCGGCCCCGACCACGGCCGGACCGACTGCCTCGCCTCCTACCCCTGCGATCACTCCAGCGCTTACTGGAAGCTGAGCGCCGGCTATCGGCTCGCCGAGGCGGTCGAGCTGCAAGCGATCTACTTCGACGCGGGCAAGTTCAAGGGCGCCGACACGACGCCTCTCGGCACCGAGTTCGGCGGCAGCTTCAAGGTCAGCGGCTTCGGCCTGAGCGCCGGCTATCGCTGGGATGTCGCACCGGGCTGGAGCCTCGTGGCGCGAGCCGGGGCGGCGAGCGTGCGCACCCGCTTCAGCTATGCATCCCCGTTCGCCGGCAGCGCCAGCAAGACGACGTTGCAGCCGCTCGTCGGCGTCGGCGTTGGTTACGCAGTGACCCCGGCGCTGCGCGTCGGGCTCGACTACGACCTCACGCGCTTCAAGGCGCACGAGACCCGCGGCTCGCTGCAGATGCTCGGCCTCGCGGCGCAGTACTCGTTCTGAACCGGACGCCCTCCATGAACGCCATCGAAGTCACCGACCGTCCGTCTTTCCTGCGCGCGCGGCTGCGGGCTGCGCTCGTCCACGGCGCGAGCGCCGCGCTTTGCGCGCTGCTCGTGGCCTGCGGTGGCAGCGCCGACGCGCCGCCGCCGCCCGAGGGCGGCCCCGGTCCGGTCGCGCCGACGATCACGCAGCAGCCCGCCGACCTCACCGTCACCGCGGGCCAGCCGGCGAGCTTCACCGTGGCCGCCACGGGCACCGCGCCGCTCAGTTACCAGTGGCAGCGCACCGGCGGCGACATTGCCGGCGCCACCGGGACCACCTACGCCATCGCCGCCACCGTGCTCGGCGACAGCGGCGCCACCTTCCGCGCCGTCGTCAGCAACGTCGCCGGCAGCGCGACCAGCAACAGCGCGACGCTGACCGTCAGCGCCGCCGCACCGGTCCTCACCATCACCCAGCAGCCGGCGAGCCTCACAGTGGCTGCCGGGGCGCAGGCGACGTTCACGGTGGCGGCGACCTGCTCCTCGGGCACGCTCGCGATCCGCTGGCAGCGCAGCAACGGTGGCGGCGCCTTCGCCGACATCGCCGGTGCGACCGCCGGCACCTACGCCTTCGCCGCGGCGCAAGGCGACAGCGGCGCGCAGTTCCGCGCCGCGCTCGACTGCTCGGGCCAGGCGGCGACGACGAGCAACGCGGCCACTCTGACCGTGACCGCCGCTGCCAGCGCCACACTCAGCCTCTATCCGCTCAACGGCTTGCGCGACCAGGCGCGCGTTGCCGGAACGACCGTGGCCGACCAGCTCGCCGACGGCAGCACCGTCTTCGTCGTCCGCAGCGAGATCAAGCGCCTGAGCGTCGACCGGTCGAGCATCACGCCGGTCGCCGGAACCCGGCAAGACGGCTATCTGGACGGCGCGGCCGGGACGGCGCTGTTCGCCCAGCCCATGGGACTTGCGCACGACGCGACCGGCGTGATCTACGTCGCCGACACGCAGAACCACGTGATCCGCCGCATCGCGACCGACGGAACGGTTTCGACGCTTGCCGGCAGCGCCGGGCAGACCGGCGCCGCCGACGGGAGCGGCAGCGCCGCCCGCTTCAGCGAGCCGAGAGGCATCGTCCTCGCGCCCGACGGCGACCTCTATGTCACCGACCGGGGCAACAACTCGGTGCGCCGGGTCACGACCGCCGGGGTGGTCAGCACCTACGCCGGCAGCGGCACGGCGGGGTTCCTCGACGGCGCCGCGCTGACGGCGCGGTTCTCGCAGCCTTTCGGCATCGCCGCCGCCGCCAACGGCGACCTCATCGTCGCCGACGCGGTCAACTACCGGGTGCGGCGTATCCTGCGCGCCGGCAACGGCGCCGGCGCCGTCGAAACGCTGGCGGGGAGCGGCGCGACGACGACCCCCGGCGCCGACGGCGTCGGCGTGCTCGCGGAAATCCCGTTCCCGAGCGCCGTCTATGTGCGCGGCAACATCGCCTTCGTTCGCGACAACGCCGTTCTCATCCGGCAGATCGACCTGACGACGCGCGCCGTGACCACCTTCACCGGGTCGCGCGCCCTCGGCGAAGGCTTCGCCGACGGACCGCCCGCCGTCGCACGCTTTCGCAACGGAGGCTTCGGTCTGACGGGCGGCACCGCCGGCGGCCTGCTCGCGGCCGACGACCGGGGTCTGCGCAGCATCGACGCCGCCGGCAACGTGACGACGATCGCCGCCGGCAATTCGTTCGAGACCGACACCGGCACCGGCGTTCTCGCCCAACTGCCGTTCACCGCCATGGCGGTGACGGTCGACAGCTCGGGTCGGGTCGCCAACTACGACAACGTCTCGCGCGACGTTCGCCGCGTCGACGCGTCCGGCAACGTCTCGTTCGTGGCGGGACTGACCGGCGGCTACCACGGCGTCATCGACGGCGTCGGCAGCGCGGCGCAGTTCGGCGACGCGGGCCTCTCGATCGCGGCGGCTGCGGGCGACGCACTGTACGTCGGCGACTCCTACGTGTTGCGCCGTATCGCCAGCGACGGGACGGTGACGACGATCGCTGGTTCGACCGCGACGTTCGGCGGCGTCGACGGGCCGGCGGGGGCGGCGCGCTTCAACCGCTTGTTCGGCCTGGCTGTCGGCCCGAACGGCGACGTCTTCGTCGCCGACGCCGGCAACAACGCGATCCGCCGGGTCGACGCGCTGGGCAACGTCAGCACCTACGCGGGCGTGATGGGCCAGGCGGGAATGGTCAATGGCGCCGTCGCGGTGGCGCGGCTGCAGCTGCCGTACAAGGTCGCCTTCACGCCCGACGGAACGCTCTGGTTTACCGACGGCATCCCGGGGTCGGAGGTGCTGCGCAGGGTCTCGCCCGACGGCACGACGGTGAGCTCGGTCGCCGGTGCCGGCTCGGGAATGGGGATCGCCGCGCTCGCCGCCGATGCGTCCGGCCTGCTGTATTACATGGTCAACTCGAACATCGCGAGATCCGGCGGCCTCTATGCCTACAACCCGGCCACGGACAGCAGCACGCTTCTGATGTCGGCCAGCATCAACCAGATCACGGTGCTGGGCAGCGTCAACCCGCTGCTGCCTTTCGTCGGCTCGATCGCCGTGCTCGGCCCGAAGCGCATCCTGGTGTCCGGCGCGACCCAGCTGCTGGTGGTGACGCTGCCCTGACCGCGCACCGGGGCCGACGCTCCGGTACGCGATACTGCCCGGCGCGCGAGAAGGCGCGACGCGCGCGTCGTCGCGCCGCGCTGACGAGGGTATCGACGAGTGGGTTCGCGTTTCCTGCTGGGCCTGCTCTGGCTCTTTCGCTGCTTGCCGCTGGCCGTTCAGGCGGCCTGCGGTCGCGCGCTCGGACGCCTGGGCTGGCACGTGGTCCGCGGGCGGCGCCGAGTGGCATTGCGCAATCTCGAGCTGTGCTTTCCGGAGCTGTCGTCGGCCGAGCGGGAGCGTCTGGCGCGCGCGCACTTCCGCTGGCTCGGCCGCAGCCAGCTCGAGCGCGGCCTGCTCTGGTACGCCTCGCCGGCGCGCCTCAGGCGGCTGATCCACGTCGTCGGGGACGTGCAGCTCGCCGAGCGCAGCGATCGGCCCGTGATGTGGCTGGCGCCGCATTTCATGGGGTTGGACGTTGCCGGCGCCTCGGTGCTGCTGTTCCAGAAGAGGAAGGGCATCTCGATCTACCAGGCGCAGAGCGACAAGGTGATGGACGCGGCGCTGCGGCGCGGGCGCCTGAGGCTGGGCAACGCCGAGATCTTCTCGCGCGACGAAGCGGGCAAGGCGCTGTTTCGCGCCATCCGCAAGGGCGACGCCTTCTTCAACCTGCCCGACATGGACTTCGGCACGCGTGACGCCGCCTTCGTCCCGTTCTTCAAGGTGCCCGCGGCCACGCTGCTCGCTCCTTCGCGCCTGGCCAAGGCGCTGAACATGGTGGTGCAGCCGGTTGTCGCCGAGATCCTGCCCGGCGGCCAGGGCTACCGGGTCCGCTTCGAGGAGCCTTGGGCCGACTTCCCGACCGACGACCCCGTCGCCGACGCGGCGCGCATGAACCGCTGGATCGAAGCGGAGATCCGGCGCAACCCGGCGCAGTACCTCTGGGTGCATCGCCGGTTCAAGACCCGGCCGCCGGGCGAGCCGTCCCTCTACCGATAATCGGCCATGACTGGCGTCGATCCGGCGTGGCAGCTGTTGCGACAGGGGCTGGCGCTTGCCGACGCCGACGTCGCCGCCGGCCGGGCCGAGCTGCTCGGAGCGCTGGCGCGCTTCACGGCGGTCGACCCTGCCGAGCCGATCGGCCGGCTGCTCGCCGGTGCCGCGCTCGTGCAATGCATCGGCATCGCCGACGACGATTACACCGGCTTCGAGGATGCGGTCGCCGCCGTCGCCGCCGGCATGCCGGCGCTCGACACGATCGACGACCCTGCCGACGTGCTGCTTGCGCGCGCCGGCGCGCTCGTCGCCGGCTGGTTCCGCGCGCTCGACGACCCGACGCTGCCGACGCTGGCCGAGGCGATCGTCCGGATGCTCGCCGACGCGAGCATCGCCGCGCCGGTGCGCGCCCGCGCCGCTCTCGCCGCGCTCGGCTATCACCAGGCGCGGCTCAGCCTCGACAACGTGCTCTGGGTCGAGCTGGCGATGCGCCCGGTGCTCGAGGATCCGAGCCTCGGTGCGCGCCTCGCCGACGAGTGCCATCACGCGCTGGTGCAGTGCTTCTGGGAATGCGGCGCGCGTGAGCGGGCCGAGGCGCTGCGCGCCGAGCGCAGCGTCGAGAGCGGCGGGCTGCGGCCCGAGATCGCGCTCAAGCTGTTCCTGCTCGACGCCCAGGTGGCGATCGGCGAGGGCAGGCTCGAGGCGGGCCTCGCGGCGCTGGCGCAGTCGATGCCGCTCCTCGATGCGCGCGCGCCGCGCCCGGCAAGCTGGTGGCACCTTCTGCGCTCGCGGGTGCACCTGATGCAGGGGCAGCATCGCGACGCCCTGACCCATGCGCGCCTGAGCCTGCGCCTGGCGCAGGAAAGCCATATGCCCGAGCGCTGGATGGGCGTGACGGTGATGCAGGAGGGCCAGGTCCAGCTCGCGATCGGCGCGCCCGCCGAGGCGGTGCCGTTCTTCGTCCGGGCCGGCGCCGCGAGCAGCGGCACCCAGGCCGACTTCTGCTGGTGCCTGGCGCATTTCGCACGCGCCCTCGCCGCCTTCGACGCCGGGCGGATCGACGCCGGCCGGGAAGCGCTCGGCCTCGGCTTCGGCCTCGCCCGCCAGCTGCAATGGCAAACCTTCCTGCGCGCGCTGCCGAAGGTCGCGGCGTCGCTTTGCGCGCTCGCGCTCGAGCACGGCATCGAGGAGGCGTTCGTGCGCGAGGTGATCGCGGCCCGCGGGCTCGAGGCCGTACGCCGCGATCTGGCCGCCTGGCCGTGGCCGATCCGCATCGGCACGCTGGGTGCGTTCCGGATCGAGCTGAACGGTGTCGAGCTCGTCTTTCGTGGCAAGGCTGCGAAGAAGCCGCTCGAGCTGCTCCAGTTCGTGATCGCCTCGAGCGGCAGCGACGTCTCCACCGACACCGCCACCTTCGCGCTCTGGCCCGACCTCGACGGCGACAAGGCGCGCGCCGCGCTGACCATCGCGCTGCATCGCCTGCGCAAGCTCCTCGGCCACGACGACGCCGTGCTGCTCGAGCTCGGCCGCCTCGGCCTCAACGGCCGGCTGCTCTGGGTCGACTGCCTCGCCTTCGAGCAATTGGTCGACAGCACCGGCAGCCCCGCGGCGGCGCCTTCGCCGGCGGCGATCGGCGCCGCGCAGCGCGCGGTCGAGCTCTATCGCGGCGCCTTTCTCCACTCCTCGCAGGAGCATGTCTGGCAGATGGTCTGCAGGACGCGGCTGGCGAGCAAGTTCAAGCGCATGGTCGCGCTGCTCGTCGGCCATGCGGTGGCGAGTGGCCAGCCACGCGCGGCCCGCACCCTGCTCGAGCGCGCGCTCGAGCTCGATCCGCTCGCCGAGGAGACCGCGCGCGAGCTGATTCGTGTCCTGATCGATCTCGGCGAGCACGCGGCCGCGCTGGCCGTCTTCGAACGCTGCCGCGACGCGATCCTCGAAGGCCTGGGCGCGCGGCCGTCGGCGGCGACCCTGGCGCTGCTTGCGCCGCTGCGCAGCGCCGGCGCGGCCAACGACGCCGGCGCCGGGCCGCGCGCGACCGCGCGGACCGCGGCGGATCGCTAGGCGCCAGCCGCGCCGCGAGCCCGCCCCCGCTTCGGGGGGAGACACCTGGCGCGATCGGTATGCGATCCGTAAGGCGCGGGCGCCTAGTGTCGAGGCTCCATCGAACGAACAGGAGAACGATCCATGGACCCACGCAGCGAGCCACTCGCGGCGATCGGCAACCTGCCGCGACCGCGACGCAGCGTCGGCTGAGCCCGCGCCAGCAACGGCGCAGCGCGCGGGCGGGATGATCCGCCGATGCGGGTTCGCTTCACCAGGATGCAGCCTTCGCGCTACTGACGGTGCACAGGGCGGGCGCGGGTGTGACGCTGGCGTGACGGTGTCGGCAATAGCCTGTCGGCTCCACCCCTACAGGAGAACCGACATGGCGCGATCCCAGGTTGGCCGGCGGAGGCCGGCAGGCGACTCGATCCTTCGTGGTGGCGCTGCCGCGATCCTCCTCGCCGCGGTGCAACCCTGCCTCGGCTTCGGCGGCGTCGGCTTTCTCGCTCCCTGCCCCGCCTTCACGACCTGCACCGCGGCGGTTTCCAGCAGCGGCACCTACAACGTGCGCGAAACCGTCAACCCCACCGCCGGCTACAACATGCCGCTGGGCCTGACCGCGGGCGTCACCGTCCACCAGGACACAGAGAGCGCCGGTTCGAGCGCGGCGGTCGGCGTCGGGAACTTCGCCCCGGACGGGCCGCTCCTGATCAGCCCCTTCTTCATCCCGGCGTCGGCCCGGGCCCAGACAGGTTTCGGCCTCAACCGGGCCCGGTCCAGCCCGGGGCGAGGGGTCGGCGGCAGCGACATCCAGGGTCAGGAATCGGCCGACGTCGTCATCCAGACGTTCGCCGAGGCGACCAGCGCCTGGCGCGACGTCTGGAGCTTTTCGGGCGCCGGCCACTTCAGCAGCACCATCTCGATCGACGGCACCTCCCGCCTGGACGACATTCCGGCGATCCAGGCGTCCTACGTGAAGACGCCGCTGGCGGACTACGGCGACTGGTTCTACGACCTGCGGGTCTGGGACGTCACCCATCTCTCGGTCTCCGAGGACTTCGAGCTCGGCGGGCCGACCCTGGTCGCCCGCGTCTATCAGACCGGCTTCGACGAGCAGCGCGCGAGCTTCGCCTCCTCGCTGTCGCTCGAATTCGATTTCCTCGGCGGCACGTCCTACGTGGTGACGTCGGAGCTGCGCACGAACGGCTACAACGGACGCCAGATCGATGTGTTCAACACCGCCCGCCTGGAGGAGGTCTTCCTCTCGAACGGTGCCGGGCTGAGCGCCTTGTCGGGACACGACTATTCGGGGACGACCGCACCGGTGCCGGAGCCGTCGAGCTGGGCCCTCCTTCTCGCCGGAATGCTCGCCATCGCCCGCTTCGCTCGGCAACGACGCGCCTGAGGCCGGCCGGTGCGGCACGCCAGGCGGGATAATCCCGCCCATGAAGGTGCGCTTCACCAAGATGCAAGGCGCGGGCAACGACTTCGTCGTGCTCGACGCCACCCGTGCACCCCTGGCCCTCAGCTCCGCACAGTTGCAGACCCTCGCCGACCGCCGCTTCGGCGTCGGCGCCGACCAGATCCTGGTGGTCGAGAAGGCGCCGAACGCCGAAGTCGACTTCGGCTACCGCATCTTCAACGGCGGCAGCGGCGACGAGGTCGAGCACTGCGGCAACGGCGCGCGCTGCTTCGTGCGCTACGTGCAGGACAAGGGCCTGAGCGACAAGACCACGCTCGCCGTCGAGACCCTGAACCGACGGCTCGTGCTGCGCCTCGCGGCCGACGGCCGTGTCACCGTCGACATGGGCCCGCCCGATTTCGATCCGGCCGCGGTCCGGTTCGACACCACCTGGATCGCGCCCCGCGCCACCGAGGCCGGGCTGCCGCTCTGGCCGCTCGAGCTCGGCGAGGGACGCACGGTCGACGTCGCCCTGGTGTCGATGGGCAATCCGCACGCGGTGCAAGTCGTCGCCGACGTCGACGCCGCACCGGTGGCGACGCAGGGGCCGCGCATCGAGAAGCACGTGCGCTTCGCGCAGGGCGTGAACGCCGGCTTCATGCAGGTCGTCTCGCGCCGCGCCATCCGCCTGCGCGTGTTCGAGCGCGGCGCGGGCGAGACGCTGGCCTGCGGCACCGGCGCCTGCGCCGCGGTCGCGGCAGGCATTCGCCTCGGCCTGCTCGACCCGAAGATCGAGGTCGAGACGCGCGGCGGCATGCTCGCGATCGAGTGGCAGGGCGGGGAGTCGCCGGTGCTGATGACCGGCCCGGCCGAAACGGTTTTCGAAGGAGAGATCGAACTATGAGCAGCACCCGATGACCACCACGACCCCCGGCGGCCCGCCCACCGGCGTGCAAGGCATCACCGAAGCCGACATCGCCAACTACCTCGCCGCCAGCCCCGGCTTCTTCGAGCGCCATGCCGAGCTGCTCGGCTCGGTGCAGCTCGTCAACCCGCACGGCCAGCGCGCGGTGTCGCTGCAGGAGCGGCAGATGGAAATGCTGCGCGACAAGATCAAGGGCTTCGAGCGGCAGCTGATCGAGATGATCCGCAACGGCCAGGACAACGCCGCGATCGCCGACAAGCTGCACCGCTGGACGCGCTCGCTGATGCTCACCGCGAACGCCGCCGACCTGCCCGACGTGCTGGTGCGGGGGCTCCAGCATCAGTTCGTGATCCCGCAGGCGGCGATCCGCGTCTGGGGCGGCGCCGAGGCCTTCGCCGGGCTCGCGTTCGCGCGCGGCGTCGACGACGACGTGAAGAGCTTCGCCGCCAGCCTCGGCGTGCCGTACTGCGGCGCCAACGCCGGCTTCGCCGCGGTGCAGTGGCTCGACGAGCCGGCGCAGGCGCTCTCGATCGCGCTGATTCCGCTGCGCCACGAGAGTCTGACCGGCGCGTTCGGCCTGCTCGTGCTCGCCTCGCCCGACCCGACCCGCTACACCGCCGACATGGGCACCGATTTCCTGGCGCGCATCGGCGAGGTCGCGAGCGCCGCCCTGACCCGGCTGTTGCCGAGCAACTGATGCGCACGGACGCCGGCCCGCCCCCGGCGCCCGACGCCGACATCGCCCGCCATCTGCAGCACCTCGCGGTCGAACGCCGGCTCGCGCCGCGCACGCTCGCGCTCTACGGCGAAGCCCTGTCGCGCCTGCAGCAGCTCGCCCACGCCGCCGCGGTGCCGCTGCGCCAGGCCGAGATGCACCACATCCGCCGCTGGGCGGCGCAGCTGCACGGCGGCGGCCTCGCGCCGCGCAGCATCGCCCTCACGCTCTCGGCATGGCGGGGCCTCTACCGCTGGCTCGGCGGCGAAGGGCTGGTCGCCGCCAATCCGGTCGAAGGCGTGCGCGCGCCGCGGGCGGCACAGCCGCTGCCGAAGGCGCTTTCGGTCGACGACGCCGTGGCGCTGGTCGAGCACCGCGACGACACCTCCTCGCCGATGCTCGCCGCGCGCGATGCCTGCATCGCCGAGCTGCTCTACGGCTGCGGCCTGCGGGTGGGCGAGCTGGTCGGGCTCGATGCCGTTGCCAGCGCCGGCGCGGCCGGCTGGATCGACGCCGCCGATGCCAGCGCGCACGTCCTCGGCAAGGGCAGCAAGCGGCGCAGCGTTCCGGTCGGCAAGCCCGCGCTCAAGGCGCTCGCGGCCTGGCTCGCGCAGCGCGGCGAGGTGGCGCGGCCGGGCGAGACGGCGCTGTTCGTCAGCCGCCGCGGCAGCCGGCTCACCGCGAGCCAGGTGCGCTCGCGCCTGAAGGCGCAGGCGCTGGCCGCGGGCCTGCCCACGCACGTCCATCCGCACATGCTGCGCCACTCCTTCGCCTCGCACGTGCTGCAGTCGAGCGGCGACCTGCGCGCGGTGCAGGAGCTGCTGGGCCACGCCAACATCACGACCACGCAGGTCTACACCAAGCTCGACTTCGGCCACCTCTCGAAGGTCTACGACGCGGCCCATCCGCGGGCGCGGCGCAAGTAGCCGCGCTGCAACCCGCCACGCCAGCGCTTCAGCGCATCGCGATGCGGCGCACCGACGGGTCGGCCGCGGCCCAGGCGCGCTCGGCCTCGACGCGGGTGCGCCGGGCGTCCTCGGCCCTGCCCTGCCCGGCGAGCGCCTGCTCGAGTCCGGCCAGGGCCCAGCCGCTGGCAGGCTGGGCGACGAGCTCGTCGCGGTAGGCGCGCTCGGCGTCGGACCAGCGCTGCAAGCGCAGCATCAGGCCGCCGAGCGCGAGCCGCGAGGTCGAAGCCAGCAGCGGCGGCTCGGTGGCCTCGAGCGCCGCCTCGAGCTCGATGCCGCGCGCCAGGGCCGTGCGGGAGGCATCGGCCTGGCCGTCGGCCGCCGCGATCTCGGCGACGAGCCGGCTGGAAAGGATCTCCAGCACCTTCGCGGCGGGGTCGTCGCCCATCACGGTCGCGCCCTTGAGCGCGGGCTGGCCGAGCGCCGCCTGCAGAGAAGCGGCGCGCTCGCGCGCCGCTTCGAGCTTGCCGGTGCGGACCAGGGCCACGCCGCGCGCGTAGTCGGCGATCGGCGCGGCGAGGCCGGCCTCGCCGCCGGGCACCGGCTCTTCCAGCACCTCGCTCCAGCGTTCGAGTCGCACCAGGGTCAGCAACGGCAGCCCGCGAAAGAACTCGGCGGTGGGGCTCTTGCCCCTGGCGGCGCGCTCGGCCAGCGCCCGCGCCTGGGCCAGCGCCAGCTCGCCGCGGCCCTCGGTCAGGGCGGCGAACCAGAGGAAGTCGCGGTTGTGGCCGTCCCAGTCGACGCTCTGCGAAAAGCCCTGGGCCTCGAGCGCCGCCTTCTGCCGCGCCTGGGCGGCCACCGCCGCCTCGTTGACACGCACCGCGTCGGGATAGCGGCCGACCCGCACGTAGATGTGCGCCGGCATGTGCAGCAGGTGCGGCGATGCGGGCGCGAGCGCGCCGAGCCGGTCGGCCGCGGCCGTGGCGCGCTCCGGACGCGGGCTCGAGTCGGCGGCGTGGATCAGGAAGTGGTTGAGGCCGGTGTGCCCGGGGCGCGCCGCGACCGCGCGTTCGAGCCGGTCGGTGACGAGGCCGATCTCGCCGGCGGGCTGCCCGGTCTTCTTGTCCCACCAGTCGTCGCGGGTCGCGATCAGCACGGCCTCCGCATACAGCACCAGGATGTCCGGATCGTCGGGCCAGGCGTCAGCGAGGGCGCGCATTCGCCCCGCGTAGACGATGTCGAGCGGATGCGCCTTCTGCCCGCCGCCCGAGGAGCAGATCGGCATCTCGGGCACCGCCACCTTCGCCGTGCCGGCTTCGGGACCGTAGCGCTCGCTCAGCGCTTCGATCAGGGCGCGCTCGCGCTGCGCCGCGGGGGCGACGCGGCCGGCCGCCCAGGCCAGGTGGCGGCGCGCATCGGCGAGATCGTGCCGTTCGGGGTCGTTGATGTTGGGGCCGGCCGCCTTGGCCACGCCCCAGGCGCACATCGCGCAGTTCGGATCCTGGGCCAGGGCGGCCTTGAAGGCGCGATCGGCCTCGACGTCGTTGAACGCGTACGACTGCAGCATGCCGCGGGCGAACAGCCGCTGCGCCGCGGGGACGGTGCTGACGAGCGGCATCTCGAGATCGCCGAAGCCCTCGAGCACGGGCGCCCGCGCGCTTCGGTCCGGCGCGAACAGCGTCGCGCACGAGCCGAGAAAGATCAGTGCGGCTGAGGCCGCGAGGGAGCCGAAGGCGGATAGCGGAGGGCGCATGCTCGGCTTTCGGTGGGGAGATCGGTCGTTATAGGTGGCCGACGCAGGGGCTGTCAACGCGGGAGGCTCGGCGGCGCGTGCGGCGGCGAGAATCGGTCGATGAAGAAGGTCATCCTGCGTCCTGGCAAGGAACGCTCGCTGCTGCGCCGCCATCCCTGGGTGTTCGAGGGCAGCGTCGCCAGCGGCAAGGCCGATGCCGGCGAGACGGTACGGGTCGAGGGCAGCGACGGCCGCTTTCTCGCCTGGGCCGCGTACAGCCCGCAATCGTCGATTCGCCTCCGCGCCTGGAGCTTCGACGAGGCCGAGCGCATCGACGCCGCGTTCTTCGCCCGCCGTATTGCCGCCGCCGTCGCCATCCGGGCACGCCTGCCGATCGCCAGCGACGGCTTGCGCCTCGTCCACGGCGAGGCCGACGGCCTGCCCGGGCTGGTGGTCGACCGCTACGGCGACGTGCTCTCGGCGCAGTTCCTCTCCTCCGGCGCCGAGCGCTGGAAGCCGGCGCTCGCCGAGGCCCTGATGAAGGCGAGCGGCGCGGCGCGCCTCTACGAGCGCAGCGACACCTCGGCGCGCGAGCGCGAAGGGCTGGCGCCGGTGACCGGGTGGCTGCGCCCCGGCGCCGCCGGCGGCGACGACGGCGTTGCGGCGACCGAGGTGACGATTCGCGAGCACGACTGGCGGCTCGGCCTCGACGTCGCCAGTGGCCACAAGACCGGCTTCTATCTCGACCAGCGCGACAACCGCAAGCTCTTCGCCGAGAGCGTGCGCCACTTCGGCTTCGCCGAGGTGCTGAACTGCTACTGCTACACCGGCGGCTTCAGCGTCGCCGCGCTCGCCGGCGGCGCGGCGCAGGTGATCGGCGTCGATTCGTCCGGCCCGGCACTGGAGCGCGCCGCCGCCAACGTCGCCCTGAACGGCTTCGCCACGGCCCGCCACGAGACGCTCGATGCCGACGTCAACCAGACGCAGCGGTCGATGCTCGAGGCGAACCGCAGCTTCGACGCGATCGTCCTCGATCCGCCCAAGCTCGCGCCCACCGCCGCCCACGCCGAGCGCGCCGCGCGCGCCTACAAGGACATCAACCGGCTCGCCTTCCTGCTGCTTCGGCCGGGCGGGGCCCTCTTCACCTTCTCCTGCTCGGGCGGCATCTCGGCCGACCTGTTCCACAAGATCGTCGCCGGCGCCGGCCTCGACGCCGGCGTCGACGGGCTGATCTACGCCCGGCTCGGCGCCGCGCCCGACCACCCGATGACGGTGACCTTTCCGGAAGGGGAGTACCTCAAGGGCCTGGTCATCCTCAAACGCTAGCGTGGGCGCGCCCTAACGTTTGCCTGACGGTCGGCCGCGATCCTTCGGTGTCACATCATCGAAAGGACCCCTGCCATGACCGCCAAAACTGCTTGCCTCCTCGCTGCTTCCCTGCTCCTCCTCGGGACGGCAGCCGCCCAGGAGGTACCGGCTCCGACCCTCGTCGTCGGCGACAGCTGGACCTACCGCGAAATCGACCTGATGACGAAGAACGAAACCGGCGTGATCTCCGAGACGGTGGTCAAGGCCGACGCCGCCGAGTACGTGATCGACGCCCGGCGCAAGGCGCGCACCTGGTGGCGCGGCGACCAGGTGAAGCATGTCCATCGCGAGCAGTTCGAGTTCAGCGAGGCCGGCGCCGAGCAGCGCGGCAAGACCATCGCCAGCAATGACGCCGGCTGCGCCTATCCGTATCCGCTGAAGGTGGGGGCGAGCTGGGAGTGCACCGAGCTCACCACCTGGCCGACTGGCATGAAGATCCGCTATGACATGAAGTTCAGCGTCGAGGCCGCGGAGAGCGTCGAGACGGCAGCGGGCAAGTTCGACACCCTGCGCCTCGTCGCCAAAGGTTTCACGAAAAACGAGGACACCGGCGCGGTCTCCCGACAGGAACGGATCATCTGGGTCGCGCCTGCCGCCAAGCGCGAGGTGAAGTACGAGATCCGCACGATCCTGAAGAACGGCAACATCTTCCGCGTCGAGGGCCGCGAGCTGACGGCCATGAAGGCCGGCGCCTGACGATGCCTCAGGCGGTGGCGGCGGGCAGGGCGATGCGCGTCTCGAACTTCGCCCGGTGCACGCTGAAGAAGGTCTTCAGGTTGCGCACGTTGGCGTCGGCGGTGAACAGGCGCTGCACCAGCGCGTGGTACGCCGCCATGTCGGCGAGCTGGATCACGAGGATGAAGTCCGGCCCGGGCGAGACGCGGTGGCATTGCCGCACCGCGTCTTCGGCCACGGCGCGGGCTTCGAACGCGGCCAGCGCATCCGCCGATTGCCGGTCGAGGGTGACCTCGACGATCGCCGTGAGGCCGTGGCCGAGCTTCTCCGGCGAGAGCACGGCCACCCGGCGCTCGATGACGCCGGCGTCGTCGAGACGCTTCATTCGGCGCAGGCAGGTCGCCGGCGAGACGTGCACGCGGGCCGCCAGCGCCTGGTTGGACACCGAGGCATCGGTCTGGATGATGTCCAGCAATTTCAGATCTATCTCGTCCATGGAAGAAAATGCCACATCGAAGGCAGCAAGGAATGATTGTGCTTGAACGGCCATAATCTGCACATTAATTTCGGAACGGCGAGCCTAAGCTTTGGCTCCGTCTCCAGCTTCCGAAGGCCCAAGCCATGTGTGGAATCGTCGCGGCCGTCAGCTCGCGCAACATCGTGCCCATCCTGATCGAGGGCCTGCGCCGTCTCGAGTACCGCGGCTACGACTCCTGCGGCGTGGCCCTGCACCAGGACGGCGAGCTTCGCCGCGCGCGCAGCACCTCGCGCGTGGCGGAACTGGCCGCGAACGTCGAGGCCGACCACCTGCGAGGCGGCACCGGCATCGCCCACACCCGCTGGGCGACGCACGGCGCGCCGGTGGTGAACAACGCGCACCCGCACTTCTCGCACGGGCCGAAGGCGGTCGAGGATTCGGGCGAGGCCTCCGGCATCGCCGCCACGGGCCGGGTCGGCCTCGTGCACAACGGGATCATCGAGAACCACGACGAGCTGCGCGACGAGCTGAAGAAGGCTGGCTACGTCTTCGTCACCCAGACCGACACCGAGGTCATCGCCCACCTGGTCGACCTTCACTACGACGGCGACCTGCTCGAAGCCGTGCAGCGAACCGTGCCGATGTTGCGCGGTGCTTTCGCCATTGCGGTGTTCTGTCGCGACGAGCCGCACCGCGTGATCGGCGCACGCCAGGGCTCGCCTTTGATTCTGGGCGTCGGCGCTCACCCCGGTGCGAGCGAGACCTTCCTCGCCTCGGACGCGATGGCGCTCGCCGGCGTGACCGACCAGATCGTCTACCTGGAAGAAGGCGACGTCGCCGACATCCAGCTCGGCAAGCACTGGATCGCCCATGCCGATGCGAAAGGCATCTGGCGTCGTGCCGAGCGGCCGGTGAAGACAGTGGTGGCGCACACCGGCGCCGCCGAGCTCGGGCCGTACCGGCACTACATGCAGAAGGAGATCTTCGAGCAGCCGCGTGCCATTGCCGACACGCTCGACGCGGTGGCCGGCATCTCGCCCGATCTGTTCGGCGACGGCGCGCATCGCGTGTTCAA
>JANMCC010000151.1:0-3061 GCA_031360885.1 Burkholderiales bacterium | reverse complement strand
ACTCGATCTGCGGCCCCATCGAGGCGGTGTTGATCGGCACCGCGATGGCGCCGATCCAGCCGCAGGCGACGAAGGTCTCGAGCAGCTCGGCCCGGTTCGAGCACAGCAGCGCGACCCGGTCCCCATGGCCCACGCCGGCGGCGCGCAACGCGGCACCGCGCGCCGCCGCGCGCCCGGGCAGCTCGCGATGCACCCACGCTTCGGCGCCGAAGCGCACGAGCGGCTGGTCGCCGTGGCGCGCGGCGCCGCGAGCGAGCATCGCCGGCAGCGTGCGCTCCGCGGGCGGCAGCGGCGCCATCGTCATCGCCGTGCCGCCGGGCAGAAGCGCATCCGCTCAGTCGTCATCGGCCGTCCCGCCGAGGTAGGTGGCCTGCACCCGCGGGTCGCCGGCGAGCGCGCTCGACGCGCCGCTGAGGGCCACCTCGCCGGTCTCGAGCACGTAGCCCTGGTCGGAGCTTTCGAGCGCGGCGCAGGCGTTCTGCTCCACCAGCAGGATCGAGACGCCGTCGGCGCGCAGGCCGCGCACGATCGCCAGGATCTCCTGCACCATCAGCGGCGCCAGGCCGAGGCTGGGCTCGTCGAGCATGAGAAGACGCGGCGACGACATCAGCGCGCGACCCAGCGCCAGCATCTGCCGCTCGCCGCCGGAGAGCGTGTCGGCGCGCTGCTTGCGACGCTCGGCCAGGCGGGGGAAGCGGAGGTAGACGATGTCGAGGCTGTTCTTCAGCGCCTCTTTTCCCGAGCGGCGCACGAAGCCGCCGAGCATCAGGTTGTCGAGCACGCTCAGCTCGCCGAACAGCTCGCGCTTCTCGGGCACGAGGCACAGGCCCCGCTCGACCCGCGCCTCGACGTCGAGCGCACGCAGGTCCTCGCCCTCGAAGCGCAGCGTGCCGGTCGAGGGCAGCAGGCCCATCACGGCGGCGAGCAGCGTCGTCTTGCCTGCGCCGTTGGGACCGATCACGGAGACGATCTGGCCGGGCGCGAGCGCGAGGGAGACGCCGCGGACGGCCTCGACGCGGCCGTAGGCGACGTGGAGGTCGGTGATCTCGAGCATCGGCCCGGGGGTGAGGCTCGCCGGCCCCTCACCCCTGCCCTCTCCCCGCGTCGCGGGGAGAGGGGGTCTGGCCGGGGTGGACTCGGCGGTCATGCCGCGCCTCCGAGGTAGGCCGCCTGCACGCGCGGGTCGGCGCGCACGGCGGCGGGCGCGCCTTCGACCAGCTTGGCGCCGAAGTTCATGACGACGAGGCGGTCGACCAGCTTCATCACGAAATCCATGTCGTGCTCGACGATCAGGATCGTCACGCCCTCGCCGCGCAGGGTGCGCAGCAGCTCGCCGAGCGCCTGCTTTTCCTGGCGACGTAGGCCCGCGGCCGGCTCGTCGAGCACCAGCAGCACCGGGTCGGCGGCGAGCGCGCGGGCGATCTCGAGCGTGCGCTGCGTGCCGAGCGGCAGGCTGCCGGCGAGCTCGTGCTCGCGCCCGGCGAGACCGACGCGGCCGAGGTGGCGCAGCGCCTCGGCGAGGATGCGCCGCTCCTCCGCCCGGTCGAGGCCGAAGCCGGCGGCGAGCAGGCCGGAGCGGGTGCGGCCGTGCGCGCCGAGGGCGACGTTGTCGAGCAGGCTCATCTGCGGCCTGAGCTTCACGTGCTGGAAGGTGCGCGCCATGCCGAGCCGCGCGAGCCGGCGCTGCGAGAGGGCCGAGACGTCGTGGCCGAGGAACTCGATCCGGCCGGCGCTCATCGGCAGGGTGCGCGTCAGCAGGTTGAAGAGGGTCGACTTGCCGGCGCCGTTCGGGCCGATCAGGCCGACGATCTCGCCGGCGCGGATCTCGAAGCTCACGTCGTCGACCGCGACCAGCCCGCCGAAACGCTTCACCGCGCCATGCACGGCGAGGACGCGCTCGCCGGCGGCGGGCAGGCTGCGCCGCGGCAGCGGCTCGGCGCCGGCGAGGCCGGCGGTGTCGACCTCGGGCGCAGCGAAGCGACCCCGCGTCCAGCGGCGCACGAAGCCCATCAGGCCGCCGCGTGCGTACTGCAGCAAGAGGATGAAGAGCATGGCGAACGCCACCGCCTGGAGCTGGCCGGCACGCTGCGTCAACAGCGGCAGCGTGTCCTGCAGGACGTTCTTCAGCAGCAGCACCACCGCCGCGCCGGCGAGCGCGCCGCTGAGCTGGCCGAGGCCGCCGCCCACCGCCATCAGCAGGTACTCGATGCTGGCGCGCACGTCGAACGGCGACGGGCTGACGAAGCGGTTCATGTGCGCGTAGAGCCAGCCGGCGAGGCCCGCCAGCAGCGCGGCGAGGACGAAGAGCGTGAGCCGCACCCGGAACGCGTCGGCGCCGACGCTCGCGAGCAGCACCGCGCCGCCGCGCAGGCTCCGGATCGCGCGCCCCGGCCGCGACTGCAGGAGGTTGCGGTTGAAGACGAAGGCCAGGCCCACGATCGTCCAGATCAGGTAGTAGATCGCGTGCGGCTCCACCAGCGACCAGCCGCCGATGCGCAGTGGCGGCACGTTGGCAAGCCCGGTGTGCCGGCCGAACGCGTCGACGTTACCGAAAAGCAGCGCGATCGAGAGCCCCCAGGCGATCGTGCTGAGCGGCAGGAAGTGGCCGCCGAGGCGCAGCGTGAGCAGGCCGATCGCCAGCGCGGCCAGGCCGGTGAGCGCGAGCGCGAACACCAGGCCGAGCCAGGGCGAGGCGCCGTGCGCGGTGGTGAGCCAGGCGCTCGCGTACGCGGCGATGCCGACGAACGCGGCCTGGCCGAACGAGGTCGCGCCGCCGATGCCGGTGAGCAGCACCAGGCCGAGCGCGACCAGCGCGCCGATGCCGATGTCGTTGAGGAGCGAGACGCCGAACTTGCCGAGCCCGAGCGGGGCGAGCGCGAGCGCGGCGACGAGCAGCGCGACCAGCGCGCGATGCCGGCCCTGCGGCGTCATTCGTCGAGCTCCTCTTCCTCCTCCTCGGCGTGGGCCGAGAAGAAGGAGCGGAGCAGCAGCGCCGGAATCAGCAGGCTGAAGACGATCACGTCCTTGAGCGCGCCGCTCCAGAACGAGGCGAAGCTCTCGA
>JANMCC010000130.1:0-8346 GCA_031360885.1 Burkholderiales bacterium | reverse complement strand
GGAGCTGATCTCCGGCCTGCTCGACAAGGCGAAGCTGCCGCACGCGGTGCTCAACGCCAAGCAGCATGCACGCGAGGCCGAGATCGTCGCCCAGGCCGGCCGGCCGGGGGTGATCACGATCGCCACCAACATGGCCGGGCGGGGCACCGACATCGTTCTCGGCGGCAACGTCGAGAACCAGATCAAGATCATCGACGCCGACCCCACGATCGCCGACGACGACAAGGCGGCGCGGGCGAAGAAGCTGCACGACGAGTGGCAGAGCCTGCACGACGCCGTCAAGGCGCAGGGCGGCTTGCGCATCATCGCCACCGAGCGGCACGAGTCGCGGCGCATCGACAACCAGCTGCGCGGCCGCTCCGGCCGCCAGGGCGACCCGGGCTCCTCGCGCTTCTACCTCTCGCTCGACGATTCGCTGATGCGCATCTTCGCCGGCGACCGGGTGCGGGCGATCATGGAACGACTGAAGATGCCCGATGGCGAGGCGATCGAGGCCGGCATCGTCACCCGCTCGATCGAGGGCGCGCAGCGCAAGGTCGAGGCGCGCAACTTCGACGTGCGCAAGCAATTGCTCGAGTACGACGACGTCGCCAACGACCAGCGCAAGGTGATCTACCAGCAGCGCAACGACATCCTCGAGGCGCAGACCCTGGCGGCGCAGATCGCCAACCTGCGCGCCGGGACGATGGAAGACGTGGTCCGCACCTACGTGCCCGCCGAAAGCGTGGAAGAGCAGTGGGACCTGCCCGGCCTCGAGAAGACGCTGCGCGAGGAATGGCAGCTCGACGCCTACCTGAAGGCCGAGGTCGACAAGAGCGACGCGATCACCGACGAGGACATCGTCGACAAGGTCAAGAAGGCGGCCGACGACGCCTTCCAGGTGAAGATCGACCGGGTCGGCCTCGAGCAGTTCACGCCCTTCATGCGCATGATCCTGCTGCAGTCGATCGACCAGCACTGGCGCGAACACCTCGCCGCGCTCGACTACCTGCGCCAGGGCATCCACCTGCGCGGCTACGCGCAGAAGAATCCGAAGCAGGAATACAAGCGCGAGGCCTTCGAGCTGTTCTCGCAGCTTCTCGACGTGGTGAAGATGGACGTGACGCGCGTGCTGATGACGGTGCGCATCCAGTCCGAGGAAGAAGTGGCGCGCGCCGCCGAGGCGATCGAGGAGCGGGCCGAGCACATCAGCAACGTCACCTACACCCACCCGAACGACGACGGCAGCGTCTCGCAGGAGCCCGAGCTCGCGACGGCCGGTGCGCAAGCCGGCGGTGGCAGCGGCCGCGGCGGCATGCAATCGGCGCTCGGCTCGTTCGCCGCCGGGCTCGGCGCGCAGCTCGCGAGCGACGTGCCCAAGGTCGGGCGCAACGACCCGTGCCCCTGCGGCAGCGGCAAGAAGTACAAGCTGTGCCACGGGAAGCTGGCGTAGGTCGTCCGGCCGTGGCGGCGCCCGCCGCCGCGCTCGAGGTGCGCAAGGTCCGCATCGACAGCGGCTCTGACGGCCAGCGCCTCGACAACTTCCTCGCCAAGATCCTGAAGGGGGTGCCGAAGACGCACCTCTACCGCGTGATCCGTTCGGGCGAGGTCCGCGTCAACAAGGGCCGCGCCGCCGCCGACACCCGGCTCGGCCTCGGCGACGAGGTCCGGATTCCGCCGATGCGCACCGCCGAGCGCGACGAGGCGCCGGCCGCGCCCGGACGCGAGTTCCCGGTGGTGTTCGAGGACGAGCAGCTGCTGGCGATCGACAAGCCGGCCGGCGTCGCCGTGCACGGCGGCAGCGGCGAGAGCTTCGGCGTCATCGAGCAGCTCCGCCGGGCCCGGCCCGCGGCCGAATTCCTCGAGCTCGTGCACCGGCTCGACAAGGAGACCTCGGGGCTCCTCCTCGTCGCCAAGACGAGGAAGGCCCTGGTGCAATTGCAGAACGACCTGCGCTCGCGCAACCCGGAGCGCGCGTTCGGCAAGACCTACGCGGCGCTGGTCGCCGGTGCCTGGCCAGAAAAGCTCAAGGTGATCGACGTCGCCCTGCACAAGTACCTCGACGCCGAGGGCACGCGCCGGGTCCGCACCGTCGATGCCGAAAGCCCGGAGGGACGGCGCTCGATCACCCTGGTGCGCGTCGCCAGGCGCTTCGCTGTCGTCCCCGGTTTCAGCCTGCTCGACGTGACCATCAAGACCGGGCGCACGCACCAGATCCGGGTCCACCTCGCCGATGCCGGGCATGTGGTCGTCGGCGATCCGAAATACGGCGACTTCGCCCTGAACAAGGCGCTGGCGCGCGGCACGCTGCTCGCCGGCACGCGCTTCGAGCGCATGTTCCTGCATGCGAAGAGGCTCTCGTTCACGCATCCGGCGAGCGGCGAGCCGCTGGTGCTCGAAGCGGCGCTGCCCGAGGCCTGCGAGCGGCTGCTGCAGGCGCTGGCCCGGCCGGCGACGGAGCGGCCATGACGCGCCGGTTCGACCTGATCGTGTTCGACTGGGACGGCACCCTGTTCGACTCGACCCGCCTGATCGCCCGCTGCATCCAGTCGGCCTGTGCCGACGTCGGCACCACGGTGCCGAGCGACCGCGACGCGAGCTACGTGATCGGCCTCGGCCTCGGCGACGCCCTCCGCCATGCCGCCCCCGATCTGCCGCGCGAGCGCTACCCCGAGCTCGCCGACCGCTACCGCCACCACTACCTCGCCAGCCAGAACGACATCGTGCTGTTCGAAGGCACGCTCGAGATGCTGGACGCGTTGCGCGAGCGCAACCACAGCCTCGCGGTCGCTACCGGCAAGAACCGGCGCGGCCTCGACGACGCGCTCGCGCGCTCGGTGCTGGCCGGCTACTTCGACGCCACCCGCACGGCAGACGAGACCGCGAGCAAGCCCGACCCGCTGATGCTGAACGAGCTGATGCGCGAGCTCGGCTGCCCGCCCGAGCGCACCCTGATGATCGGCGACACGACCCACGACCTGCAGCTCGCCGCCAACGCCGGCTGCCCGAGCGTCGCGGTCACCTACGGCGCGCACAGCCACGAGGAATTCGGCCGCTTCGCGCCGCTGCACGTGGCCCATTCGACGCCCGAGCTGGCCGCGTGGCTGGCGCACCATGCCTGAGTTTCCGCTGTCGTCGCCGCTGCCGGTGGCTCCGCCTGCACCGCCGCAGCGCCTCTGCGCTTCGGCCGACCTGGCGGAGAAGGGCCTGGCGATCGTCTTCGACGTGCTTCACTACCGCGAGCCGGCGCGCGCCTTCGCGATGCGCTTCGACGGCAAGGTCGTCTGCTACCTCAACCGCTGCGTCCACGTGCCGACCGAGCTCGACTGGCAGCCCGGCGAGTTCCTCGACAGCGGCAAGGAATTCATCCTCTGCTCGATTCACGGCGCCGCGTACGACCCGGGCAACGGACGCTGCATCGGCGGCCCCTGCGGCAGCGGCAAGCTGACCCTGATCCCGGCCGAGGAGCGGGACGGAGCGGTCTGGTGGCTGCCCACCGCCGCGACACGGCCCGCGCCCCCGAGCTCCACGCCCTCGCTCGTCTGATGCGCATTCCGGCCTACGCCATGTTCGCCGTCGCCGTCCTGGCGTTGCTGATCGCCCTGGTGACGGCGATCGGCGTCGCGCTTCTGCGTCGCGCGGAGTAACGCTCCGCAGGCGTCTCCCCCGTTCGGAACGGCGCTGGACGGGGTTCAGATGTCACCTCGTCGTCACCTCCCGGCGCGTGCCTTCCGGGGAGATCTTGCCTAGTCTCGCCTCCGTTCCAGACACCGAGCGAGGGCGACATGAACGAGAGCGACCAGGTCCGCGGACCTCAACACGGCGGCAGCGTGGCGAAGCGGCCGATCCTGCGCGCCGGCGCGCCTCTGGCCCTGGTGATCGGCCTGGCGATCGCGGCCGTCGCGCTCTGGTCGATGCGGGCGCCGGCGCCTAACGCCCTGCCGGCACCGATCGCGGCCGGTTCGCTGCAGCCCCTGGAGCCGGCGGCTCTTCGCAGCGTCGGCGGCCGGACGCTCCGCTTCGAAACGAATCTGGGCCAGGCCGCGGCCGACGCGCGCTTCGTCGCCCGCAGCCCCGAATTTGCGGCCGAGGTCTTCGACGACGGCGTTCGGGTCAGCCGTCCGGCGCTACGCGGCGCCGACGACACGACGCCGTCGATCCCCGCGACCTCCGCCCGCCTCCGCTTCGTCGATGCCCAGCCGGCGCGGCCCATCGATGCGCGCGAGCGTGCTGCCGGCGCCACGAACTACCTCATCGGCGCCGACAGCACGAAGTGGCTGCGCAATGTGCCGGGCTATCGCCAGCTCCGTCAAGCCGGCCTCTACCCTGGCATCGATCTCGTCTACTACGGCCGCGACAGCGTGTTCGAGTACGACCTCGTCGTCCAGCCCGGCGCCGACCCGTCGAGGATCCGCATCGCCGTCGCCAGCGAGGCCAAGCCGGTGATCGACGCGCAAGGCGACCTGCTCCTCGACGGCGCCGAAGGCCGGCTGCGCATGCACCGCCCGGTGCTGTACCAGCATGTCGACGGCGAGAAGAAGACGCTCGAAGGCGACTACGTGCTGCTGGCCGCGAACGAGGTCGGCTTTCGCCTGCCCGCGTACGACCGCTCGCGCCCGCTGGTGATCGATCCGACCTTCAAGCTGCTCTATTCCACCTACCTCGGCGGCGTGCACGACGACCAGGTCGGCGGGATCGTGCTCGACGCGCAGAACAACGCCTACGTCGTCGGCAATTCGGGCTCGGAGGACTTCCCGGTCTCGGGCAACGCCTACCAGAACACGCGCAAGGCGATCGGCCGTTACGTGAGAAACGTCGTGGTCACCAAGTTCGACGCCGCCGGTACGCTCGTCTACTCGACCTTTGTCGGCGGCACGACCAACGACTACGGCGTCGCGATCGCGGTCGACGGCAGCGGCCGCGCGTCGTTCACCGGCACCACCAACTCGCCCGACTTCCCGGTGACGGCGAACGCCTACCAGGCCATCTACAAGGGCAGCCAGAGCGCCTACCTCGCCACCCTGTCCTCGGACGGCTCGGCCCTCGTCTACGCCACCTTCTACGGCGGCAACGGCGGCTCGAGTGGCGCGGGCGTGTTCGTCGAGCCGGGCGGCACCCTGCTCGTCGGCGGCAGCGCGGGCAGCGGCCTGCCGACGACCGCGGGCGCCTACAAGACCACCCTGGCCACCGGCTCCGGCGCGTTCGTCGCCCGCTTCGACAGCGCTGCAGCCGGCGTGGCGCAATTGCAGGCCGCGACCTACTACGGCACCGACACGCCGCAGACCAACTTCCTGGGCTCCGGCAACTATGCGTACACGGTCGCGGTCGATGCCGCCGGCTCGCCATGGCTGACCGGCCAGGCCTTCACGACCAACCTGCCGGTCTCGTCCACCCCGGCGATGGCCTCGCCGACAGCGATGACCCCGAGCTGCAGCCCCGGCGGCGTGCCGCTCAATTCGTTCGCCTACGTGGCGCACCTCAGCACCGACCTGAAGACGCTGGTCTACGCCAGCTACCTCACCGGCCGGAACGGCGGGCAGGCGACCTGCGCCGAATACGGTCACGCCATCGCCTTCGACGCGGCCGGCGACGTCTACGTCGGCGGCAGCACTTCGTCGCTGCTCTATCCCACGACTGCCGGCGTGCCCCAGCCGACGTCGCCGGCGAACTCCGGCTTCGACGGCTATACCGGTTTCATCACCAAGCTCAAGGGCGACGGCAGCGCCGTCCTCTGGAGCACGTACCTCGGCGGCAACGCCGGCCGCACGTACATGAGCGGCCTCCTCGTCAGCGCTGCAGACGGCGCGCTCTGGAGCTGGTTCTCCACCCAGGGCGGAAGCAACTTCCCGATCACCGCCGACGCCTTCCAGAAGGTCCATGGCGGCGGATTCGACGGCGCGTTCGCCCGGCTCGATCCCGCCAACGGCGCGCTGCTCTACTCCAGCTACCTCGGCGGCGCCGGCGACGAGGGCCTGATCGGCCTGGCCGTCGACCGCGGCGGCAACGTGCGCCTGGCCGGGCAGACGACCGCGACCAACTTTCCCGTGACGACGAACGCCTTCCAGCCGACGTTCAGCAGCCCGTCGTACGACGGCAACGACTGGTTCTTCAGCCTGTTCGGCTCTGGAGCGATCAGCAGCGTCGTTCCCGCCGAGGGCGGCAACGGCGGCACCGCGACCCTGCACGCGACCACCACCGGCCTCGACCCGGCGACGCTGGCCGAGCTCGTCGGTGCCGGCGGCGTCAGCGTGAGCGCTACCAGCCTCGTGCTCGACGCCGGCAAGACCGTCGCCGACATCGCCTTCGTGCTCGACGGCGTGGCGCCGGGAATCTACGACCTGCGCCTGACCCAGCCCGACGGCACGGTGCTGACACGCATCGGCGCTTTCACCGTCACCGCCGGCGGCACGCCCGAGCTCTCGGCCCAGATCATCGGCCGGCCGAAGATCCGCACCGGCAAGCCCGCGGCCTTCGAGATCACGGTACTGAACAGCGGCAGTGTCGACGCGATGCTGGTCCCGCTCTGGTTTTCGCTGCCCTCGCAGGTCGCGGTGTCCATCGACGGCTTCGACGTGCCCGCGGGCAGCACCAACGGTTCCATCGTCTTCGCAGACGGGCGCTACTACTTCTTCCAGCTGATCGCCAAAGTCGCCGCGCACCAGAGCGTGTCGATTCCGTTCACCGTGACGGCGCCGAGCGATTTGGCGTCGATACCGATGCGGGCGGTGCTGCAGGCGCCCTGGGCGCGGACGCCGGCCGACGCGACGCGAATCGCCGACGCGCCGCCGATATCGTCGCCGGCCTGCCTGCCGAATGCCACCAACCCCGCCTTCGTCGACTGTTCCAGCCTGGTCCTCGCCTACCTGGCGGTCGGTGAGAGGCCGCTCGCCGACGTTGCCGCGCCGCCACCTGCGACCGGCATCGGTATTCACCCGCTGGCTGCCGGCCGGAAGGTGTCGCTGGATCTGTGCGACGACAGCAAGTCAGCCTTCGACAAGGGCTTCGAGGCCGGCAAGAACGACGCCAAGAACAAGACGAAAACGCCGAATCCCTACCCTTGGGGCGTGGACGCCATCAACTGGCACATCGGCCACGACACGGGCGTGTACACGGCCAACCCGAACGGAACTTCCGCGGCCCGCGCGCGCACCCAGGCGGCGCGCGACGGTGGAAAGGCCCCGTTGGGCGAGGCGAACTGCCCCGTCAGCAAGCCGCTGCCGCCGCCGCCGCCGCCGCTGCCGCCGGGCGGTGGGGGTGGTTCGGGCTCGGGGGGCTCCATCGACCCCAACGACAAGTTCGGTCCGATGGGCGACGGGTCCACCGCGCACTACTTCCGTCCCGGTGCCATGCGCTACGAGATCGCCTTCGAGAACCAGCCGACCGCGGCCCTGCCCGCCGCCGACGTCGTCGTCACCGACCAGCTCGATCCGGCCAAGGTGGACCTCGCGACGCTGTCGCTCGGCGACATCCGCTTCGGCACGCACACCATCAGCGTTCCGCCGGGGCTGAAGAGCTTCAACACCGTCTATGCAATCAGCGCGACGCTCGAGGTGCGGGTGCAGGGCAGCCTCGATCCGGCGACCGCGCTCCTGAAGTGGACCTTCACCACGCTCGATCCGGCGACCCACCTGCCGCCCAGCGATCCGACGCTCGGCTTCCTGCCGCCGGACTCCGACGGCGTCAGCGGCCAGGGCTACGTCGGCTTCACCGTCAGCCCGAAGGCCGGGCTGGCGGACGGCACGACGATCTCGAACCAGGCCTCGATCGTCTTCGACGCCAACGCCGCGATCCTGACGCCGACCTGGGTCAACACGGTCGACACGACGGCGCCTTCGAGCCGCGTGCAGTCGCTCGCCGGTCGAGTGGGAACCATGGACTTCGACGTCGCCTGGTCGGGCAGCGACACCGGCTCGGGTGTCGGCGCCTACACGGTCTATGTCTCCGACAACGGCGGCCCGTACGTCGCCTGGCAGACGGCGACGAAGGCGACCAGCGGCGTGTTCACCGGCACTTCGGCCCACTCGTACGCGTTCTTCGCGCGATCGAGCGACGGCGCCGGCAACGCCGAGCCGGCGAAGGCGGCGGCCGAGGCGACGATCGCCGTCAATGGCGCATTCGCCGCGCCGAGCGCGGGCGGCAGCGGCGGTGGCGGATGCACGATCGGCGGCGACGGCCAGCGCGACGCGAGCCTGCCGCTGCTCGTGCTGCTCGCTGCCGCGCTGGTCGTCATCGGCCGTCGGCGAGGAGCCACGAGGCCGCGTAGAGCAGGAGATTGAAGGCGAGATGGAGCAGGGCCGCCGGCCACCACCGGCCGCTCAGCTCGCGCGCCTTGCCGTAGACCAGCGACACCGGGAACACGCCGATCGC
>JANMCC010000096.1:0-17716 GCA_031360885.1 Burkholderiales bacterium | reverse complement strand
CACCTGACCTTCGCCCAGGTGAGCGACATCTTCGGCTTTCGCGTCGTCGTCGCCACGCTGTCCGAGTGCTATATCGCGATGGGCGTGCTGCACCAGCTCTACAAGCCGGTGCCGGGCCGCTTCAAGGACTACATCGCGATCCCCAAGGGCAACGGCTACCAGTCGCTGCACACCACGCTGGTGAGCCCGCTCGGCACCGCGGTCGAGTTCCAGATCCGGACCGAGCCGATGCACGCCGTCGCCGAGAAGGGCATCGCCGCACACTGGCTCTACAAGGAGCACGACGACGGCCCCGGCCAGGAGGCGCAGCGCCTCGGCGCGATGTGGCTGCAGTCGCTGCTCGACATCCAGGACGAAACGCGCGACGCCAGCGAGTTCCTCGAGCACGTCAAGATCGACCTGTTCCCCGACGCGGTGTACGTGTTCACGCCCAAGTCGAAGATCCTGGCCTTGCCGCGCGGCGCGACGCCGGTCGACTTCGCCTACGCGATCCACTCCGACATCGGCGACCACTGCGTCGCCGCTTCGGTCAATGGCGAGCCGGTGCCGCTGCGCACCGAGCTGCGCAGCGGCGACGTGGTCGAGATCGTCGGCGCGCCGAACGCGCGGCCGAACCCGGCCTGGCTGAACTTCGTCTCCACGGGGCGGGCGCGCTCGCGCATCCGCCACTACCTGAAGAACATGGAGCAGGAGGAGTCGCGCGACCTGGGCAGGAAGATGCTGGCCCAGGCGATGCGCTCCGAAGGCCTGGCCCTGCCCGGCGACGACTCGGCCTCGGCCACCGTCTGGCAGCAGCTGATCCGCTGGAGCGGCAACAAGACGCGCGAGGACCTGTTCACCGACATCGGCCTCGGCCGCAAGATCGCCACCATCGTCGCCACCCGCCTGGTGCGCCTGCTCGCCGAGGACGGCATCCGCCCCGACGCGCTGGCGCTCACCATGGGCCGCTATGCCGTCGACGACTCGGTGCCGGCGCAGAACATGGTGCTGATCGACGGCAGCGAAGGCGCCTCGGTCGTGCTCGCCACCTGCTGCCGGCCGATCCCGGGCGACGCGATCGTCGGCAACCTGGGGCGCGGCGAAGGGCTCACCGTGCACACGGCCGAGTGCAGCGTCGGCAAGCGGCTGCTCGAGCGCGACAGCGAGCGCTGGATGGGCGTCGAGTGGGCCGAGCAGCCGACCCGGCCGTTCGAGACCAACGTCTCGCTGCTCGTCACCAACGGCAAGGGCGTGCTTGCCCAGGTCGCCTCGGCGGTGAGCCATGCCGAGGCCGACATCACGCACATCGACATGGGCAACGAGCCGGCGGCCGAGACCGCCGAGCTGAAGCTGCTGCTGAGCGTGCGCGACCGGCTGCACCTGGCCGAGGTAATGCGCACGCTGAAGCGATCGCCGGCGGTACTGCGGGTGGCCCGAGTCAAGCCCTAGGCACTCTCCGGCCTCGGATAACGCACGTTCAGCACCTCGAGCGTCTCGAGGCCCCCCGGCGTCATCAGTTGCACCTCGTCGCCGACCCGCGCCTTGATCAGCGCGCGGGCGATCGGCGAGACCCAGCTCACGTCGCCCTTCAGGTTGTCGGCCTCGTCGACGCCGGTGATCGTCACCGTCTTCTCCTCGCCGCGCGCGTTGGCGTAGGTGACGGTGGCGCCGAAGAAGATCTGCTCGTTGCCGTGGTGCAGCGCCGGGTCGGCGACCTCGGCGACGTCGAGCCGCCTGGTCAGGAAGCGGATCCGCCGGTCGATCTCGCGCAGCCGTTTCTTGCCGTAGAGGTAGTCGCCGTTCTCCGAGCGGTCGCCGTTCTTCGCCGCCCACGACACGGTCTCCACGACCTTGGGCCGCTCGTCGTCGAGCAGCGCCATCAGCTCGCCGCGCAGGCGCTTGTAGCCGGCCGGGGTGAGGTAGTTCCTGGCCCCGGCGGGCAGGGCCGGCGCGGGCAGATCGTCGTCGCCGTCGTCCGCGTCGGCGTCGCTTTCCTTGGTGAAGGCCTTGTTCATCGGTGGGCAGTGCAGGGAATTCGCGGCGAGGGCATGATGATCGCTCGCTCCCCGATCTCTTCCATCGCCAAGGACTTTTCCGAATGCCCCAGACCCGAAACGTCGCCGTCCTCGTCGGCAGCCTGCGCAAGGACTCGTTCAATCGCAAGATGGCGCTTGCCCTCGCCGCCCTCGCGCCCGAGGCGCTGAAGCTCGAGATCGTCGAGATCGGCCAGCTGCCGCACTACAACCAGGACGACGAGGCCAGCCCGCCGGCCGCCGCGACGGCGTTCCGGCAGAAGGTCGCCGGCATGGACGCGGTGCTCTTCCTCACGCCCGAATACAACCGCTCGGTGCCCGGCGTGCTGAAGAACGCGATCGACGTCGGCTCGCGTCCCTACGGCAAGAGCGTGTGGAGCGGCAAGCCCGCGGCCGTCATGAGCGTCTCGCCCGGCGCGATCGGCGGCTTCGGCGCCAACCACCACCTGCGCCAGTCGCTCGTCTTCCTCGACATGCCGGCGATGGCCCAGCCCGAGGCCTACGTCGGCGGCGCCGGCGACCTGTTCGACGAGGCCGGCGCGTTCAAGAAGCCCGAGACGAAGCAGTTCGCGGAGAAGTTCATGGCCGCGTTCGCGCGCTGGATCGAGAGGAACGCCGCGGCGGGGTGAGCTTTGCCCGGGCCGCACAATCGCGGCCCATGATCGAGATCGCCTCGCGCCTGTTCGGACCGTGGGTTCGAAGCGTCGACGGCCGCACGCTTCGCGCCGACGCCGTGGCCGGCGTCCTCGGCGCCCTGCTGGTCCTGCCGCAGAGCTTCGCCTTCGCCACCCTCGCCGGCCTGCCGCCGGAGTACGGGCTGGCGACGGCGATCGTGCCCTGCGTCGTCGCGGCGCTGTTCGGCTCCAGCCTGCACGTCGTCTCCGGGCCGACCAACATGATCTCGCTGGCGCTGTTCGCGACGCTGGCGCCGCTGGCCCTCGTCGGCTCGCCGGTCTACATCCAGCTCGCCCTCGGCGTGACGCTGCTCGTCGGGGCGATGCAATGGCTGATCGGCGCGCTGCGCCTCGGCGGGCTGGCGAACTTCATCTCGCCGGCCGCACTGCGCGGCTTCACCAGCGGCGCTGCCGCGCTGATCGTCGTGCACAGCCTGCCCAACCTGCTCGGCGTCGCGATCGGCGAGCACCGCGTCGGCGCGCTGCTGTCGGCGCTGTTCGAGCACCTGCCCGAGGCCTCGCTCGCGACCCTCGCGGTCGCTGCCTTCACGATCGCCGCGACCCTCGCCCTGCGCCGGACCTGGCCGCGCCTGCCGCAGATGCTGATCGGCCTGGTGGCCGCGACGGCGCTGGCGGCGGCGATCAACCGCTGGTGGCCGGGCGCGCGCGACCCGGGCGGCGCGATCGCGGTCCTCGGCAAGGTGCCGGCGGCCTGGCCGCACTTCCAGTGGCCCGCCTTCGATCCAGGGCGCCTGCCCGACCTGCTCGGCATCGCCTTCGCCCTCACCATCGTCACGCTGGCGCAGTCGATCTCGATCGCCAAGGCGGTGGCCGAGCGCTCCGGGCAGCGCATCGACGCGAACCGCGAGTTCCGCGGCCAGGGCCTGTCGAATCTGGTCGGCGCCTTCGCCTCCTCCTACGTCGCCTGCGGCTCGATCAACCGCTCCATGCCGAACTTCGAAGCCGGCGCGCGCACCCCGCTGGCCGCCGTGTTCGCCTCGGGCTGGCTGCTCCTGCTCGTGGCCGGGGTGGCGCCGCTGCTCGGCCTGATTCCGCTCGCCGCGATCGCCGGTCTGCTGCTGCTGATCGCCTGGTCGCTGTTCGACTGGGAGGGCTGGCAGCGCCTCTGGCGCTTCAGCCGCCGCGACTTCGCGATCGCCGCCGCGACCTTCGCCGCCACGGTGACCATCCGCCTCGAGATCGCGATCCTGCTCGGCACGATCCTCTCGCTGCTGAGCTACCTCTACCGCACGTCGAAGCCGTCGCTGAAGGTGATGGGCTTCGACACCGAGGCGCCGGGGCGGCCGTTCATCGTCCGCGCCGACGTCGCCGCGCCGCTCGGCGAGTGCCCGCAGCTCAAGCTGGCGCGCATGGAGGGCGAGGTCTACTTCGGCGCCGTCGCCCACGTCGAGGAGCAGCTGCACGACCTGCGCGCGCCCCTGGCGGCGCCGAAGCACCTGCTGGTCATGGCCAAGAGCATGAACTTCATCGACCTGGCGGCGGCCGAGATGTGGAGGAACGAGCTGCACAAGCGCCGCGGCGCCGGCGGCGACCTCTACTTCCACCGGCCGCGGGCACCGGTGCTCGAGCTCTGGCAGCGGGTGGGATTTCTCGGCGAGCTCGGCACCGACCACGTCTTTCCGGCCAAGCATGTGGCCATCGCCGCCATCTTCGACCGGCTCGACCGCGCCATCTGCGCGCACTGCACGGTGCGCGTGTTCGCCGAGTGCAAGACGCTGCCGCCGCCGGTGCCACCGCTCGCCTGAGGTGAGCGCCCGCCCGGCCACGGCGAGGCGCTAGGCCAGCGCGAGCGCGGTCTTCTTCTTCGCCGCCTTCGCCACCGGCGCCGAGAGCTGCGTTTCGCAGCCGGCGGCGAGCAGCCAGGGGTCGCGGTCTTCGCCGCCGAAGGTCTCGACCAGGAAGTCGATGAAGACGCGGGTGCGCGCCGGCACGTGCTTTCTCGTCGGCATGCCGGCGTAGATCGTCGTGCTGAGCAGGTGCCAGCACGGCAGCACCCGCTCCAGGGCGTTCTCGAGCAGCGCCTCCTCGGCGACGAACGAGGGCAACCCGGTGATGCCCATGTCGGCCAGGGCCGCGGCGTAGAGCGTGTCGGTGTGCACCGTGCTCAGGCCGGCGCGCGGCCGATCGAGGGTGAACGATTCGTCCGGCTCGCCGTCGAGCCTGCTGCGGGTGTGGAAGGTGAGCTCGCGCAGGAAGCTCGGCACCATCGCCTCGTGGTCGACCAGATCGCGCGGATGCTGCGGCCGGCCGCGCCGGTCGAGGTATTCGGGCGAGGCGCAGGTGATCACCTCGGAGCGGGCAAGGCGGCGGGCGACGAAGCCGCCCTCGAGCGGGCGCCGGCCTTCGGTGAGGATGGTCACGTCGAAGTTCTCGTCGACCGTCTCGACCGGGCCCGGCACCGAGAGCTCGATCGCGACGCGCGGATAGCGCGCCCGGAAGGTCTTCAGGTGCTTGGCGAGCTGGTGCACGGCGAAGGCAGGAGGGCAGAGCACGCGCAGCGTTCCCCGGGGGTCGGCGCTCGAGGCGCTGGCCTGGGCCTCGGCTTCCTCCACCTCCGTCAGCACGTGGCGCACGCGCTCGAGGTAGGCCTCGCCGGTGTCGGTGAGGGAAAGGCGTCGGGTGGTGCGGTTGACGAGGCGCACGCCGAGGTGCTCCTCGAGGTCGGCAACGAGCCGGGTGACGACCGCCGGCGAGAGGTTGAGCTCGCGCGCCGCGGCGGCGAAGCTGCCCTCCTCGATCACCCGGGAAAAGACGCGCATCGACGTCAGACGGTCCATCGGAAGGCCTTCATTGTTTCGCTTTTGGCAATTCGCAATTGAATCACGTCCTGTTTATTGTTGCTTGAGCAATGCCTACAGTCCACTTCATCGTCACTTTTCGATCGAAAGAAGTTCATCATGAACGCCAAGCTCCTCTACGCCGCAACCGTCGCCCTGGCCCTGGCCAGCTCGCTCGCCGTGGCCCAGGAAACCAAGCCGCTGACGCGGGCCGAAGTCAACAAGGCCTGGGCCCAGGCCCGGGCCGACGCCACGCTGCGCAAGAACGACTACGACTACGACGCCAACGACTTCAAGGCGCCCTCGACCCGCAGCCGCGCTGACGTGGTGGCCGAGATGAAAGTGCCGCGCGATCCGGCGCTGATCGGTCCGCTGCGCAGCCGCAGCTACAACCCGGGCGGCATGGAGACGCTGCGCGTCTCGACCCTGCCGCGGGAACAGGTGCGGGCCGACGTGATCGCCGCAATCCGCGACGGCACGCTGCGCCGCACCGACTACGACGACCAGATGGTGCGCGTCGCCCGTCGTGCACCGGCCCGCACGCCGGCCCCGGTTCTCGCCACCGCGCCCGGCGCCGCGTCCGGAAGCTGAGCTCGCCACTGCCGACAAGGGCCGCCTTCGGGCGGCCCTTTTTCGTTACGGTGTCGGGCGACAATTCCCGATGCCTTCCGCCCACCACCCGAACCTCCTCGTCCGCGACACCGGCACGATCAAGGGCCGCGGCGTCTATGCGACCCGACCCCATGCCGAGGGCGAGACGGTCGAGTCCTGCCCGGTCATCCTGTTCACCGCCACCTTCGCCGAGATCCCGATCGAGGTGCGCAAGGTCCTGTTCAACTGGGGCGTCCTCGCCCGGACCCAGCAGAGCCATTGCCTGGCCCTGGGCTACGGCAGCCTGTACAACCACGGCAACCCGGCGAACATGCGCTACGAAGGCGACGACGAGGCCAAGGTGCTTCGCTTCGTCGCCATCCGGCCGATCGCCGAAGGCGAGGAGCTGACGGTCAACTACAGCGCCGAAGGCGGCGGGCACGAGTCGCCCGGCAACGACTGGTTCGCGCGCATGGGCGAAACCCGCCACCCCGACTGGTAGGCCCCGGCTTGCTGACGCCCCCCCTCCTCTCCTCGCCGCTGCGCGCGGCGATCACCGCGGCCACCCGGCCGCCGGAGCCGACGCTGCTGCCGGCCCTGCTCGAGCAGGCGCGCCTCGCCGAGGCCGACGATCGCGCCGCGCACGCGCTCGCGCTGCGCGTGGCGCGTGGCGTGCGCGAGCGGGCGCGCGAGTCGGGCCGGGCCGGGCTCGTGCAAGGCCTGCTGCAGGAGTTCGCGCTCAGCTCGAGCGAGGGCGTGGCGCTGATGTGCCTGGCCGAGGCGCTGCTGCGCATTCCCGACGCCGCGACCCGCGACGCGCTGATCCGCGACAAGATCTCGAGCGGCGACTGGCGCTCGCACCTCGGCCAGAGCCCTTCCCTCTTCGTCAATGCGGCGACCTGGGGGCTCCTGCTCACCGGCCGGCTCGTCGCCACCCACAGCGACGTCGGCCTCGGCGCGGCGCTGCGCCGCGTCGTCGGCCGCGGCGGCGAGCCGCTGATCCGAAAAGGCGTCGACATGGCGATGCGCCTGATGGGCGAGCAGTTCGTCACCGGCGAGACCATCGAGCAGGCGCTCGCCAATGCGAAGCCGCGCGAGGCCGAGGGCTTTCGCTATTCGTACGACATGCTCGGCGAGGCAGCGATGACGGCGCGAGACGCCGAGGCCTACCTTGCGTCGTACGAAGCGGCGATCCACGCGATCGGCCGGGCTTCGGCGGGCCGCGGCATCGTCCGGGGCCCGGGCATCTCGATCAAGCTCTCGGCCCTGCATCCGCGCTACAGCCGGGCCCAGGTCGCGCGGGTGATGAGCGAGCTCTATCCGCGACTGCTGCAGCTCGCCGAGCTCGCGCACCGCTACGACATCGGCCTCAACATCGACGCCGAGGAGGCGGAGCGGCTCGAGCTCTCGCTCGACCTGCTCGAGCGGCTCTGCTTCGAGACGAGTCTGCAGGGCTGGGACGGCATCGGCGTCGTCATCCTGGCCTACCCGAAGCGATGCCGCGCGGTGATCGACTGGCTGGTCGACCACGGCAAGCGCAGCCAGCGCCGGCTGATGGTCCGCCTCGTCAAGGGCGCGTACTGGGACGGCGAGATCAAGCGCGCCCAGCTCGACGGCCAGGCCGGCTACCCGGTCTACACGCGCAAGGCCTACACCGACGTGGCCTACATCGCCTGCGCGAAGAAGCTGCTGGCGGCGCCGGCCGAGATCTATCCGCAGTTCGCGACCCACAACGCGCACACGCTGGCCGCGGTCTTCACGCTCGCCGGACCCGACTGGCGCGACGACCAGTACGAGTTCCAGTGCCTGCACGGCATGGGCGAGCCGCTCTACGAGCAGGTGGTCGGAGCGGTGAGCGAAGGCAGGCTCGGCCGGCCGTGCCGGATCTACGCGCCGGTCGGCACGCACGACACGCTGCTCGCCTACCTCGTGCGGCGCCTGCTCGAGAACGGCGCCAACACCTCGTTCGTCAACCGGATCGCGAGCGACGACGTGCCGCTCGAGGCGCTGGTCGAGAACCCGGTGCGCACGGTCGAGCAGCTCGCGGCGCAGGAAGGCGCGCCCGGCCTGCCGCATCCGGCGATCGTCCTGCCACGCGATCTGTACGGCGCGATCCGCGTTAACTCGCACGGCCTCGACCTGGCCGGCGAAACGCAGCTGCAGGCACTCGACGCGGCGTTCGCGGCGCATGCCGCCACCGCGTGGTCGGCCGAGCCGCTGCTCGGCGTCGACGCGGCCGGCGAAGCCCCCGCGCCGGTGCTCAACCCCGCCGATCGCAACGACGTCGTCGGCCAGGTCCGCGATGCGACCGCCGCGGACGTGCAGGCCGCGCTCGCCTGCGCCGCCGAAGCCGCGGCCGCCTGGGCGGCAACGCCGCCGGCGCAGCGCGCGGCGATGCTCGAAGGCGGCGCCGACCGGCTCGAGGCCGACACCGAGCGGCTGCTCACGCTGCTCGTGCGCGAGGCCGGCAAGACCTGCGCCAATGCCGTGTCCGAAGTGCGCGAGGCGGTCGACTTCCTGCGCTACTACGCACAGCAGGTGCGGCGCGACTTCGCCAACGCGACGCACCGGCCGCTCGGCCCGGTGGTCTGCATCAGCCCCTGGAACTTCCCGCTCGCGATCTTCAGCGGCCAGGTCGCCGCGGCGCTCGCCGCCGGCAACCCGGTGCTCGCCAAGCCGGCCGAGCAGACGCCGCTGGTCGCCGCCGAGGCGGTGCGCGCGCTGCATGCTGCGGGCGTGCCGCGCGCCGTGCTGCAGCTCGTGCCGGGCCGCGGCGAGACCGTCGGCGCCGCGCTCGTCGGCGACGGCCGCGTCCAGGGCGTGCTCTTCACCGGCTCGACCGAGGTCGCGCGGCTGTTGCAGAAGAGCCTTGCCGGGCGGCTGGGCGCACACGGCCGCCCGGTGCCGCTGATCGCCGAGACCGGCGGCCAGAACGCGATGGTGGTCGACTCGTCGGCGCTCGCCGAGCAGGTGGTCGCCGACGTCGTCAACTCGGCGTTCGACAGCGCCGGCCAGCGCTGCTCGGCGCTGCGCGTGCTCTGCGTGCAGCGCGACCTCGCGCCGCGGCTGCTGGAGATGCTCGAAGGCGCGCTGCGCCAGCTCGCCCTCGGCGACACGCGCGCGCTCGCGGTCGACGTCGGCCCGGTGATCGACGAGGAGGCGCGCGCCGGCATCGAGCGCCACATCGCGGCGATGCGCGCCAACGGGCGGCGTGTCGTCCAGCACGAGGGCGACAGCGTCGCCACCCGCCACGGCAGCTTCGTCGTGCCGACCGTGATCGAGATCGGCCGCCTCGCCGAGCTCGAGCGCGAGGTGTTCGGCCCGGTGCTGCACGTGCTGCGCTACGAGCGCGAGGACCTGGCCGCGCTGCTCGGCCAGATCAACGCCACCGGCTACGGCCTCACCCTCGGCGTGCACACCCGCATCGACGAGACCGTGGCGCAGGTGGTCGACGCCGCGCACGCCGGCAACGTCTACGTCAACCGCAACGTCGTCGGCGCGGTGGTCGGGGTGCAGCCGTTCGGCGGCGAAGGCCTCTCGGGCACCGGGCCCAAGGCCGGCGGCCCGCTCTACCTGCTGCGCCTGCTGGCGACGCGGCCCGACGGCGACGCGCGCGCAGCGGTCGTTGCCTCGGGTCCGGAAGCGGTGGCGCCGATCCGCGGCCTGGCCGTGGGCGAAGGCCGCGTCGATCCCGGCCTGCAAGCCCTGCGAGCCTGGGCCCTGGCGCAGCAGCCGGCGGCGCCTGCCGAGTGGATCGCGGCGATCGACCGCTTCGCCATGCAATCTCCGGTCGGGCCGTGGCGCACCCTCACCGGCCCGACCGGCGAGGCCAATCTCTACGCGATGGCGCCGCGGGAGGCGGTGCTCTGCCTGGCGGAGGACGACGGCGACCGGCTGATGCAGCTCGCCGCAGTGCTCGCGGTCGGCAGCCGCGCGCTCTGGCCGGCCGCGGCGCGGGCGTCGTGGCAGCGCCTGCCCGAGGAGGCCCGCGAGCGCATCGCCCTGGTCGGCGACTGGACGCTGAAGGGGGTCGCCTTCGACGCGGTGCTGCATCACGGCACGCCGGCCGATCTGCTCGAGGTGCTGCGCGCGATCGCGGCGAAGCCGGGCCCGATCGTCGGCGTGACCGCGCTCGCCGTCGGCGAGGCCTCGATTCCGCTCGAGCGGCTGGTGGTCGAACGCTCGCTCAGCATCAACACCGCCGCCGCCGGCGGCAACGCCAGCCTGATGACGATGGGCTGAGCCCTCGCCTCAGCCTTTCTCGTAGACGAGCATCGCCGCCGCGAGGTCCTCGAGCGCCGTGCCCACCGACTTGAATACCGTGCGCTCGTCGTCGTTGCGCCGGCCGCCGGACGTGCCGCGCGCGAGCGAGGCGAGCGTGCCGCGCACCGCGGCCGCGCTGAAGACGCCGCGCTGCATCGGCCCGAGCAGGTCGCCGCTCTTCTGCAGGGCTTCCTCCGTGTCGACATAGAGCGCCGCGCCGACGAAGCAGGCATCGTCGGCTTCGCGCATCGTCGGCGTGAAGCTGCCGATCAGGTCGAGATGGCTGCCGGGGCGCAGCCACCGGCCTTCCATCAGCGCCGCGGTGGCGAGCGTGGCGCAGCTCACGATGTCGGCGGCGCCGGCCGCGCCTTCGAGGTCGACGGTTGCCGCGGCGGCAATGCCCGCGGCGCGCCACTTGCCCGCCAGCGCCTCGGCCTCGGCGGCGCGCCGCGCCCAGACCGTGACCTGCTCGATCGGCCGGACGGCGCGATACGCTTCTGGCAACACGCGCGCCACCCGGCCCGCGCCGACGACGAGCAGGCGGCGCGCGTCGGCACGCGCCAGGAACGACGCCGCGAGCGCCGACGCGGCCGCGGTGCGGCGCATGGTGATCTCGTCGCCGTCGATCAGCGCCAGCGGGGCACCGCTGGTCGCGTCGTGCAGCAGGTAGCTGGCGTGCAGCGCCGGCAGGCCACGCCCGGCGTTGCCGGCAGCGATGTTGACGACCTTGAGGCCGTAGTAGCGGCCGGGGGTCCACGCGGGCATGAGCAGCGAGGTGAGCCCCGTGCCGTCGGCCGCGGCGATCTCGTGCACGTGGCGCGGCGGCACGACGCAGCCCGCAGCGAACAGCGCGCGCAGCGCCGGGATCAGCGCTTCGAACGGAAGCGCCGCGCGCGTGGCCGTGGCATCGAAGATTCGCATGGAAGGACCGCGTCCGGGCTTTCGAGTATGCGGCGAAGCCACGAGGCACACCCCTTGCCCTTGCCCGGCATGGGTGTCGATCGATTTGTCAGGGTTCGCGGCGCACGCGAGCACAACCTGAAGTCGGTCGACGTCGACATCCCCCGCGACGCGCTCGTCGTGTTCACGGGCATATCCGGCTCCGGCAAGTCGTCGCTCGCCTTCGGCACCCTCTACGCCGAGGCGCAGCGCCGCTACTTCGATTCGGTGTCGCCCTATGCGCGACGGCTGATCGACCAGGTCGGCGTGCCCGACGTCGACTCGATCGAAGGCCTGCCGCCCGCCGTCGCGCTGCAGCAGCAGCGCGGCACGCCCGGGGCGCGCTCGTCGGTCGGCAGCGTCAGCACGCTCTCGGCGCTGGTGCGGCTGCTGTACTCGCGCGCCGGCACGTATCCGTCGCGCCAGCCGATGCTCTACGCCGAGGACTTCTCGCCGAACACGCCGCAGGGCGCGTGCCCGAACTGCCACGGCCTCGGCCGGGTGTTCGAGGTGACCGAGCAGGCGATGGTGCCGGACGACTCGCTGACGATCCGCGAGCGGGCGGTCGCCGCCTGGCCTCCCGCCTGGCACGGGCAGAACCTGCGCGACATCCTGGTCACGCTCGGCCACGACGTCGACACGCCCTGGCGCGACCTGCCGAAAAAGACGCGCGACTGGATCCTCTACACCGACGAGCAGCCGACGGTGCCCGTGTACGCGGGCTTCACGCCGAAGGAAACGCGCGCCGCGTTGCGCAGCCGGATGGAGCCGAGCTACATGGGCACCTTCACCGGCGCACGCAAGTACGTGCTGCAGACCTACGCGACGACGCAAAGCCCCCTCATGAAGCGGCGCGCCGCGCGCTTCCTGGTCGGAACGATCTGCCCCGTCTGCACCGGCAAGCGCCTGAAGAAGGAAGCGCTCTCGGTCACCTTCGCCGGCGTCGACATCGGCGAGCTGGGGCGCATGCCGCTGAGCGAGGTGGCCGAGCTGCTCGCGCCGGCGGCGAGCGGCGCGTTCGAGCGGCCGCCCTCGGCGCGCGACGCCCGGTCGGCCTGGAGTCGCGCCGACGGGCAGGCGAGCACCGCACGCCGGGTGGCAGCGGGCGGCTCCGCGCACTCGGGCTCGTCCGACGTGCGGCGCACGCCGAACCTTTCGGAAGAAAAGCGGGTGGCGGCGCAACGCATCGCCGCCGACCTCGAGGCGCGGATCGCGACGCTGCTGTCGCTCGGACTCGGCTACCTCTCGCTCGATCGCAGCACGCCGACGCTCTCGCCCGGCGAGCTGCAGCGGCTGCGGCTGGCGACGCAGATCCGTTCCAACCTGTTCGGCGTCGTCTATGTGCTCGACGAGCCGACGGCAGGCCTGCATCCGGCCGACAGCGAGGCCCTGATGCGCGCGCTCGATGAGCTGAAGCGGGCCGGCAACTCGCTGTTCGTGGTCGAGCACGACCTGGAGATGATGCGGCGCGCGGACTGGCTGGTCGACGTCGGTCCCGACGCCGGCGAGCTCGGCGGCCGGGTGCTCTACAGCGGGCCTCCGGCGGGCCTTGCGGCCGTTGCCGAATCGCACACCGCCCGCTACCTGTTCGATGCGCGCGAGCCACCGCGCCGACCGCCGCGACCGCCGCAGGGCTGGCTCGCGCTCGAGGGCATCACCCGCAACAACCTGCGCGAGCTCGAGGCGCGCTTTCCCCTCGGCGTGCTGACGGCAGTGACCGGCGTCTCGGGCTCCGGCAAGTCGAGCCTCGTGAGCCAGGCGCTGGTGGAGCTGGTCTGCGCGCATCTCGGCCACGAGCCGGCCGAGGCCGACGACGAGGTCGACTCGGGCGCGCCGACCGTCGCCGAAGAGACGCACGGCCGCATCGCCGCCGGCATGGAGCGCATCGCCCGGCTGGTGCGCGTCGACCAGAAGCCGATCGGCCGCACGCCGCGCTCCAACCTCGCCACCTACACCGGCCTGTTCGACGGCGTGAGAAAGCTGTTCGCGGCGACGCCGATGGCGCGCTCGCGCCGCTACGACCCCGGCCGCTTCTCGTTCAACGTCGCCAAGGGACGCTGCACGACCTGCGAGGGCGAGGGCTTCGTCAGCGTGGAACTGCACTTCATGCCCAGCGTCTACGCGCCCTGCCCCACCTGCCATGGCGCGCGCTACAACGAGAAGACGCTCGAGGTGCGCTGGCAGGGCAGGAGCATCGCCGAGGTCCTGCAGCTGACGGTCGACGACGCCTGCGCCCTGTTTGCCGGCGAGGCGGTCGTGCTGAAGCCGCTGGCCCTGCTGCAGGCGATCGGCCTCGGCTACCTGCGCCTCGGCCAGCCCGCGACCGAGCTGTCGGGCGGCGAGGCGCAGCGGATCAAGCTCGCGACCGAGCTGCAGCGGCCCCAGCGTGGCCGCTCGCTCTACGTGCTCGACGAGCCGACCACGGGCCTGCATCCGGCCGACGTCGACAAGCTCATGACGCAGTTGCAAGGGCTGGTCGATGCCGGCAACACGGTGATCGTGATCGAGCACGAGCGCCGCGTGATCGCGGCGTGCGACTGGATCATCGAGGTCGGCCCGGGCGCGGCGAGCGCTGGCGGGCGGATCGTTGCCGAGGGACCGCCGGCCGACGCAGAGCCGCGGGCGCGGCGGCCGGCGCGGCCTAGACCCTAGCTCGCGGAGCGCTGCGCGGGCTCGCTGCCCACCGGCTTCTTCGGCTGGCGCTCGGCCTTCTTCAGCGCCTTCGCGCGCTTCTGCTTCTGCCGGCGGATGCCGCGGTCCTTGTCAGCGCTCATGAGTCGATCCTCGGCAAGCGAAAACGGCCGGATCCGAGAGGATCGGCCGTCGATTCGTAGTGAAAAGTGGTGCGGCTGGCAGGAATCGAACCCACGACCCCTTGGTTCGTAGCCAAGTACTCTATCCAGCTGAGCTACAGCCGCACGGAGCCGGCATTGTATCAGCGCGATGTCGTCAGCCCAGTCGGGCGGCGGCCTCGTACGCCCGGGCGGCGCGGGCCGCGTCGCCCTCGCGTGCCGCGAGCTCGGCGAGTGCGATCCAGGCCTTGCGTCGCGGCGCAACCGCGAGCGTCGCGTCGTCGCCGGCCTGCTCGAGCAGGGCGCGCGCCTTGCCCCAGAGGCCGCGCTCGGCGAGCGCGCAACCGGCGGCGAGCGCCACGCCGCCGTCGCGCGGCAAAGCGGCGCACGCCGACTCGAGGCGCGGCAGCCATTCGGCGCCGATGCCCGGCACCGAGAGGGCCAGCGCCTCGGAGACGATGGCGCGCTCTTCGCCGCCGAGCTCGGTCATGCGGTCGAAGAAGGGCCGCAGCCACGCCCGCGCGTCGTCGGCCGCGCCGAACGACATCGCCCGGGTGGCGGCGCGCGCGGCCACGAACGGATCGCGCCGGTCGGCGGCATCGAGGCCGTTCCAGAGGCGCCGGAGCTGGTCGAGGTCGTGCACGGTGTCGAGCGCCTCGAACGCCAGCGAACGCAGCAGGCCGGTCGCGGCGACCTCCGAAAAGCCCTGGTGCTTGACCAGCAGGCGCGCCGTCTTCAGCGCCTCCTGCGCCTGGCGGCCGAGGCGCGCGGCCTGCAGCTTCAGGCGCAGGGCGTGGGTGCGGCGCGCGACGCCGAGCGGCAGGTCGCCGAGAAGCTGCAGGGCTCGCGCCGCATCGCGATCGTCGATCGCCCATTCGGCGGCGAGCAGGCGCGCGCCCTCCTCGGCCGAGCGCGCCGACGGGCTTTGCCCGGCGATCGCCAGCGCGTGGCGCAGCTCCTGGTCACGCAGCTGCCGGTTCTGCAGCCGGTGCGCGCTGCCCGCCGCCAGCAGGTGGCCGAGCACGGTGAACTCGTTGTCCTGCGCGAGCTCGGGCGTCTCGATCTGGATCGCGAGCGCGCGCTGCGCCGACTTCTGGGCGCGCGTGTAGCGGCCGCCGAAGTACTGGGCGAGGGCGTCGCGCAGGGCCGCCTGGCCGTTGCGGTCGCGGCGGGCGACGCGCCATTCGCGCGCCCGCCGCGGCAGGCCGACCAGCGCGTTCAGCGCCTGGATCACGGTGACGATCAGAAAGCAGGTGCCGATCAGCACCAGCAGGAACAGGTTGAGCGAGACGTCGAGCCGCCAGCCGCCCCAGTAGAACGAGGCCAGGCCGTCGTTGGTGCCGAAGGTCGCCGCGGCGACCACCGCCACGGCGAACAGCAGGACGAACCAGATCGTGAGGCGCATCGACGCCGCGCCGCGCTATCGGGGGGCGCCTGCGGTGGCGAGGGCCGCGAGCGTGTCGTCGGGCCGCGCCACGCCGGCGCCGCGCGACTGCTGCGCCACCTGGCGCAGCAGGTCGGCGGCGATCTGCGTGCGCTTGGCGCCGCGATTGAAGTAGCGCTCGATCGCGCCCTGCGCCCACCTCAGGTCGGCCTGGGCGGCGTCGAACTGGCGCGCCATCAGCGCCAGGCGGGCGTTGAGCAGGCGCAGCTTCAGGTTCTCGCGCAGGAAGAAGACCTGGTCGGGCGCGACCAGCATCGCCTCGGGATGGGCGATCGGCGTGATCCGCACCAGCGAGCGGATCTCCGACCAGATGTTGTCGGCGACGAAGCGGCTGGCCCGGCCGAACACGTGCGACACCCGGTCGACGATGCCCTCGGCCGCCGAGGCCGAGGCCGCCGGCGCCGGCGCCGTCTCTTCGGCGACCGGACGGTCCTCGGCGGTGAAGTCGCGGCGCGGCTCGGAGGCCGAGAGCAAGGGCAGCTCGTCGATCATGCGCACCACCTCGTCGACCTTGATCGAGAGCGTGGCGACGTCGGCGACGCTCGACGCCTTGACCCGGTCGAGGTCGCGCGCGATCGCGCGGCGCACCGGCTCGAGCCGCGGCTGGTTGGCGCGCGCCAGCCGCTCGTCGCTCTGCTTCAGCGTCGCCACCAGCGGCTCGGCGCTGCCGGTCAGCGCCGACTGCTGGATCGCGGCGCGCATCGCCGACTCGATGTCGCTCACCAGGTTCTCGTCGCGCGAGCGCGCCACCGAGCGCACCAGGTCCTCGAGCTGGCCGCGCTGCAGCGCCACCTCGTTGAGGCGCGCCTCGAGCAGGGCCACCTTGGCGGTGGCGTCGCGCATGCCGTCCTGCGCCTGGCGGGCGAACAGCATCGCCTCGGCAACGCGGTCGGCGCTTTCCTGCTGGCGCTTCACCAGCTCGCGCTCGCTGCTGCGCACGCGCTGGTCGGCGCGCCAGGCGAGCGCGATCGCGACCACGGCGAGCAGCGTCAGGAGAAGGACGATCGGGCCGCTCCAGCGCCAGAGCAGCGGGCCGCGCGGCGGAGTCTCGGCGGCGGGCACGGGAACGACGGTTCGGGGCTCTGCGGCGGGCGAGGAATCGTCGTTCACGGTTGCATCGATTGTATGCAGGCGACCACCGCGTCGAGGCCCGGCTGCACCTCGGAAACAACGGCGAAGCCCGCCTGCCGCGCCCGTGCGGCGATGCGCGGATGCGTCGCCAGCGCGCGCATCCCGGCGCCGATCGAAACGCCCGGCAGCGCCTCCAGATGGGCGATCGCCTCGGAGCTGCTGAACAGCCAGACGTGGCGCGCCGGCTCGGCGAAGGCGGCTTCGACGCTTTGCCGCGCCGCGTCGCTGAGCCGGGGCGCGAGCCGGCGGTACGCCGCGACCGCCTCGACCCGGGCGCCGGCTTCGACGAGGCGTTCGACCAGCCAGTCGCGGCCGCCGTCGCCGCGCACCACCAGGACGCTCGCGCCGCGCCAGTCGCGCGTACCCAGGCGCTGCCAGAGTGCCTCGGAATCGAGCTGCGCCGCGTCGGCCGCGGGCTCGACGATCGCCGCGGCAGCGACGCCGCGGGCGCGCAGTGCCTCTGACGTGCCCGGCCCCGGGGCGGCGGCAAGCAGCGACGCCGGCCAGGCCGCTCCCGCGGGACGCGCCGCGAAGAAGCGGTCGACGGCATTGCCGCTGACGAAGACGACGAGGCCGCGCCCGTCCAGGCCGGCCCAGGCCGCCTGCACCGGCCCGAGCTCGGCGGGCGGCGCGATCTCGATCAGCGGCAATGCGATCGCGTCGACGCCGCGGGCAGCGAGCTCCCGGACCCCGGGCTCGGCCTGCGCCGCCGGCCGGGTGACGATGAGGCGCGGCAATCGCGCCTCGCTCAGGATCCGGCCGAAGACGGCTGGCCCGGTGCCGCGGCCAGGTAGGCGGCCGCGCCCTGCGCGAGCAGTGCCTCTGCCACCCGCGCGCCGAGGGCTTCGGCTCCGGCGATGTCGCCGGCCTCGCCTTCAATCGCGGCCTGCAGCAGCGGCGCGTCGAGCCGCTCCGGGTCACCGACCGCGGCGCGCACGTGCAGCCGGCCGTCGCTGCAGGTGGCGTGCGCGGCGATCGGCACGCTGCAGTTGCCGCCGAGGGCGCGCGACACCGCACGCTCGGCGAGCACGGCGAGCCAGGTCGGCCGATGCGTCAGGGTCGCAAGCCGTTC
>JANMCC010000081.1:0-1575 GCA_031360885.1 Burkholderiales bacterium | reverse complement strand
GCCCTCGAGGCGAGCCTGCCGCACGCGACCGACACGCGCAGCTTCAAGTTCCTGTTCCTCCCCACCGAGCACGACCCCGACAGCTACGTCCGCGAGCTCGGCGCCGAGGCGTTCGAGCAGCGCGTCGCCGCCGCGGTGCCGCTGTCGAAGCAGATCGTCGCCCTCGCCGGCGAAGGGCTCGACTTCGCCAGCGCCGAAGGTCGGGCGCGGTTCCTGGCCAACGCCCAACCCCTCTGGTCGGCCTTGCCCGAGGGCATGCTCAAGCGCCAGCTTCTCGGCGAGATCGCCTCGCGGGCGGCGCTCGGCAACGATGAGCTCGCCGCGGCGTGGCGGGTCGCGGGGCCCGGGCGCGGCCGGCCGTCTGCGTCCTCGCCGAACGGGCCGGCGCCTTCCGTGCACCGGCCGCGGCGACCGATCCGCCAGGCGGTTCGCCAGCCGCACGACCGCGTCGCCTGGATGCTGCTGCTCGAGAGCGCGTGGTGGGAGCAACTCGGCGCCGCCGACCACGCCCTGCTCTGCGCCCTGCCCGGCTGGCACGGCGAGACGTTTCGCTTCATCGACCGCCAGACCGCCGAGCACGGACAGCAGCCCTGGGCGGTGCTGCGCGAGCGCCTCGCCGAAGAGCCCTGGGGCGAAGCGGCGCTGGCGCTGGTCGAGGGCGAAGACCCGGCGATCGAGCCCTTGCTGGAAGACCTTCGCAGCTCGATGGCGCAGATCCGCGGGGCCGACCAGAAGCGGGCGGCGGCCCAGGTTCTCGGTCGCGCCGGGTAGCCGCGGATCGCCTTCGAGATTGACCTGACGCCGGGTGTGGACGGTATAATCCTCGGTTTTCGCGAAAACGGCGAGTGACGGCAGCACCTCCGGGCCCCGGCCACCCTCTGAACGAGGGTCAAATCCAAAGGCCACCCTTTCCCGCAAGGACTGCAACATCGGACGGCACTCGGCGCCGGACGGTCACCCCGCAACGGCTCGTGGCACGTTGGAACCTCGAGGTTTCAGCGGCGCGCAGGACGTTGGTCGCATTTGCACTCGAGAGACCCCGAACCTTGAATTCGCCGCGCCTGTGCGCAGTTCAGGAAGAGGGTCGACCGAGCCGGACGCCCTACACCGCCAGAGGATTTGCATGACCGCCAAGAAGACCGCCCCGACCCCCGCCGCAGCATCGCACGCCAAGCCCGCCAAGGGCGCGGTCGTGGTCGAGGCGAAGAAGCCCGTCAAGGCGGCCGCGAAGACCGCTGCGGTGGCGCAGGCCGCAACTGCGGCCAAGGGCAAGGGTCCGGCCGTCAAGGGCAAGGCCGCGGCAGGCAAGGCGGGCGACAAGGCGGCCAAGCCGGAAGCGTCGGACGTCGACCTGTCCGAGATCGAGGCCGACCTCGAAGGCGAGCCGGTCGTCGACGCGACCGCCAAGGCCAAGCCGCTGCGGATGAAGGTCTCGCGCGCCAAGGAGCGCGCGCTGATGCGCGAGTTCGGCCTCGACGAGACCGCGCTCACCGAGGAAGAGGTCGCCAAGCGCCGCCAGGAGCTGAAGACGCTCATCAAGATGGGCAAGACGCGCGGCTTCCTGACGCACCAGGA
>JANMCC010000054.1:0-2126 GCA_031360885.1 Burkholderiales bacterium | reverse complement strand
GCGGGCCTGACGATCGACGACATCGACCTGTTCGAGGTGAACGAGGCGTTCGCCGCCGTGCCGATGCGCTTCATGCGCGAGCTGGGCGTGCCGCACGAGAAGGTCAACGTCAACGGCGGCGCGATCGCCCTCGGCCATCCGCTCGGCGCCACCGGCGCGATGCTCGTCGGCACGCTGCTCGACGAGCTCGAGCGGCGCCGGCTCAAGCGCGGCCTGGTGACGCTCTGCGTCGGCGGCGGCATGGGCATCGCGACCATCGTCGAGCGGCTGTAGGCGAACGGGAAGCACGATGGACACGATCCGCTACGAGCTCGATGCCGACGGCATCGCCACCATCACCTTCGACGCGCCGGGATCGCCCGTCAACACGATGACGCCCGAGTGGCAGGCCGACCTGGCCGAGGCCGCGGCGCAGCTCGGCCGCGACAAGGAGCGGATCAAGGGCGTGCTGCTCGCCTCGGCGAAGACCACCTTCTTCGCCGGGGCGGCGCTGAAGAGCCTGATGACGCTGACCGCCGCCGATGCCGCGCCCGGCTTTGCCCGGGTCGAGGCGATGAAGGCGAGCTTTCGCGCCATCGAGACCCTCGGCCGGCCGGTCGTCGCCTTGCTCGAGGGCGCCGCGCTGGGCGGCGGCTGGGAGGTCGCGCTGATCGGCCACGCCCGGTTCGCTCTCGACGACCCGAAGATCCAGTTCGGCACGCCGGAAGTGACGCTCGGGCTGATTCCCGGCGCCACCGGCATCACCAAGACGGTCCGCAAGCTCGGCCTCGTCGCGGCCCAGCCCTACCTGCTCGAAGGCAAGCTGTTCGGCCCGCGGGAAGCCCTGGAGCTCGGCTGGGTCGAAGCCCTGGCGGGCAACGCCGGGGAGCTGCGTGCCGCGGCGCTCGCCTGGATCGCCGCCCACCCGGCGCCGAAACAGCCCTGGGAGGAGCGCGACTACCGCATGCCGGGCGGCGCGCCCTCGAGCCCGAAGATCGCCGCCGGCCTGTCGGTCGCGCCGGCGGTGCTGCTGCAGAAGACGCGCCACCTCTACCCCGCGGCCGAGGCGATCCTCGAGACCATGGTCGAAGGTGCGCTCGTCGACTACGACACCGCCACCCGGATCGAGAGCAGGAAGCTCGCCAAGGTCATGGTCTCGCAGACGGCGAAGAACATGATCCAGGCGTTCTTCTTCGACCTGAACGCGATCAGGTCCGGCAAGTCTCGGCCGGCCGGGTTCCCGGCCTGGAAGCCGCGCAAGGTCGGCGTTCTCGGCGCCGGCATGATGGGCGCGGGCATCGCCCACGCCAACGCGGCCCGCGGCATCGCCTGCGTGCTGAAGGACGTGTCGATCGAGAAGGCCGAAGCCGGCATCGCCGCGGTGAAACGCATCACCGCGCCGCAGGTCGCCAAGGGCAGGATGGACCCGCTCAAGGAGGCGAGGCTGCTCGGCCTGATCACGCCGGCGGCGGAAGTCGGCGCGCTCGACGGCTGCGAGCTGCTGATCGAGGCGGTGTACGAGAGCCGCGAGCTGAAGGCGAAGGTGACGCGCGATGCCGAGCCTCTGCTCGCGCCGGGCGGCGTGTTCGCCAGCAACACCTCCACGCTGCCGATCAGCGGCCTGGCCGCGGCCAGCGCTTCGCCCGGGCGCTTCGTCGGCCTGCATTTCTTCTCGCCGGTGCACAAGATGCGGCTGGTGGAGATCATCCGCGGCAAGGAGACCAGCGAGGAGACGATCGCCCGCGCCTACGATTACGTCACCGCGCTCGGCAAGACGCCGATCGTCGTCAACGACTCGCGCGGCTTCTTCACCAGCCGGGTGTTCGGCACCTTCGTGATGGAAGGCGCGGCGATGCTCGCCGAGGGCGTGCCCGCGCCGCTGATCGAGCACGCCGCGCTCGCCGTCGGCATGCCGGTCGGGCCGCTCGCGGTGCTCGACGAGACCTCGCTCTCGCTCTCGGTCCACGTGATGGACCAGACCCGTGCCGACCTCGCCGCCGAGGGCCGCAGCCACGTGCTCTCGGCCGGCGAGATGCTGGTCGAGCGCATGGTCAAGGAGCTGAAGCGGCCGGGCCGGGCCGGCGGCGGCGGGTTCTACGACTACCCGCTGGGCGAGGCGAAACGACTCTGGCCGGAGCTGAAGACCC
>JANMCC010000052.1:0-16151 GCA_031360885.1 Burkholderiales bacterium | reverse complement strand
GCCGAGGCCGCGCCCATGAGCTGCGCCGGCACGGTCTTGTCGCAGCCGCCGATCAGCACCACCGCGTCCATCGGCTGGCCGCGCACCATCTCCTCGGTGTCCATGGACATCAGGTTGCGCAGGTACATGCTGGTCGGCGCGGCGAAGCTCTCGTGCACCGAGATCGTCGGGAACGCCATCGGCAGGCCGCCGGCGAGCATCACGCCGCGCTTGACGGCCTCGATCAGCTGCGGCGCATTGCCGTGGCAGGGGTTGTAGTCGCTGCCGGTGGCGGCGATGCCGATCACCGGCCGGTCGAGCGCCGCGTCGGTGTAGCCCGCGCCCTTGATGAAGGCCTTGCGCAGGAACAGCGAGAACGCGGCGTCGCCGTAGTTGGGCAGGCCCTTGCGCATGCCCTCGGCATCGTCGTCCGGCGAGACCGGAGGGGGCGCGCTCATGTCGCGGCTCCGCCGGCCAGCCACTGCGCGCCGCGGCGATAGAGCGCCTCGACCTCGGGCCCCTTCAGCCCCGGCATGTCGCGCTTCACCGTGTAGCCGATCTGCTGCTGCGCGTAGGCGAGGTGCCGGTAGCCCTCGGGATAGCCGGTCAGGACGGCGGCGTCGAGCACCGGCGCCGCGCCTTGCGGCACCGGGTCCATCCGGTCCTTCTCGTAGATCGGCTGGCGCAGCACCACGCCCCATCGGCCGGCGCGCTTCTCGAGGAAATCATAGAAGCGGCCGGTGCAGACGATGTCGCAAGGCACGCCCTCGACCACGGCGCGCTGCGAGATCGTCATCTTGGTCTGGGCGATGGCGCGCGCGCCGGCGAGGTCGATCGCGGTACCGCCGAGGAAGTGGAGGATGCTGACGCCCTTGTTCCAGCCTTCGCGGCTGACGCGGATGAAGTCCTTCGCCGGACCCTGGAACCAGGTGGCCATCATCACGCCGTCGTCGTGCCAGACGGTCTTGAAGCGCTCCCACTCGCCAGCGTCGCGCCAGAGCACCCAGTTCTCGACCAGGTCGCGGATGGCGAGGCGGTCGAGGGCGTCTTCGGTCATGGGGTCGGTTCCTGCGGGCGAGGGCTCACCCGAGTATCTGCGGCGGCGCGCTGGCCTGCCTGCAGAATTGCCCGGATGTCGCGCCCGCGGATCTTCGTCCTGACGTTGCTCGCGATGCTCGCATTCGCCGGCAACTCGCTGCTCTGCCGCGCCGCCTTCCACGCTACCCGCATCGACGCGGCAAGCTTCACCACGATCCGCGTCGCCGCCGGTGCGCTCGCTCTCTGGCTGATCGTGCGCGCGCAGGGCGGCAGGGGCATGGCGGCGGGCAGCTGGGCCTCGGCCGCGGCCCTGTTCGCCTACGCCGCGTCGTTCTCGTTCGCCTACCTCAGCCTGAGCGCGGCGACCGGCGCGCTGCTCCTTTTCGGCGCGGTCCAGGCGACCATGATCGGCGTGGGCCTGTGGCGCGGCGAGCGCCTGCGCCCGTGGCAGCTGCTCGGCCTGGCGTGCGCCCTCGGCGGGCTGGTCGGCCTGCTCCTGCCCGGCCTCTCGGCGCCGCCGTTGCACGGCGCCGCGCTGATGCTCCTGGCCGGCATCGCCTGGGGCGTGTACTCGCTGCGCGGCAAGGGCGCGGGCGACCCGCTGCGTGCGACCGCGGGCAACTTCCTGCGCGCGGTGCCATTCGCTGCGGCGCTGGGCCTGGCGATGCTTGCGTCGGCCACGATCGATCCCGCCGGCGCCGGCCTCGCCGTGGCCTCGGGCGCGCTGACCTCGGGCATCGGCTACGCGATCTGGTACACCGCCCTGCCCGGCCTCAAGGCCGCGAGCGCGGCGACGGTGCAGCTCAGCGTGCCCCTGATCGCCGCGCTCGGCGGCAGCGTCCTGCTCGGCGAGCCGCTGACGCTGCGCCTGGTGCTCGCCGGGGTCGCGATCCTCGGCGGGATCGCGCTGGTGATCGCCGAGAAGCAACGCTCGCCCGGCTGAACCCGTCGCGCCGCCGCCCGACGCCTAGACTCCCGCCATGAACAGCAAGGACTGGCGGCCGACCGCTTTCGTCGAGACCGCGCCCGGCGTGGTCACGGAGGAGGAGGCCGACGCCAGCCGGGGCGAGCAGCGCCGCTCGCTGCTCGCCTTCCTGCGCCAGCTCGTGGCGCTCGATGCGGCGGCACTCCTGCTGACGGTGACCCTGCTCGGCCGGGCGTTCGTGCAACCGGTGCAGCCCGGCGCGGTGGCGCTGGCCCTGGGCGCGTTCCTCCTCAGCCTGTCCGGTGCCGGGATCGCTTTGCTCGGCGGGCTGCTGCGATCGGTGCGCGTCGGCGCGCCCCACGCCTCGGCCCTTCCGGCGCGCGCCCGTGTCGGCGCCGCGTTTGCCAGCTTCTTCGCCTTTGCCTTCGGCCTGGGCGCACTGACCTGGTTCTTCTTCGCGAACTGGTTTCGCTGATCCTCTCGGGAGACGATCGATGACCGCAGAGACGAACGCCGCCGACGATCCCGGATCCGAGGTCTACATCGACATGAGCGACAAGCAAGCGGTGGAGCGCTGGTGCAAGGCGCTCGCCGTCACCGACGACGCCCTGTGGGCCGCCGTGCAGGCGGTCGGGACCCGCATCGACAAGATCAAGGACTTCCTCGGCGCCGGCGGCGCCGCCTGCCAGGTCGACGGCTGAGCGATCGGCCCCTGCTCGCTACCCGAGCTCGAGCAGCACCGGCTGGTGGTCCGAGGCGCTCGTCGCCGCGTCGACCGCGATCGCCCGCAGGCGCGGCCGCATGTCCCGGCTGGCGAACATGAAATCGCAGGCGAAGGCTTCGGGCCACTGCGCGCGGTCGTGCACCCCCACCGTCGGTGCGTGCGCCACGCCCGGATGCAGCACCGTCCAGGCGTCGTCGAACGCCGGCGCGCGCTCGTCGAAGGGCGCGATCATGCGCGCGTAGGCCGGGTCGGTGACGCGGCAGTTGAAGTCGCCGGTGAGGACCGCCGACGCGGTCTGCGCGAAGCTGTGGAACGGGCCATCGGAGGCGTCGACCGGACGATCGCGGCGGGCGTGCTCGCTCGCCTCGGCATGGCGGGCGCGCACGCCCTCGACCTGCGCCTCGCGCTGCAGCGCCGAGTAGTACTCGAGATGCGTGGTCATCACCCGCAGCGGGCCGAACGGCGCCCGCAGCACGACCTCGAGCAGCATCCGCGGCATGCTGCGCAGCTCCGGATCGCACGGCCACGGCAGCTGCACGCGGGTGGCCTGCTGCACCGGCAGGCGGCTGAGGACCAGGTTGCCGAAGGTGCGGCGCGAGCCGTCGGGCGCGGGCGTGTCGACGGCGATCCCGGGGATCGCGGTGAAGCCGGGCAGCAGCGCGGCGAGCGCGGCGAACTGGTCTTCGCCCGCGCTGCCCTTCCGCGCCGGAAAGTTGCACGCCACCTCCTGCAGGCAGAGCACGTCGAAGTCGGCGAAAGCCTTCGCTTCCGCGACGATGCGCGCCGGGTCGACGCGACCGTCGACGCCGAGGCACCACTGGATGTTCCAGGAGACGATCTTCATGCACTTCCCCTTGCCGTGGTCGGGCCTGCTGCCGCTCCTCCGACCGGCGCCTCGCCCGAGCCCGGCGCCGGCGCACCCAGGGCGAGCCGGCAGGTGCGAACGGTGGCGTCGTCGGGATCGGACTCGATGCGAAACCCGAGGTGCTTCGCCAGCCGCAGCATCGGCTCGTTCTGCGTCAGCACGAAGCCTTCCATTTCCTTCAGGCCGCGGCGCGTGGCCTCGTCGATGAGGGTGCGCATCAGCAGGGTCCCGAGCCCGGCGCCGGCGAACCTCGAAGCCACGGTGATCGCGAACTCGCAGCGTGTCTGGTCGGCGGCGACGACGGCGATCGCGCTGCCGACGATGTCGATGCCGTCGTCCGCCGGCACGGTGGCGACGACGCCGACGCCCGCCTCCGGAAACGAGGCGAGCAGGCTGCGCAGCCTTTCCAGGTCGGGCTCGCGGACGACGTGCATGAAGCGCATGTAGCGAGCGTGCTCGCTCATGCGCTCGAACGCCTGCAGGAGCTCGGCTTCGTCGGCGGAGGCGATCGGACGAACGTGCACGACCCGGCCGTCGCGCACCGTGGCATCGAATTCGTTCACGGGCCCGCGCCGCCGATCCGGCCCAGGGTATGGCGCGCGATCATCAGCTCCTCGTCGGTGGGCAGCACCCACACCGTGACCCGGCTCCCGGGCGCGCTGATGCGCGGGCCGCCGCTCCGGTTGGCGGCAGGATCGAGCACCACGCCGAGCCACGCGGCGTCGCGGCAGACGCGCTCGCGGATCGCCGGGGCGTTCTCGCCGATGCCCGCGGTGAATACCAGCGCATCCAGGCCGCCCGCGGCGGCGGCGAGCGAGCCGAGCTCGCGGCCCAGGCGGTAGGTGTACAGCTCGATCGCGAAGCGCGCCCGCTCGTCGCTGCTCGCGAGCAGCACCCGCATGTCGCTCGACAGCCCGGAAACACCGAGCAGCCCCGACTGCGTGTAGATCAGGCTCTCGATCGCGCGCGCGTCCATGCCGAGCTCGTCGATCAGGTACAGGACGACGCCGGGATCGAGGTTGCCGCAGCGGGTTCCCATCGGCAGCCCGTCGACCGCGGTGAAGCCCATGGTGCTGGCGACGCTGCGGCCGGCGACCAGCGCACACATGCTGCTGCCGTTGCCGAGGTGCGCGACGACGGTGCGGCCGGCCGCCGCCTTCGCATCGACCTGCGGCAGCACACCGGCGATGTATTCGTACGACAGGCCGTGGAAGCCGTAGCGCCGCACCCCCAACCCGGTGATGGCCGGCGGCAGGGCGAAGGCCTGCGCCGCCTCGGGCTGCGCGCGATGGAAGGCGGTGTCGAAGCAGGCGACCTGGGGCAGCCCGGGCTGCAGCTTCGCCAGGATCTCGATCGGCGCGAGGTTGTGCGGCTGGTGCAGCGGCGCCAGCGGGCTCAGCCGCGCGAGCGCCGCGGTCACTTCGGGGGTGACGCGCACGGCTTCTGCGAACGCCAGGCCGCCGTGCACCACCCGATGACCGACGGCGACGAGCCTGCTGTCGCCCCGATGCTCGCGCAGGAAGTCGACGAGGTGGGCGATCGCGCCGTCGTGCCCGAGCGCGGCTCCTTCGGCCCAGACCTTGGCGCCGACCTCGGCGCCCTGCGCGTCGCGGGCGACGAATCGCGGCGCCGTGTCCACGCCTTCGACCTGGCCGTGGAGCTGCAGCGCGGGCTGGCCGGCGGCGACATCGAAGAGGCTGAACTTCAGGCTCGACGAGCCGGCGTTGAGCACCAGGACGACGTCGGCCACGCTGCTTCAGCTCACGGCCCGGGCACTCTCGCGCCGCGCCTTGGCGACCAGCACCGCGGCGGCGCAGGAAGCGAGCCGGGAGAGAAGCGAGTCGGAGCGGCTGCTCAGGATGATCGGCACGCGGGCGCCCAGCACGATGCCCGCCGCATCGGCGCCGGCGAGAAAGGTCAGGCTCTTGGCGAGCATGTTGCCCGCCTCCAGATCGGGCACCAGCAACACGTTGGCGCGGCCCGCCACGGGCGAGTCGAGGTGCTTGATCCGCGCGGCAGCGAGATCGATGGCGTTGTCGAGCGCGAGCGGGCCGTCGACCAGCGCGCCGGTGATCTGGTGCCGGTCGACCATCTTGCACAGCGCCGCGGCTTCGATCGTGGAAGGCACCTTCGGATTGACCGTCTCCATCGCCGAGAGGATGGCCACCCGCACGTCGTTCTGGCCGAGGGCATGCGCGAGATCGATCGCGTTCTGCAGGATGTCGACCTTGTCCTCCAGGGTGGGCGCGATGTTGACCGCGGCGTCGGTGATGATCAGGGCCTGCTCGTGGCCAGGCACGTCCATCACGAAGCAGTGGCTGACGCGGCGCGCGGTGCGCAGGCCGATGTCGCGCCGCACCACCTCGGTCATCAGCTCGTCGGTGTGCAGGCTGCCCTTCATCAGCGCCTCGGCGCGGCCCTCGCGCACCAGCTGCACCGCCGCCGCCGCCGAGGCCGCGCTGTGCGGCGTGTCGACGATCTCGATACCGGTGAGATCGAGCCCGCTGGCGGCGGCGACGGCAAGGATGCGGGCGCGCGGGCCGACCAGGACCGGCGTGATCAGGCCGAGCCGGGCCGCCTCCATCGCCCCTTCCAGCGACGCCGCGTCGCAAGGGTGGGCCACGGCGGTGGGCGTGGGCGGGATCGACTTGCAGCGGTCGAGCAGGCGGTGGTACTTCTCGTGCTTCGCGGACATGTCGCTCCCTCGGTGAGGCGAATCATGCGCCACGGGAGGCTCCGCGCTAGCGGATGCCGGCGCGCATGAACGACTGGACGAACTGGCGCTGGAACAGCAGGAAGCCGACCAGCAAGGGCGCCGAGGTCATGAGGGTCGCCGCGGTGATGATCGACCAGTCGACGCCCTGGTCGGTGGAGGAGAACACCTGCAGGCCGACGGTGAGCGGCCGGGTCTCGACCGAGTTGGTGATGATCAGCGGCCAGAGGAAGTTGTTCCAGTGGTAGCTCACCGAGACCAGCGCATACGCCAGGTACACCGGCCGGGCCAGTGGCACGTAGACCTTGAGCAGCACCTGCAGGGCGCTCGCGCCTTCGACGCGCGCGGCGTCGTCGAGCTCCCGCGGCACGGTCTTGAAGGTCTGGCGCAGGAGAAAGATGCCGAAGGCCGAGGCGAAGTACGGCAGGCCGATGGCGAGGATGGTGTCGCGCAGTCCGAGTGCGTTCATGGTCGCGTAGTTCTCGACGATCAGCACGTCGGGCATGACCATGAGCTGCAGCAGGATCAGGGCGAACACGAGGTTGCGTCCCGGGAACTCGAAGCGCGCCAGCGCGTAGGCGGCGAGCGTGCCCAGCACGAGCTGCGCCGCCAGCACCATCGCCACCAGCATCGTCGTGTTGAGGAAGTAGCGCGCGAACGGCGCCGCGTTCCAGGCATTGACGAAGTTCTGCAGCGTCAGCGGCGCGCCGAGCTCGAAGCGGGTGGAGAAGGCCGAAGGGTGGAACGCCGTCCACACCGCGTAGGCGAGCGGCAGGATCCAGAGCAGGCCGAGCAGCCAGGCGCCCGCCGTCTCGAGCGCGCGCGACGCGGGCGCGACGTGGAACGCGGGCGGCGGCGGCGGGGTCGAGTTGCTCACGCGCTCAGCTTTTGCGTTCACCGGTAGTGCGTGCGCCGCTCGAGGAACCCGAACTGGAACACCGCCACGAGGCCGAGCACGATCAGCACCACGACCGTGAGCGCGGCGGCGTAGCCCGAGTCCCAGAAGCTGAAGCCGACCTGGTAGATGTAGTAGAGCAGCAGCGTGCTCGCGTTGTCGGGCCCGCCGCGGGTCATGACGAAGATGTGGTCGACCATGCGCACCGAGTTGATGAGCGCGTTGATCAGCACGAACAGGGTCGTCGGCATCAGCAGCGGAAACAACACCCGGCGGAAGTACTGCCAACGCGACGCGCCCTCGAGCGCCGCGGCCTCCGCGAGGGAGGGCGAGATGCCCTGCAGCGCCGCCAGGTAGAAGATCATGAAGAAGCCCGCCTCCTTCCAGACCGCGACGACGATCATCGCGCCGAGCACGGTGTGCTTGTCGCCGAGCCAGTTGTGGCTGGGCAGGCCGAGCGCCTGCGTGATCTGCTCGAGCAGGCCGTACTGCGGGGTGTAGAAGAAGAGCCAGATGTTGGCCACCGCGATCATCGGCAGCACGGTCGGCGTGAAGTAGGCCAGGCGCAGGAAGCCACGCCCGGAGATGCGGCTGTTGACCCAGAGCGCCATCGAGATCGCCAGCGCGATCGAGAGCGGAATCGTGCCGGCGGCGAAGATCACGTTGTTCCAGAGCGCCTGCCAGAACACCTCGTCCTCGACCATACCGCGATAGTTGTCGAGGCCGACGAAGCGCGAGGGCCGCGCCTTCTTCGGCGTCGACATCGCGCTGTGCCAGAGCGTCGCCAGCGCCGGCCAGTGCGTGAACGCGGCAAGCAGGGCCAGCGCCGGCAGCAGCAGCAACCAGGCGGTGAGGCGCTCGGCGCCCGCGCCGGCGCCCGTCATCCTGAACGCAGTGAAGGATCTCATCGTCGTGCGGTGCCGAGATCCTTCGCCTTCGGCTCAGGATGACAAGGGCGGCAGACTACTTCTTGAAGTCCTTCAGCAGTCGCGTCGCCTCGCGCTGCGAATCGCGCATCGCGTCGGCGGGCGTCTTCGAGCCAGTGAGCGCCGCCTGCAGGCCGTTGTTCAGCGCGGTGGTGACGCGCTGGTTGTCGTGGGTCGAGAGCTCGGCCACCGAATACTGGAGCTGGTCGCGCGCCACCAGCGCCTGCGGCACGTCCTGCGCGTACTTCTTCATCTCGGCGGTGTCCCAGGCGGCCGGGGTGACGGCGACGTAGCCGGTGGCGATGCTCCACGCTGCCGCGCGCTGCGGCGCCGTCGCCCACTTGGCGAACTTGAGCGCCGCGGCCTGCTCGGCCGGCGTGGTCTTGGCGAAGATGTAGAAGTTGCCGCCGCCGGTCGGGCTGCCGGGATGCTTCTTCGCCGGCAGCATCGCCACGCCGAACGGGAAGCCGGCGTTGGCGCGGATGTTGGTGAGGTTGCCGGTGGTCGTCCAGATCATCGCCGCCTTCTTCTCGAAGAAGTCCTTCGGCGTCGTGCCCCACTCGATCACCCCGCCGGGCATGACCTTGTGCTTCGCCGAGAGGTCGACCCAGTACTGCAGCGCCTCGATCACGCCGGGTTTGTCGAAGTAGGTCTCGGTGCCGGCGTCGTTCATCAGCACCACGTCGTTGGGCGTCGTCAGGCCCTGGAACAGCCAGTACGGGAAGCCCGACGACGGGATCTTCACGCCCCACTGGGTGACGTTGCCGGACGCGTCGGTCCTGGTCAGCTTCTTCGCGAACTCGACCATCTGGTCCCAGCTCGCCGGGGCTTTCTCGGGGTCGAGGCCCGCCTCCTTGAACGCCTCCTTGTTCCAGTAGAGGACGATGGTCGAGCGCTGGAACGGAATGCCCCAGGTCTTGCCGCCGGTGCGGCTGTTCATCATGAAGCTCTTGTAGAAGCCGTCCAGCCATTTCTTGTCGTCGGCCGACTGGGCGATGTCGTCGATCGGCACGATCGCGTCCTCGTCGATCAGCGAGAACATGTCGGTCGAGAGCAGCACCGCGAGCTGCGGCGGCTTGCCGCTCTTGGTCGCGGTGAGCACCTTGACGATGCTCTCCTGGTAGGTGCCCGAATAGACCGGGTTGACCTTGATGTCCGGGTTCTCCTTGCCGAAGTCGGCGGCCATCTGGTCGATCGTCCTGGTGACCGGGCCGCCCACGGCGACGGGGTAGTAGAAGTTCACCTCGGTGACCTTCTGCGCGGCGGCGGGCAAGGCCAGCGCCAGGGCGGCGGCGGCGAGGGCGATCGTGAGCGATGGTCTTTTCATTGCGGGTCTCCTCTGGAAATCGGTTCAGGCGGGAAGGGGAACGGCGACTTCGCCAGGCCGGCGCAAACCGGTGGCGGCGTCGAAGGAGTGGCTGTCCCCTGCGGACCAGCCGAGGCGCACCGGCGTGCCCTCGGCGAGCTCGTGGCGGCCCGGCAGGCGCGCCGCCAGGGTCTCGCCGAGTGTGCCGGCGGTCGATGTCGTGCACGTGACCACGGTGTCGGCGCCGAGGTATTCGGCGCTCAGCACCGTGCCGGCGACGCCGCCGCTTTCGACCAGGCGCACGTGCTCGGGCCGCACGCCGAGCTTCAGCCCCGGCTGGCCCGGCGCTGCGACGATGTTCATCGGCGGCGTGCCGATGAAGCGCGCCGCGAACACCGATGCGGGCCGGGCATAGAGCTCGGCGGGCGGCGCGTCCTGCTCGATCCGGCCGGCGTTGAGCAGCACCACCTGGTCGGCCATGCTCATCGCCTCGGTCTGGTCGTGGGTGACGTAGACCATCGTGATGCCGAGCTTCTGCTGCAGGGTGCGGATCTCGCGCCGCATCTCCTGGCGCAGCTGCGCGTCGAGGTTGGAGAGCGGCTCGTCCATCAGGCAGACCTTGGTCTCGGCGATGATCGCCCGGCCGAGCGCCACGCGCTGCTGCTGGCCGCCCGAGAGCTGCGAGGGCTTGCGCTCGAGCAGCGCGCTCAGGCCCAGCAGGTCGGCCACGCGCGCCAGCCGCTTGCCGTGCTCGGCCGCCGGTTCCTTCCTCACCTTGATGCCGAACAGGATATTCTCGGCCACGCTCAGGTGCGGGAACAAGGCGTACGACTGGAACACCATCGAGATCCGTCGCTCCGCCGGCGCCAGCGTGGTGACGTCGCGGCCGTCGATCAGGATCCGGCCTTCGGACGGCGTGTCGAGCCCGGCGATCATGCGCAGCGTGGTCGACTTGCCGCAGCCCGAAGGGCCGAGCAGGACGACGAGCCGGCCCGACGGGGTGGCGAAGGAGATGTGGTCGACGGCCTTTGCGGCACCGTAGTGCTTGCTGACCGATTCGAGCTGCAGGGCGCTCATGGCTGCGCCAGCGACGAATGCATCGGCATAGTTTCGACGCCCCCTCCCGCCGAGTGCAGCCGGGAGAACCCCAGAGCCGCCGCGCTGCTATCGGCCGTCTGCCAGGCGCGCGAAGCCCGCCGATCGGAAGCGCTCGACGACGAAGTCGACGAACACCCGGGTCTTCGCCGGCAGCCGGCGTCGGCTCGGAGCCCGGCCGGCTCGGCTCAGGTCCGGTTGGGGCGGGCTCCGCGCAGCAGTTCCTCCAGCACGGGAATCATCTCCGCCGGACCCTCCAGGTTCGGATTGACCTCGACCGCACGGCGAAAGAACGCCAGCGCCTGGTCCGGATGGCCGAGCTGGAGATGGATCTGGCCGGCGCCGGACAGCGCGCCCCAGTGCTTCGGGTTGCGCTTGAGGACCTCGTCGCAGTCCTTCAGCGATTCCTGGTTTCGACCGAGCAGGAAATGGATCGTCGCCCGTTTGTTCCAGCCTTCGGCGAAGGCGGGCTTGCGCTTGACGATGGCGCTGAAGGTCGCGAGCGCCTCCGGCAGCTCGGCGTCCTGCATCTGCTCGACGCCGCGGGCGAACAGCTTGTCGATCGCCGCGTCGCCGGATCGGCTCCAGATCTGCCAGGTCGCCGCGGCGGCCAGGGCGCGCACCTGCGGGTCGGCGTCCTTCAGGCGATCGATCAGGCGATCGACATCGGCGCCCTTGCCGATCTCGGCCAGCCGCACGATGCCCGCGAGCCGGGTCGCGGTGTCGGGCTGCTCCAGCGCCTTGAGCGCCTCCGCCCGCGTCAGCGGCGCGGCGACGGCGCTGCCGAGGGCCCACGCTGCCGCGGCGACGACAGCCCAGACACGAAGGTGGCGCAGCATCGAAAGCATCGCGCGGCTCGTTTCGCTCTTCAGATCATCGCCAGCGGGCTCGGGCCACCCGGCGGCGGGAACAGCCCGTCGAGCTCGCGCAGCTGCGCCGGCGAGAGCGCGTGCGCGAGCGCGCCGGCGTTCTCCTCGAGCCGCGCGCGGCTGCCGGTCTTGGGAATGGCGATCACGCCGTCCTGCGCCAGCAGCCAGGCGAGCGCCACCTGGGCCGGCGTCATCGCCTGCTGCTTCGCGAACTGCAGCAGCGTGCGCTCGCGCAGCAGGCGGCCCTGCTCGATCGGCGAGTAGGCCATCAGCGCCACGCCGCGCTGCCGCAGCCACGGCTGCAGGTCCCATTCGACGCCGCGCCGGCCGAGGTTGTAGAGCACCTGATCGGTCTGCGCCGCGCGGCCGCCCGGCACGGCCCAGAGGGCCTCCATGTCCGCCGGGTCGAGGTTGCTCACGCCCCAGTGGCGGATCTTGCCCTCGCGCTGCAGCGCCTCGAAGGCCTGCACCGTCTCGGCCATCGGCACCGCGCCCGACCAGTGCAGCAGGTACAGGTCGATCGTCTCGATGCCCAGGCGCTGCAGGCTCCGGTTGCAGGCGACCGGCATTGCCCGGCGCGAGGCGTTGTGCGGATAGACCTTGCTGACGATGAAGACCTCGCTTCGCCGGCCGGCGACGGCCTCGCCGACCAGCGCCTCGGAGCGGCCCTCGCCATACATCTCGGCGGTGTCGATCAGCGTCAGCCCGAGGTCGATGCCGCGGCGCAGCGCGGCGATTTCCTGCGCGCGCCGGCCCGGGTCGTCGCCGAGCTGCCAGGTACCCTGGCCGAGCGCCGGCACGGTCTCGCCGCAAGGCAGGGCAACGCGCTTCATGGCGGCAGTATCGCCGTGGCCGACCGTCCGCTAGGACTTGACCTGCACCGACTTGACGTTGACGAACTCGCGGATGCCGAAGCCCGCGCACTCGCGGCCGAAGCCCGAATGCTTGACACCGCCGAACGGCATGCGCGGGTCGGAGCGGACGTTGTCGTTGACGAAGCTCATGCCGGCGTCGAGCTCGTCGGCGGCGATGCGCTCGCCGCGCGCCAGGTTGCTCGTCAGCACGCCCGAGCCGAGGCCGAATTCGCTGGCGTTGGCGATGGCGATCGCCTCGCTCTCGTCGGCCGCCTCGATGATCGCGGCGACCGGCCCGAACACCTCCTCGTCGTGCGCCGGCTGGCCCTTGCGGACGTCGGCGAGCACGGTCGGCGGATACCAGGCGCCCGCCTGCGCCGGGAGCGTGCCGCCGAGCAGAAGGCGGGCGCCGGCCCGCACGCTGGCCTCGACCTGGGCATGGATCTGGTCGCGCGCGGCGACGCTCTGCAGCGGCCCGAGGCGCGTGTGCGGATCGCGCGGGTCGCCCATCTCGTAGGCACGCATCGCCTCGACCAGCGCCGCCTCGAACGCGGCCCGCACCTCGCGCACGACGATGAAGCGCTTGCCGGCGATGCAGCTCTGGCCGGCGTTGACCATGCGCGCCGCGGCGCACACCCTGGCCGCCGCGGCCATGTCGGCGTCCTCGAGCACGAGGTAGGCGTCGGCGCCGCCGAGCTCGAGCACGCACTACTTCAGCACCGCGCCGGCGGCGGTGGCGACGCTGCGGCCGGCGGGCACGCTGCCGGTGAGCGTGACCGCGGCGATGTTGCCGTCTTCGATCAGCGCCTTGACCGCGGCGCCGGGCACCAGCGCGGTGGCGAACAGGTGCTCGGGAAAGCCGGCATCGCGGAACACCGACTCGATCGCCAGCGCGCAGCCCGGCACGTTGCTCGCATGCTTGAGCACGCCGCCGTTGCCGGCCATCAGCGCCGGCGCGGCGAAGCGGAACACCTGCCAGAACGGAAAGTTCCAGGGCATCACGGCGAGCACCACGCCCAGGGGGTTGAAGGTGACGAAGGCCTTGGCGCCGTCGATCGCGACCGGCTCGCGCGCGAGATACGACGCGGCCCGCGCGGCGAAGTGCTCGCACGCCGCGGCGCACTTCTCCACCTCGGCGAGGCCGTCGGTCACGGTCTTGCCCATCTCCTCGGTCATGAGCGCGGAGAGCTCGTCGCGCCGCGCCCGCAGCACGCCTGCGGCCTCCTTCATGTGCCTGGCGCGCTCGTCGATGCCGGTTCGCCGCCACGGCCGCTGCGCTTCGGCCGCGAGGCGCGCCTTGGTCGCGGCCTCCTCGGCGCTATGGCCGGGGTAGGACCTGCCCGGCGCGAGCGTCGCCGGGTTGGCGGTCGTGAAGACCGGACGGGTGCGGGTGTCGCTCGTCGTCATGGTGCAGGGATCCGGAAAACGGGGCGTGCGGCCCCGGGGCGCTTACCCTACATCCGATCTCCGCTCGCCGCGGGCGCGGAGCCTGTACCCTTGACGGGCGACAGGTCGTTCATCGTGCCGTCGTCCGATCCGTCCGCTCAAGCCGAGGCCTCATGCAGCACCGCCGCTTACTCCCGACATTCGTGCAACGTCTGCTGGTGGCGGCAGCCCTCGCCGCCGGCCTGGCCTCCGCCGGCGCCCAGGGCGGCCCGGCGCTGGAGCGGGGCCGCTACCTCGTGACCACGATCCTCGCCTGCGGCAACTGCCACACGCCCAAGGACGGCGAAGGCCGCGCCATCGCCGGAAAGGAGCTGGCGGGCGGCGGCATCGCCTTCGACATCCCGCCATTCGCCGGCGTCGCCGCGAACATCACGCCCGACAGGGAAACCGGCATCGGCAGCTGGAGCGACGCCGAGATCAGGCGGGCGATCACGCACGGCGAGCGCCCGGCGCACGGCCCGCTCGCCGGCAAGCCGCTGGCGCTGCCGATGGCGGCCAACTTCTTCAAGGCGATCCTGCCGGGCGACCTGGACGCGATCGTCGCCTATTTGCGTTCGGTTCCGGCCGTGCGCAACCCCCTGCCGGCGCCGGTCTATCGCGCCCCCGTGCATCGCGAGGCCTTCGCCCTCGCCGACCAGGGCTTCGGCGAGCGCGACCTGCTGGACAAGGTGCGCCGCGGCGCCTACCTGACGACGATCGGCCACTGCCTCGAGTGCCACACGCCGGTCGACAAGGGCGTGCTGCAGCTCGACACCGCGCTCGGCGCCGGCGGTCGGCCGTTCATGCCGTCGTTCGTCAAGGGGCTGCCCGAGGCCTGGAAGGGCGCGGTGTCGCGCAACGTGACCTCCGACCGCGAGCGCGGACTCGGCGCCTGGAGCGACGCCGAGATCAAGCGCGCCATCGTCCAGGGCGTCGGCCGCGACGGCCGCAAGATGCAGGAGCCCATGCCCTACGCGTGGTACGCGGGCCTGCGCGACGACGACCTCGACGCCATCGTCGCCTACCTGCGCACGCTGCCGCCGCTGCCGCGCTGACCGGCCCGCGTGTCGCGCCGCGCGACCGTCTGTCCTGCGCGACGGTCGACCCCTCTGTTCGATCGCCAACACATCCTGTTACATTGGCCCGCGCAGCGCCACGAGTGCCGCGCGTGGAGACAACAATGACCGACGCTTCGCAGACCCGGATCTACCAGGAATCCCGTATCGACGACGAGCCCATCCTCGGCTCGGTGCTGACGATGCCGGACGGCCGCATCCAGCCGCTGACGTTCTGGGAAAAGGTGCTGGTGAACTTGCGCCTGCTCAACGCCAAGACGCTCGAAGCGCGCTACTTCAAGCCGCTCGCCTCCTGAGCGTTTCGTCCGCGCCGGCAGCGGCGTAGGACATCGAGCCCACGACCGCGAGAGCCGCGGCGCGGAAAAGCAGAAGGCCGCCCGAGGGCGGCCTTCGTGCGCGGGAAGCTCGGCTAGAGCTTGCGGCGACGGCGCGAGATGAAACCCACCGCGGCGAGGCCGGCGAGCATCAGCGCGTAAGTCTCGGGCTCGGGCACGGCCGTGACCGAACCGTAGAGCGTGGCATGCGAGAGTTCCTGGCCGAAGTGGAGAACCTGGTTCGGCCCGGAGAAGAACCCGACGCCGAGGGTGTCGAACTGGATGGAGGTGATGCCGCCGGCGAACTCGTACAGGCTGAACGCATCGCCCGCCTTGAGCGCGATCACGAAGGGCGAAGCCAGGGCCGCGAAGCTGAGCGTTCCCAAGGTGTCGTTGCCATTCGACCCGGTGATGTCGACGATGCTTGTCAGGCCGGAAAGCCCGAAGTCGGCGAGGATCTGCGCCTGGACGTCCGCGCCCTGGTTGAGGTTGTTCCCGGAAAACGAGCCGGCGCAATCCAAGTAGCCGGGCTGGGAGGTCATTCCGGTGCCGTGGCCGTCGCAGGCGACGCCCGTGGGCGTCAGGGCAGCTTGGGCCGGTGCCACGGCCAGGGCGCCCGTCAAGGCCAGGGCATGAAGAGTCGCTTTGAACATGGGGTCCTCGGGAAGTGCCCGAACCTTAAGCCAGCGGGTTCCCGCCTCGCCATCCCGTGCTTGCGGGGAAAGGTAACCGTTCGTCGGCCGACCGGAACGGCGAGCGGTCGCAGTTGGCGAAGCGCCATGCATGTGGCGCGTCAACCCAGCAGCCGCGGGCTTCGTTGAATGAGGCCAGGCTGTCGCGTCCTCGCCATGAATCGTTCGCTTGTCATTTCTGCCCTCCTGACTTCGGCGTCTCTCGCCGGTCCCGCGCTCGCCGCACCGGAGACGGCGCCGCATGCCGCCGCGTGCGTCGCCGCCCTCAAGGCGAACGAGTCCGGCCTCGCGGCCACGCTGAAGGCCGGGGCGCCGGTCGAGTCCGAGCTGCTGAAGGTCGTGCGCAGCGGGATCGCGATCATCGGCACCCCGGCCTTCAGCGTGGCCGCGAGGCCGGACTCGTTCGCCTTGAGGGCGGCGACGCACGCGGCGGCATGCGGCGCCGTCTCCGGTGC
>JANMCC010000046.1:0-5148 GCA_031360885.1 Burkholderiales bacterium | reverse complement strand
TGAAGGCCGCCGGCTTCGACACCTTTCCGAAGAACACCGACGACTTCCTGAAGATGATGAAGGCGCTCGCCGCCAAGGGCACGCCGGGCGGCATGGCGCTCGGCAACGCCACCGGCGACGGGCTGTGGTGCAACTGGCTGGACTGGGCGTTCGGCGGCAAGCTGGTCGACGCCAACAACAAGGTCGTGATCGACAGCCCGGAGACGCTGAAGGCACTCGAGTACGGCAAGGAGCTCTACGCCACCTTCATCCCCGGCACGCTGTCGTGGCTCGATCCGAACAACAACAAGGCCTTCCTCGACGGCCAGATATCGGTCACCATCAACGGCATCTCGATCTACTACGCGGCCAAGAATTCGAAGGACGACAAGGTCAAGGAGCTGGTCGCCGACATCAATCACGCCAGCTTCCCGATCGGCCCGGTGGGCGTGCCGACCGAATCGCATCTGTTCTTCAACCAGATGATCATGAAGTACACCAAGTACCCGAACGCGGCGAAGGAATTCCTGCGCTTCATGATGGAGAAGGAACAGTTCGACCCCTGGCTCACCGGGGCCGGAGCGTACATTGCGACGCCGCTCGCCGGCTACGCGAGCCTGCCGATCTGGACAGTCGATCCAAAAAACACGCCGTATCGCGATCCTGTCAAGAACCTGCGGCCGGCGGGCTATGCGGGCAAGCTGGGCTATGCGTCGGCGGGCGCGGCGGCGGACTTCATCATCGTCAACATGGTCGCGGAAGCGATCAGCGGCTCGAAGACACCCAAGGAGGCGGTGGAGCGCGCCCAGAAGCGCGCCGAGAGGTATTACAGGGTCTAGGCAGACGCTGTATGCACAAACGGGGCTCGCACCGCGAGCCCCTTCTTTCTTGACGCCGATGACCTTTCTCGAACGACTTCAGAACAACCGGAATGCGCTGGGGCTGCTGTTCATGCTGCCGGCGGCGGTGCTGTTGCTGCTGTTCCTCACCTACCCGCTCGGGCTGGGGTTCTGGCTCGGTTTCACCGATGCGAAGGTCGGGCGCACCGGCGTGTGGGTCGGGCTCGAGAACTACGAGTTCCTGTGGGGCGACGCGGTCACGCGGCTGGCGCTCTTCAACACGCTCTTCTATACCTTCGTCGCGAGCGTCTTCAAGTTCGGCCTCGGGCTCTGGCTGGCGCTGCTCCTGAACCGCAACATCCGCGCCAAGACCTTCTTTCGCGCCGTCATCCTGCTGCCCTACATCGTGCCGACGGCGCTCTCGGCGATCGCCTTCTGGTGGATATTCGACGCCCAGTTCTCCATCATCAGCTGGATCCTGGTCAAGCTAGGGCTGATCGACAAGTACATCGACTTCCTCGGCGATCCGTGGAACGCGCGGCTGTCGGTGATCGGCGCCAACATCTGGCGCGGCATCCCGTTCGTCGCCATCACCCTGCTCGCCGGCCTGCAGACGATCTCGCCCTCGTACTACGAGGCCTCGGCGATCGACGGCGCCTCGCGCTGGCAGCAGTTCCGCCACGTCACGCTGCCGCTGCTCACGCCCATCATCGCCGTGGTCATGACCTTCTCGGTGCTGTTCACCTTCACCGACTTCCAGCTCATCTACGTCATCACCCGCGGCGGGCCGCTCAACGCCACCCACCTGATGGCGACGCTCTCGTTCCAGCGGGCGATCTCGGGCGGGGCGCTCGGCGAGGGCGCGGCGATCTCGATCGCGATGGTGCCGTTCCTGCTGGCGGCGATCATGTTCAGCTACTTCGGGCTCCAGCGGCGCGCCTGGCAGCAGGGCGGGGCGGACAAATGAGCACGACGGACGCGAGCACTTCACCGCAGGCCGGCGAGAGCGTCGGCATGAGCTATCTCGACACGCCGTCGCGCAAGTTCGTCACCATCTACCTGCCGCTGATCGCCTTCCTGTTCGTCCTGCTGTTCCCGTTCTACTGGATGGGCATTACCTCGGTGAAGCCCGACAACGAGCTGCTGTCGCGCACCGGCAATCCGTTCTGGGTGATCACGCCGACCCTCGCCCACTTCGACAAGCTGCTGTTCCACACCTCGTATCCGCAATGGATGTGGAACACGGTGCTGGTTTCTGTGGTGGCGACCTTCGTCTCGCTGGTCTGCTCGGTGTTCGCCGCCTACGCGATCGAGCGGCTGCGTTTCAACGGCTCGAAGCAGGTCGGTCTCTCGATCTTCCTCGCGTACCTCGTGCCGCCATCGATCCTGTTCATTCCCCTGGCGGCGATCGTCTACCAGCTCGGCCTGTTCGACACGCGCTGGGCGCTGATCCTCACCTACCCGACCTTCCTGATCCCGTTCTCCACCTGGCTCCTGATGGGCTACTTCCGCTCGATCCCCTACGAGCTTGAGGAGTGCGCCCTGATCGACGGCGCCAACCGCTGGCAGATCCTGACCAAGATCGTCCTGCCGCTCGCCGTGCCGGGGCTGATCTCCGCCGGCATCTTCGCCTTCACCCTGTCGTGGAACGAGTTCATTTACGCGCTCACCTTCGTCTCCTCGTCGGAGATCAAGACGGTGCCGGTGGGCGTGGTCACCGAGCTGGTCGAGGGCGACGTCTACCACTGGGGGCCGCTGATGGCCGGGGCGCTGCTCGGCTCGCTGCCGGTCGCGTTCATCTATTCGTTCTTCGTCGAATACTACGTGTCCGGGCTGACCGGGTCGGTCAAGGAATGACGGCGCTGGAGAGTCGCGATGAGTGAAACGAAGAAGCCGCGCAAGGAGCCGGGCGAGCTGCGCAGCCAGCAATGGTTCGGCCGCCAGGACCGCGACGGCTTCGCCTACCGCAGCTGGGTCAAGGGCAAGGGCGTTCCGCACGACCAGTTCGACGGCCGGCCGGTGATCGGCATCTGCAACACCTTCAGCGAACTCACGCCCTGCAACTCGCACTTCCGCACGCTCGCCGAGCAGGTGAAGATCGGCGTCTACGAAGCGGGTGGCTTCCCGCTCGAGTTCCCGGTGATGTCGCTCGGCGAGACGCTGCTCCGGCCGACGGCGATGCTCTACCGCAACCTCGCCTCGATGGATGTCGAGGAATCGATCCGCGGCAACCCGATCGACGGCGTGGTCCTGCTGATGGGCTGCGACAAGACCACGCCCTCGCTGGTGATGGGCGCGGCCAGCGCCAACCTGCCGACGATCGGCGTCTCCGGCGGACCGATGCTCAACGGCAAGTGGCGCGGCCAGGAGCTCGGCTCGGGCACGGGCGTGTGGAGCATGAGCGAGCAGGTGCGCGCCGGCACGCTCAAGCTGCAGGAGTTCTTCGACGCCGAAAGCTGCATGCACCGCAGCCACGGCCACTGCATGACCATGGGCACGGCCAGCACCATGGCCTCGATGGTCGAGGCGCTCGGCATCGGCCTGCCGGGCAACGCCGCCTATCCGGCGGTCGACGGCCGGCGCAATGTGCTGGCGCGCATGGCCGGCCGGCGCATCGTCGACATGGTCCACGAGGACCAGCAGCTTGCCGACATCCTCACGCGCGAGGCGTTCGAGAACGCGATCAAGACGCTGGCCGCGATCGGCGGCTCGACCAACGCAGTGATCCACCTGATCGCGATCGCCGGGCGCATCGGCGTCAAGCTCGGCATCGACGACTTCGACCGGCTGGCGAGCGAGCTGCCGTGCCTGGTGAACCTGCAGCCCTCGGGCACGCACCTCATGGAAGACTTCTGCTACGCCGGCGGCCTGCCGGCGGTGATGAAGGAGATCGCGCCGCTGCTGCACCTGGGCGCAGTCACGGCGAACGGCAAGACGGTCGGCGAGAACATTGCCGACGCCGAGAACTTCAACACCGACGTCATCAAGAAGTTCGACACCCCGTTCAAGGCCAGGGCCGGCATCGCCGTGCTGCGCGGCAACCTGGCGCCGCGCGGCGCCATCATCAAGCCGAGCGCGGCGACGCCGGCGCTGATGACGCACCGAGGCCGCGCCGTCGTCTTCGAGGACAGCGACGACTTCCACAAGCGGATCGACGACGAGAGCCTCGACGTCGACGAGAGCTGCATCCTGGTTCTGAAGAACTGCGGCCCCAAGGGCTACCCGGGCATGGCCGAGGTCGGCAACATGCCGCTGCCGCCCAAGGTGCTTCGGCGCGGCATCACCGACATGGTCCGCATCAGCGACGCGCGCATGAGCGGCACCGCCTACGGCACCGTGGTGCTGCACACCACGCCCGAAGCGGCTGCGGGCGGCCCGCTCGCCGCGGTGCGCAACGGCGACTTCATCGAGCTCGACGTGCCGAACCGGCGCCTGCATCTCGACATCAGCGACGCCGAGCTGGCGAAGCGCCTGGAGGGCTGGAAGCCGCCGGTGCCGCCGCTGCAGAGCGGCTACTGGAAGCTCTACATCGACCACGTGCTGCAGGCCGACGAAGGCGCGGACCTCGACTTCCTGGTCGGCATGCGCGGGGCGTTCGTACCGAAAGACAACCACTGACCGCGGCCTCCGGCGCATGAACGCTTCCGGCATCGGCCTCTACCTCGGCGTCGTCCAGTTCTTCTTCGCCGCGAGCTGGATCGTCTACGTCCTCTACCTGCCGCAGCTCGCCGCGCAGGCAGGGATCCCGAAGACGGCGGTCGCCTGGATCCTGATGGCCGACCAGCTCGTCTTCGTCTTCGCCGACTACGCGAGCGGCGTCGCCGCCGACCGGGTTTCGCGCGCGGTCGGCCGGATCGGCGTCTCGGTGCTGGCGGCCACGCTGGTCTCGTGCGCCGCCTTCCTCGCCCTGCCTTTCGTCGCCCCTGGCGCTTCGCCTGCGGTGTTCCTCGCCTTGACGCTGATCTGGGCAGTCACGTCGTCGGCGCTGCGCGCCCCGCCGCTCTCGCTGGTCGGCAAGCACGTCGCCAAGCCGGCGCAGCCGGTCCTGGTGGCGCTCTCGCTGCTCGGGCTCGGCGTCGCCAACGCGATGTCGCCCTACCTCGGCCTGACGCTGCGCGGCGTCGATCCGCGGATCCCGTTCGTGCTCTCGAGCGTGGCGCTCGCCCTGGTGACGCTCGGCCTGGTGGCGGTGGAGCGCAAGCTGGCGCGCGATCGAGCCGCCGGCGTCTCGGACGCGGCGGCGGCGCCCGCCCCGTCCGATGGCCGGAGGGGGAGCGCCGCCGGCGCGGCGCCGGGGGTGATCGCCGCCGCGGATGACGCCCCGCAAGCC
>JANMCC010000015.1:0-11312 GCA_031360885.1 Burkholderiales bacterium | reverse complement strand
GAGCCCGACACGACCTTGGCCTGGTTCTGGAACTGGTGCAGCTCGAGGCCGACCGGCAGGTCGGCGCGGATCTGCCCGGAAGTCTTCTCCAGCGCCTTGCCGAGGGCGATGATGTCGCCGCCGCGCGACATCGAGATGCCGAGGGCGATCACCTCCTTGCCAGCGTCACGCACCTTGACCTGCGGCGGATCGATCGTCGCCCGGCGGATCTCGGCGATGTCGCCGAGCTTGAAGGCCGAGCCGCCGGCGCGGATGGGGAAGCGCCGCAGGTCGTCGAGCGAGTTGAACTGGCCGGCGACGCGCACCTGGATCGAATCGGCGGGCGCGGTGATCGTGCCGCCCGACTCGATCGCGTTCTGCTGGCCGAGCTGGGCCAGCACCTGGTTGAAGTCGAGGCCGAGCGGCGCGAGCCGGCGCTGCGAGATCTCGACGAACACCTTTTCGTCCTGGGCGCCGAAGATCGCGACCTTGTTGACGTCCTTCACCTTCAACAGGCGTTGCCGCACGTCGTCGGCGTGGTCCTTCAGCTCGGCGTAGCTGTAGCCGTCGGCCGAGAGCGCGTAGATCGTGCCGTAGACGTCGCCGAACTCGTCGTTGAAGAACGGCCCGACGACGCCCGGCGGCAGCGTGCCGCGCATGTCGCCGAGCTTCTTTCGCACCGTGTACCAGATCTGCGGCATCTCCTTCGGCGGCGACGAGTCGCGCACCTGGAACAGGATCAGCGCTTCGCCGGGTTTCGAGTAGCTGCGGATCCGGTCGGCGTACGGCACCTCCTGCAGGCCCTTCTCGAGCTTGTCGGTCACCTGCTCGGCGACCTGCTGCGCCGTCGCGCCCGGCCAGAAGACGCGGATCGCCATCGCCCGGAAGGTGAACGGCGGGTCCTCGTCCTGGCCAAGCTGGAAATACGCCGCCGCGCCCAGGACCAGGAAGACGACGAGCAGGTAGCGCGTCAGCGGGCGGTGTTCCAGCGCCCAGCGCGAGATGTTGAGTTGCTGCCGGCCGGGCGAGGCGGACTCGGCTGCGGGCTCGCTCGACGCGGTGGCGCTCATCGCAGCACCGCGGAGGTTGCGGTCACGGGCGAGGCGGCGACCGCCGCGGCCGCCGGCGGCGCAAGCGTTGCCGCGGCGGCCCGGCCGAGCCGTGCGGGCGCCGAGGCGCTGCCGAGCGGCGCTTCCGGATCGGCGTACAGCCGGACCTTCTGCCCGGCGCTGAGGACGTGGACACCGGCGGTCACCACCCGGTCGCCGGGCGCCAGGCCGGCGACGACGACCGCCTCGCTGCCCTCGGCGCCGCCCAGGCTCACCGGCCGCGAGACCGTCGTCATCGAGGCCTGATCGACGACCCAGACCGTGCTCTTGCCGTGGTCCTCCTTCAGCGCCGAGAGCGGCACGCGGGCGACGCCCGCGACCCGCGGCGCGGCGATCGCCACCGTCGCGGTCTGCCCGAGGCGCGGCGGGGTCGCCACGACGCCGAGGTCGGCCTTGACCAGGAAGGTGCGGGTCGCAGCATCGGCCGCCGCCGAGATTTCGCGGATCGTCGCCGGCACCTCGTCGCCGCTGCTCCAGAGCCGCACGCCGATGCTGCCCCGGCGCGCCATGACGGCCTGGACCAGCGCCACCTTGTCCTCGGGCACCGAGAAGACGACGTCGCGCGGCCCGTCGTGGGCGAGGCGCAGCACCGGCGCACCGGCGGCGACCACCATGCCCGGCTCGACATCCACGCCGGTGATCACGCCGCCGACGTCGGCCGTCAGCGCCGCGTAGCGCGCCTGGTTGCCCTGCACGCCCGACTGCGCCCGCGCCTGCGCCAGCTGCGCCTGCGCGACCTTGAGCGAGGTCTCGCGCCGCTCGAGCTCGGCGCCGCTGATGAAGCCCTGGTCCTTCAGGTCGCGGTAGCGCTTGAAATCGGCCTCGGCCTGCTCCAGGTTGACCGCGGCGCTGGCGACGCCGGCGCGGGCGACGTCTTCGCCGAGGCGCAGGTCGCTCGGATCGAGGCGGGCCAGCACCTGCCCGGCCTTGACCGCGTCGCCGACGTTGACCGGCCGCTCGATCATCTTGCCGCCGACACGAAAGCCGAGCCGCGACTCGGTCCGCGCCCTGATCTCGCCGGCGTATTCGTGGTTGCTGCCGGCCGACGCCGGTGCAATCACCATGGTCTTGACCGCACGCACCGGCTCGGGCGGCGGCGCCGACTTCGAGCACGCGGCCAGACCCAGGAGCAGCAAGGACGAGAGCAGTACGGCAGGCGGAAGACGGGGGTTCATGCGGACGCTCCGAGGCGTAACTGACTGACTGGTCAGTAATATACGGGCGGTCCGCCCCACCGTCAAACGGAATGCGTCGCAACCCGGGCGATCGATCGCCGCACGGCCGGCGGCATCCGCCATGGAGAATCGCTGCCGTGTCGGTCGAACATTACGAGAACTTTCCGGTCGCCTCGCTGCTGTGCCCGCCGGCGCTGCGCCCGGCGATCGAGGCGATCTATGCCTTCGCCCGCACCGCCGACGACATCGCCGACGAAGGCGACGCCACTCCGGGCGAGCGGCTCGAAGCGCTCGCGGCCTACCGCGCCTCGCTCGCCGCGGTCGCCGCGGGTCGGCCGGCCTCGGATTGGCCCCGGGTCTTCGAGCCGCTGGCCGCTGCGATCGCACGCCACCGCCTGCCCGTCGACCTGCTCGACGCCCTGCTCGACGCCTTCATCCAGGACGCGACCGTCACGCGCTACGCCGATCGTCCCGCCCTCCTCGACTACTGCCGTCGTTCGGCCAACCCGGTCGGCCGCCTGCTCCTGCACCTGTACGGCGTAGGCGGCGCCGACCTGCTCGCCCGCTCCGACGCGATCTGCACCGCCCTGCAACTGGCCAATTTCTGGCAGGACCTCGGCCGCGACACGCAGCGCGGCCGCCTCTACCTGCCCGAGGCCGATTGCCGCCGCCACGGCGTCGATCCGCAGGACGTGCTCGCCGGCCGGGACAGCGAGGCCGTGCGCCGCCTCGTGCTCGACGCCGTCGCCTGGGCGCGCAGCCTGATGCGCTTCGGCGCGCCACTGGTCCACGCCGTGCCCGGACGCGCCGGCTGGGAGTTGCGCTTCGTCGTCCAGGGCGGCCTGCGGGTGCTCGAGCGCATCGACCGCCTCGGCGGCGCCACCCTGCGCGAGCGGCCGAAGCTCGGCTTTGCCGACACGCCGACGATCGCCTGGCGCGCGCTGCGGATGCGCGGCGACAGCGGCGCCCCGGCCGAGCGGGCCGCATGAGCATCGCTACGACTGCCCGATGCGCGCCGCGATGACTCCGGAGCAGTACGTCCAGGAGAAAGCCGTCGCCAGCGGCTCGAGCTTCTACTACGCCTTCCTGTTCCTGCCGCCGCCGCGGCGGGCGGCGATCACCGCCTTCTACGCGTTCTGCCGCGAGGTCGACGACGTCGTCGACGAGGTCTCGGATCGCGGCGTCGCCGCCGCCAAGCTCGCCTGGTGGCAGGGCGAGATCGCCGCGAGCTGGGCCGGCAACCCGACCCATCCGGTGATGAAGGCGCTGCTGCCGCACACCACCGCCTACGCCATCGAGCCGCGCCATCTGCTGGCGGTGATCGAAGGCTGCCAGATGGACCTCGACCAGTCGCGCTACCTCGACTTCCCGGGCCTGGCGCGCTACTGCGACCTGGTCGCCGGTGTCGTCGGCGAGGTCGCGGCGAACATCTTCGGCCGGGAAAGCGAATCGACGGTCGCCTACGCGCACAAGCTCGGCCTGGCGATGCAGCTCACCAACATCATTCGCGACATCGGCGACGACGCCCGGCGCGGCAGGATCTACCTGCCGATGGACGAGCTCAAGCAGTTCGACGTGAAGGCGAACGAGCTGCTCGAGCGCCAGTACAGCGATCGCTTCAGCGCGCTGATGCGCTTCCAGGCGGAGCGGGCACACCGCTGCTACGACGAGGCGCTGGCCCTGCTCGATCCCGCCGACCGGCGCGCCCAGAAGCCGGGGCTGATGATGGCCAACATCTATCGCGCGCTGTTGCGCGAGATCGAAGCCGACGGTTTCCGCGTCCTGCACCAGCGCATCTCGCTGACGCCGCTCAGGAAGCTCTGGATCGCGATGCGCACGAACTGGCGCGGGCGCTAGGGGCCATGGCGCCGCGCATCGCCGTGGTGGGCGCCGGCTGGTCGGGGCTCGCTGCCGCGCTGGAATGCAGCGCCCGCGGCGCGAAGGTCACGCTGTTCGAGATGGCCCCGGCCATCGGCGGCCGGGCGCGCGACCTGAACGCCGGCGACGACGGGCTCGACAACGGCCAGCACATCTGCATCGGCGCCTACAGCGAAACGCTGCGCCTGATGGCGCAGGTGGGCGTCGCGGAGGAAGAGGCGTTCCTGCGCCTGCCGCTCCGCCTCGTCGACGCGCGGGGCCTGGGTCTGCGCCTGCCTGCCGGGCGTGCCATGCCGGCTTTCGCCCGGGCCGTGCTGGCGCGCCGCGGCTGGTCGTGGGGCGAGCGTTTCGCGCTGCTGCGTGTCGCCGCCGGCTGGGCGCGCAGCGGCTTCGTCTGCCCGCCGGACACGACTGTCGACGCGCTGGCGGCGCGCCTACCCGAGGCGGTCCGGCGCGAGCTGATCGAGCCGCTCTGCGTCGCCGCGCTCAACACCCCCGCCGAGGCGGCGAGCGGAACCGTCTTCCTGCGCGTGCTGCACGACGCCCTCGCCGCCGGCGCGGGAGCCGCCGACCTGCTGCTTCCGCGGCGCGGCCTGAGCGCGCTGTTTCCTCAGCCGGCGCTGGCCCGGCTCACGGCTGCGGGGACCGAGGTCCGGCTCGCCCATCGGGTCGAGCGGGTAGAGCGGAGCGAGTCCGCCGAGGGGCGCTGGCGGGTCGACGGCGACGCCTTCGACGCGGTGATCATCGCCGCCAGCGCTGTCGAGGCAGCGCGCCTGCTGGCGCCGCACGATCCGGCCTGGGCCGCGCAGGCGGCAGCGTTGCGGTACGAGCCGATCGTCACGGTCTATGCGCGAAGCGAGGGCGCAAGTCTCCCCGAGCCGATGCTCGTTCTCCACGCCGACGACGCGCATCCGGCGCAGTTCGTCTTCGACCGCGGACGCCTCGGCGGCCCGCCCGGCCTGCTCGCGTTCGTGATCAGCGGCGCCGAAGCCTGGGTGGCGCGCGGCCTGGCGGCCACCGAAGCCGCGACGCTCGAGCAGGCGCGCTCGACCCTCGCCACGCACCTGCGCGCGCCCGTGTTGGCGCTGCGCACGATCGTCGAGAAGCGGGCGACTTTTCGCTGCACGCCCCGGCTGGCCCGGCCGCCGCTCCAGGTCGCGCCGGGGCTGGTCGCCGCCGGCGATTACGTCTACGGCCCCTACCCCGCCACCCTCGAAGGCGCACTGCGCAGCGGCACGGCGGCGGCCCGCGCGCTGCTTTCCCCCTGACCCTCGGCGAGAATCGCGGCATGCGGAAGACCGAAGAGCGCGCCATCACCATCCAGGTCCTCGAGCGCGCCTTCTCCCTGCTCGACCTGCTGGCCTCGCACCAGGAGCCGGTGTCGCTGAAGATCATCAGCGAGCAGAGCGGCCTGCATCCCTCGACCGCGCACCGGATCCTCAACGACCTGACGATCGGCCGCTACGTCGACCGTCCCGAGCCGGGCAGCTACCGGCTCGGCATGCGACTGCTCGAGCTCGGCAACCTGGTGAAGGCGCGGCTCGACGTGCGCGACGCCGCGCTGGCGCCGATGCGCGAGTTGCACAAGCTGACCCATCAACCGGTGAACCTCTCGATGCGCCAGGGCGACGAGATCGTCTACGTCGAGCGAACCTACAGCGAGCGCTCGGGGATGCAGGTGGTGCGCGCCATCGGCGGTCGCGCGCCGCTGCACCTCACTTCGGTCGGCAAGCTCTTCCTGGCGCAGGACGACGCCCAGCGGGTGCGCGCCTACGCCGCCCGCACGGGCCTGGCGGGCCACACCCGCAACAGCATCACCGACCTGACCTCGCTCGAGCGCGAGCTGTCGCGGGTGGCGCAGTACGGCACGGCGCGCGACGACGAGGAGCTCGAGCTGGGGGTGCGCTGCATGGCCGCCGGCATCCTCGACGACCAGGGCAAGCTGGTCGCGGGCCTGTCGATCTCGGCGCCGGCCGATCGGCTGGAGGAAAGCTGGCTGGAGCGGCTGCGCGCGACCGCGGCGCAGATCTCGTCGGCGCTCGGCCACCGCGGCTGAGCCGCGGCGCGCCGCGCGGCGTCAGATCTTCGGCTTGGCCGGGGCGAGCACCGGCAGCGCGGCCGCGGTGTGCGCCGATTCGTTGACCCAGCGACGCACCCGCTCGGCATCGCCGATCCGCGAGTACTTGCCCGCCGAATCAAGGAACACCATGATCAGCTGGCGCCCGGCCATCTTGGCCTGCATCACCAGGCAGCGGCCGGCTTCGGAGATGTAGCCGGTCTTCTGCAGGCCGATCTCCCACTCGGGGCTCTTGACCAGGCCGTTGGTGTTGCGGAACTGGATCGGCCGGTTGCCGACCTCGACCGCGTACTCGTGCGAAGTCGAGAGCTCGCGGATGATCTGGTGCTCGTGCGCGGCCTTGACCAGCGTGGCGAGGTCGCGTGCGCTGGACTGGTTGTTGCTCGACAGGCCCGTCGGCTCGACGTAGCGCGTGTCCTTCATGCCGAGCTCGCGCGCCTTGTGGTTCATCTCGGCGACGAACACGGCGAGGCCGCCAGGATAGGTGCGGCCGAGGGCGTGCGCGGCCCGGTTCTCGGAGGACATCAACGCCAGGTGCAGCATGTCGCCGCGCGGCAGGGTGGTGCCGACCCTGAGCCGGGAGCGGCTGCCCTTTTCCGTGTCGATATCGTCGTCGGTGATCGTGATCATCTCGTCGAGCGGCAGGTTCGCCTCGGTGACGACGACGGCGGTCATGAGCTTGGTGAGCGAGGCGATCGGCAGCACCGCCTGGGCGTTCTTGGAGAACAGCACCTCGTCGGTGTCCTGGTCGAGGACCAGGGCGACGCCCGACTTCAGCTCCAGCGCATCGGCGGCGTCGTGCAGGCCGGACAACTGGCCGAAGGAAGGATGGACCGGCTCGACCCGGACCAGGGCGACCCGGCGGAGCGCGCCGTTGCGGCTGCGAACCACGACCACCGAGGTGTTCGCGCGCTGCACGGCGGCGGCGCTGGCCTTCGTGGCATGGCGCTTCTTTTCCGCGGGCGCCGACTTCGGCGCGGCCGCCGTGGCGACGGCAGCGCAACAGAGCAGGAGGGAGGCGGAAACCAGGTTGCGGACAGTCGACAAAACTCTTCCCTCGGGTGCGGGCGGCGCGCGAAGTCTAGGATATGAAAGAAAAGCGCGCAAGATCAAAAACTTGCGCGCCGTTCCTAAAGTGAGACAACAGGCACGGAAAAGGCCACCCTGAGGGGCCGACCGCGCCGGTCAGCCCTGGGCCGCGACCCGTTCCGTCTTGCTGTGCAGCTTGTTCAACGCGGCGAGGTAGGCTTTCGCCGACGCGACGATGATGTCGGGATCGGCACCGACGCCGTTGACGATCCGGCCCGCGTGTTGCAGCCGTACCGTCACCTCGCCCTGCGATTCTGTCGAGCCGCTGGTGATCGCATTCACCGAATAGAGCAGCATCTCCGCGCCACTTCCCACCTTCGACTCGATCGCCTTGAGGCTGGCGTCGACCGGGCCGTCGCCGTCGCTCGAGGCATGGTGCTCGATCTCGCCGGCGGCGAAGACGACGCTCGCCTGCGGGCGAGCGCCTGTCTCCGAATGCTGCGCCAGCGACCTCAGCCGGTAGTGCTCGTTCTCGCCGGCGACGGCGCCGTCCATCACCAGCGCGAGGATGTCCTCGTCGAAGATGTCGCTCTTGCGGTCGGCGAGCTCCTTGAAGCGGACAAACGCATCGTTGATGTCGGCCTCGGCCTCCATCACGATGCCGAGGTCCTTCAGCCGCTGCTTGAAGGCATTGCGGCCCGAGAGCTTGCCGAGCACGATCTTGTTCGCCGCCCAGCCCACGTCTTCGGCACGCATGATCTCGTAGGTGTCGCGTGCCTTGAGAACGCCGTCCTGGTGGATGCCCGAGGCATGCGCGAAGGCGTTGGCGCCGACCACCGCCTTGTTCGGCTGGACCACGAAGCCCGTGGTCTGCGCGACCAGGCGCGACGCCGGGACGATCTGGGTGGCGTCGATCGCCAGGTCGAGCTTGAAGTAGTCCTTGCGCGTCTTCACCGCCATCACGACCTCCTCGAGCGAGCAGTTGCCCGCCCGCTCGCCCAGGCCGTTGATCGTGCATTCGACCTGGCGCGCGCCGCCAATCTTCACGCCGGCGAGCGAGTTGGCCACCGCCATGCCGAGGTCGTTGTGGCAGTGCACCGACCAGACCGCCTTGTCGGCGTTCGGGATCTTGTTGCGCAGGTCGAGCAGGAACTCGCCGTAGAGCTCGGGGATGGCGTAGCCCACGGTGTCGGGGATGTTGATCGTGGTCGCGCCCTCGGCGATCACCGCCTCGAGCACCCGGTAGAGGAACTCGGGATCGGAGCGGTAGCCGTCCTCGGGCGAGAACTCGACGTCACCGTTCAGGTTGCGGGCGAAACGGACCGAGAGCTTGGCCTGCTCGAACACCTGCTCGCGCGTCATCCGGAGCTTCTTCTCCATGTGCAGGTCGCTGGTGGCGAGGAAGATGTGGATCCGGGTCGACTCGCCGCCCTTCAGCGCCTCGGCGGCGCGGCTGATGTCGCGGTCGTTGGCGCGGGCCAGCGAGCAGACGGTCGAGCCGCGGATCGCGTGCGCGATCGCCTTCACTGCCTCGAAGTCGCCGTTCGACGATGCGGCGAAGCCCGCCTCGATGACGTCGACCTTGAGTCGCTCGAGCTGGCGGGCGATGCGGAGCTTTTCGTCCTTGGTCATCGAGGCGCCGGGCGATTGCTCGCCGTCGCGCAAGGTGGTGTCGAAGATGAACAGGCGGTCGGTCACGGCAATTCCCCTGGGTAAAAACAAAACGGCCCGCTCAGGTTTCTGGCGGGCCGTTGGACGAGACGTTTGTAGACGAGTGCGTTCAGCGAGCCCTTGTTGGTCCAAGAAGAAGAAGCAGCGCGGAAGCGATTCGGAACGTCACGATTTCAATATAGCACGGCCGATTCAGCGATGCAGCCCTTGTTCGTCGGGTTCGTCGGTCGATGTTGCAATCACGCTAACGGGCTTGCCCTTCAGCTTCTTCCAGACGTAGACCGCGTAGCCCGAGAGGCCGTAGATCATGAAGAGGGCCACCAGAACGATCGGCGGATGGATGTTGATCACCGCGATGCCCAGGGCGATGAGCACGATCACGACGAACGGCACCGAGCGCTTCAGGCTCAGGTCCTTGAAGCTGTAGAACGGGACGTTGGTCACCATCGTGAGGCCGGCGTAGAGGGTGAAGGCGAAGGTGGTCCAGCCCAGCCAGGCGCCCATTTCGATGCCGGTGAAGCCCTGGTCGTCCATCACCCAGATGAAGCCCATCACGATCGCCGCCGCCGCCGGGCTCGGCAGCCCCTGGAAGAAGCGCTTGTCGACGATGCCGATGTTGGTGTTGAAGCGGGCCAGCCGCAGCGCCGCGCAGGAGCAGTAGACGAAGGCTGCTATCCAGCCCGGCTTGCCGAGCCCGCGCAGCGCCCACTCGTAGGCGATCAACGCCGGTGCGGCGCCGAACGAGACCATGTCGGAGAGCGAATCCATGTGCTCGCCGAACACGCTCTGCGTGCGCGTCATGCGCGCCACCCGGCCGTCGAGGCTGTCGAGCACCATCGCCGCGAACACGCCGTAGGCCGACTGCTCGAAGCGCCCGTTCATCGCCATCACCACCGCGTAGAAGCCGCCGAAGAGGGCCCCCAGCGTGAACAGATTGGGCAGGATGTAGACGCCCTTCCTGCGGGGCCGCAGGGGCGGCTCGTGCGGGTCGGTCAGGGCGGCGGGTTCGGTGCTCACCGGCGGCTCGCGGACGGCGCTCGCAGCGGGATCAGTTGCGCGACTGGTCGACGAGGCGGTTCTTCTTGATCCACGGCATCATCGCCCGGAGCTTTTCGCCCACGACCTCGATCTGCGACTCGGCCATCAGGCGGCGCTTGCTCATCAGCGTCGGCGCACCGGCACGGTTCTCGATGATGAAGCTCTTGGCGTACTCGCCGGTCTGGATGTCCTTCAGCATCTTCTTCATCGCCGCCCGCGTCTCGTCGGTGATGATCTTCGGCCCCGAGACGTACTCGCCGTACTCGGCGTTGTTCGAGATCGAGTAGTTCATGTTGGCGATGCCGCCCTCGTAGATGAGGTCGACGATCAGCTTGAGCTCGTGCAGGCACTCGAAGTACGCCATCTCCGGCGCGTAGCCGGCCTCGACCAGGGTCTCGAAGCCCGCCTTGATCAGCTCGACGGTGCCGCCGCAGAGCACGGCCTGCTCGCCGAACAGGTCGGTCTCGGTCTCCTCGCGGAAGTTGGTCTCGATCACTCCGGCCTTGCCGCCGCCGTTGGCCGCGGCGTAGCTGAGCGCCAGGTCGCGCGCCTTGCCGGACTGGTCGGCATGCACCGCGATCAGGTGCGGCACGCCGCCGCCCTGCGTGTAGGTGGAGCGCACCGTGTGGCCCGGCGCCTTGGGCGCGACCATCCAGACGTCGAGGTCGGCGCGCGGCATGACCTGGCCGTAGTGCACGTTGAAGCCGTGCGCGAACGCGAGCGAGGCGCCCTGCTTGATGTTCGGCTCGACGTCGTTCTTGTAGACGGTGGCGATCTGCTCGTCGGGCAGCAGCATCATCACGACGTCGGCGCCCTTCACCGCCTCGGCGACCTCGGCCACCTTGATCTTGGCCGCCTCGACCTTGGCCCAGGAGGCACCGCCCTTCCTCAGGCCGACCGTCACCTTCACGCCGCTGTCGGTGAGGTTCTGCGCGTGCGCATGGCCTTGCGAGCCGTAGCCGACGATGGTGACGTTCTTGCCCTTGACGAGGCTCAGGTCGGCGTCTTTGTCGTAATAGACCTTCATGGGATGTTCCTGGTTTCGTTGGATTGAATGCTCTCGGTCGATTCGCCGTTCAGACCCTGAGGATCCGCTCGCCCCGGCCGATGCCGCTCGAGCCGGTGCGCACGGTCTCGAGGATGACGCTCTTGTCGATCGCCTCGAGGAAGGCGTCGAGCTTGCCGGCCGCGCCGGTCAGCTCGAGGGTGTAGCTCTTCTCGGTGACGTCGATGATGCGGCCGCGAAAGATCTCGGCCATGCGCTTCATCTCGTCGCGCTCCTTGCCGACCGCGCGCACCTTGATCAGCATCAGCTCGCGCTCGGTGTAGGCGCCCTCGGTCAGGTCGACCACCTTC
>JANMCC010000013.1:0-18112 GCA_031360885.1 Burkholderiales bacterium | reverse complement strand
GCGATCGTCGAGCGGGTCGCGCGCGCCCACGGCGGCAGCCTCGAGCTCGCGGCCGCCGAGCCGCACGGCCTGCGCGCCCGCCTGCACCTGCCGAAACAGCCCCCCGCCTGAGAGACCGGACAGGCGCTGCCCGGGGCGGCGAATGCCTACACTCTCGGCATGAACGCACCCCTTCCCGACGCGGTTCGCAAGGCGCTCGAAAGCGTCACGCTCGACGACAAGTACAGCCTCGAGCACGGCCGGGCGTTCATGAGCGGCACCCAGGCGCTGGTCCGCCTGCCGCTGCTGCAGAAGAAGCGCGACGCGATGTTCGGCCTGAAGACCGGCGGCTTCATCAGCGGCTACCGCGGCTCGCCGCTCGGCGGCTACGACCAGGCGCTGTGGCAGGCGAAGAGCCACCTCGCGGCACAGGACCTCGTCTTCCAGCCGGGGGTCAACGAGGAGCTCGCCGCGACCGCGGTCTGGGGCTCGCAGCAGCTCGACCTCTATCCCGAATCGAAGCGCTTCGACGGCGTGTTCGGCATCTGGTACGGCAAGGGCCCCGGCGTCGACCGCTGCTCCGACGTCTTCAAGCATGCCAACATGGCCGGCACCGCCAAGCACGGTGGCGTGATCGCCCTGGCCGGCGACGACCACATCGCCAAGAGCTCGACCGCGGCGCACCAGAGCGACCACATCTTCAAGGCCTGCGGCCTGCCGGTGTTCTTTCCGTCGAGCGTGCAGGACATCCTCGACATGGGCCTGCACGCGTTCGCGATGAGCCGCTTCGCCGGCGTCTGGTCGGGGGTGAAGACGATCCAGGAGATCGTCGAGTCGTCGGCCAGCGTCTCGGTCGACCCGGACCGGGTCGACATCATCCTGCCCGAGGACTTCCAGATGCCGCCCGGCGGCCTGCACATCCGCTGGCCCGACGCGCCGCTCGAGCAGGAAGCGCGGCTGATGAACTACAAGTGGTACGCGGCGCTCGCCTACGTGCGCGCCAACCGCCTCAACCACAACGTGATCGAGGGCCCGCACGACCGCTTCGGCATCATCGCCTCCGGCAAGGCCTACAACGACACCCGCCAGGCGCTCTCGGACCTGGGCCTCGACGACGAGACCTGCCGCCGGATCGGGCTGCGCCTGCACAAGGTCAACGTCGTCTGGCCGCTCGAGGCGACGATCACCCGCGACTTCGCCCTCGGCCTCGAGGAGATCCTGGTGGTCGAGGAGAAGCGCCAGGTCATCGAGTACCAGGTCAAGGAGCAGCTGTACGGCTGGCGGCCCGACGTGCGGCCGCACGTGCTCGGCAAGTTCGACGACTCCGGGAGCGACGATGACGCCGGCGGCGAATGGGGCCAGGCCAACCCGGCGCAGCACTGGCTGCTGCGCGCCCAGGCCGACCTCACGCCCTCGATCATCGCCAAGGCGATCGCCAGGCGTCTGGCCAAGCTCGGCGTCGACGCCGACGTCTCGGCGCGGATGACGCTGCGGGTGGCGCTGATCGAGGCCAAGGAGCAAAGCCTGCTCGTCACCACGGTCGGCGGCGCAGGCGCCGGCCCCGAGCGGGGGCCGTGGTTCTGCAGCGGCTGCCCGCACAACACCTCGACCAAGGTGCCCGAGGGCTCGCGCGCCGTCGCCGGCATCGGCTGCCACTACATGGCCGTCTGGATGGACCGCTCGACGGTGAGCTTCAGCCAGATGGGCGGCGAGGGCGTGTCCTGGATCGGCCAGGCGCCCTTCACCACCGACAAGCACATCTTCGCAAACCTCGGCGACGGCACCTACTTCCACTCGGGCCTGCTGGCGGTGCGGCAGTCGATCGCCGCCAAGGTCAACATCACCTACAAAATCCTGTTCAACGACGCGGTCGCGATGACCGGCGGGCAGCCGATCGACGGCACGCTCAAGGTGCCGGAGATGACGCGCGAGCTCGACGCCGAGGGCGCGAAGCGGGTCGTCGTCGTCACCGACGAGCCGGAGAAGTACGAGCCCTCGGAGATCAAGGCACGGCTCGCGCCCGGCGTGACAGTGCGCCATCGCGACGACCTGGATGCGATACAGCGGGAGCTGCGCGAGATCCCGGGCTGCACCGTCATCGTCTACGACCAGACCTGCGCGACCGAGAAGCGCCGGCGCAGGAAGCGCGGCACGATGGAAGACCCGGCCCGCCGGGTCGTCATCAACGAGCTCGTCTGCGAGGGCTGCGGCGATTGCTCGGTGCAGTCGAACTGCCTCTCGGTCGAGCCGATCGAGACCGAGTTCGGGCGCAAGCGCCGGATCAACCAGAACACCTGCAACAAGGACTACTCCTGCCTGAAGGGCTTCTGCCCGAGCTTCGTCACGGTCGAGGGCGGCAAGCTGAAGAGCGGCAAGAAGGGCGGCGCCTCGCGGCCCCGGCTCTCCAGCGTCGGCACGCCGCCCGATCCGGTGCTGCCGGTGGCGGAAAGGCCCTGGGGCATCGTCGTCGCCGGCGTCGGTGGCACCGGCGTGATCACGATCGGCCAGCTGCTCGGCATGGCCGCGCACCTCGAAGGCAAGGGCATCGTCACCCAGGACGCGGCCGGCCTGGCGCAAAAGGGCGGCGCGACCTGGAGCCACATCCAGATCGCCAACCGGCCCGAGGCGATCTTTTCCACCAAGGTCGGCACCGCCGAGGCCGACCTGGTGATCGGCTGCGACCCGATCGTCACCGCCAACAAGGCCTCGCTCGCCGTGATGCGGGCCGGCCGCACCTACGTCGCCCTCAACACCCACGCGACGCCGACCGCGGCCTTCGTCAGCGACCCCGACTGGCAGTTCCCGGCCGGCAAGTGCGAATCGCTGGTGCTCGAGGCGGTCGGCCCCGACCACGTGGGCAAGCTGGACGCCGACACGCTCGCGGTGCAGCTCCTCGGCGACTCGATCTACACCAACCCGCTGATGCTCGGCTACGCCTGGCAGCAGGGCCGCGTTCCGCTCAGCCACGCGGCGCTGATGCGCGCGATCGAGCTCAACGGCGTGCAGGTCGAGAACAACAAGGCGGCCTTCGAATGGGGCCGCCGCGCCGCCGCCGCGCCGAAGGAAGTGAAGGCGCTGGTGCGCACCGGCCAGGTGATCGAGCTGGTGAAGCGATCGACCAACCTCGACGACATGATCGCCAAGCGGGTCGAGTTCCTCGCCGCGTACCAGAACGCGGCCTACGCCGAGCAGTACAAGCGCTTCGTCGACACGGTGCGCGGCAAGGAAGCCGAGCTCGTGTTCTCGCGCACCGCCACCCGGCCCGATGCCGCCAAGCCGAGCACCAAGCTGACCGAGGCTGTCGCCCGCTATCTCTTCAAGCTCATGGCCTACAAGGACGAGTACGAGGTCGCGCGGCTGCACAGCGACACCCGGTTCCTGGACAAGGTCGCCTCCCAGTTCGAAGGCACGCTCGGCAAGGACTTCCAGCTCGCCTATCACCTCGCACCGCCGGCCATCGCCAGGCGCAACGACAAGGGCGAGCTGCAGAAGCGGCAGTTCGGGCCGTGGATGCTCTCGGCGTTTCGCGTCCTCGCGCGCCTGAAGGGCCTGCGCGGCACCGCCTTCGATCCGTTCGGCCGGACCGAGGAGCGGCGCACCGAACGGGCGCTGATCGTCGAGTACCGCGAGGCGGTCGAGGAAGTGCTGCGCACGCTCGGACCCGCCAACCTGGCGTTGGCGGTCGAGATCGCGCGGGTGCCGGAAATGATCCGCGGCTACGGCCACGTCAAGCAGCGCCACCTCGACGCGGCCCGGCCGAAGTGGGACGCGCTCATGGCCGACTGGCGCGCCGGGCCGCTGCGCATCGGCTCGCCGCCCGCCGACCCGCTGTTCGCCCCGACCGGACCGCAGGACGACCTGGACACGCTGCCGCTGGCGCAGCCGCTCGACTCGCAAGCCCAGAACTGAGGCCGGGTGGCGCCGGCTTCGTCGGCCGCGCCTGCAGCCTGTCGTCCCCGGATCGCACTCCGTCGCCTCGCCGTAGGTGATGCCGGGGCGCGTCCGTACAGTGCGGGCAAAGCTTGAAACCGCCCGCCCCATGACCACCTCTTCGCCTGCCCCCGATCTGCCCCCGCCGCCGCCCCGCTCGGGCTGGCAGCGCTTCTCGGTCGGCGCGGTCGGGATGTTCCACGCCTACGGCAACTGGCTGGTCGGCATCTCCTGGCTGCGCTTCGCCCTGCTCTCGGTGCTGCTCATGATCTGCGCCGCAGTCCTATCCAAGCTGCCGCCGTTCAACCTGCCGATCGGCGGCATCGAGGAGGTCACGACGGTCACCCCGCCGAAGCCGCCCAAGCCGGCGAAGGGCGGCACGCGCGAGCCGGCGATCGTGATCGAGAAGAAGGACGCCGGCGGCCGCGACGTCACGATATCGATCGACAAGAACGGCGTGCGCATCTCGCCGCGTCGCGGTGCCGCGGCCGCCGCATCGGCGGCTTCGGGCGCGGCCTCGGAGGGCGCGTCGGGTGCCGCCTCGGGCGCCGGGATCTCGCTCGGCGACGTCGGGGTGGAGATCAAGCTGCCGCCGGGCGCCGACAGCGAAGCCGTGCGCGAGGCGGTGGAAGAGGCGAAGGCAGCGGTGGTCGACGCGATCCGCGAGTCGGAAGAGGCGGCCCAGGAAGCCGCCGCCGAGGCCAGCCAGAAGTCGGTGACGCAGGTCCGGCGCATCCGCCACACGCGCATGGGTGATTCGTTCACCGACATCGCCTTCCTCCTGATCGTCGCCTCGGCGATCCTCAAGATCAGCTACAAGCGCACGATCCGGGCCGAGGTCAAGGCCGCCGAGGCGACCGAGACCGCCGAGTCCGAGCAGCTCAAGCGCCAGGTGGTCGAGGCGCGCATGGCGGCGATGCAGGCGCAGGTCGAGCCGCACTTCCTGTTCAACACGCTGGCCTCGATCGACCACCTGATCCAGACCGATCCGCCGCGCGCCAGCCAGATGCAGAAGAACCTGATCGCGCTGCTGCGCGCCTCGATGCCCTCGATGCGCGAATCGGCGCCGATGGCGCACAACCTCGGCCGCGAGATGGCGGTGATCCGGCCCTACCTCGAGATCCTGAAGGTGCGCATGGAAGACCGCCTGCAGACCGACATCCAGGTGCCCGAGGGCCTGCTCTCGGCCGAGTTCCCGTCGATGATGATCCAGTCGCTGGTCGAGAACGCGATCAAGCACGGCCTCGAGCCCAAGGCCGAGGGCGGCAAGATCACCGTCAAGGCCGAGATCGTCCACGGCAAGCTGGCGGTGACCGTGGCCGACACGGGCATGGGCTTCGGCAAGGCGGCGACCGCGGGCACCGGCGTCGGCCTGGCCAACATCCGCGAGCGGATCAAGCTGCTCTACGGCGAGCGCGCCTCGGTGACGGTGGCCGACAACACGCCGAGCGGAACGATCGTCACCCTCACCGTGCCGTACCAGGCGCAACCGCAGGAGGGAGCGAGGACATGAGCAGCGGATCGCGTTGGCTCTCGATTCTTGCGGCGATCGTGCTCCTGGTCGCGATCGCGATCGGCGCAGCGATCGCCGCCGTCTGGGCGGCGCTGCCCCTCGAAGGGGCGACGATCATCATCGACGGAGAAACGGTGTCGCTGCCGAGCATGGGAGGCGGGCACGCCGCGCTCGTGCTGACGATGGTGGTCCTTGCAGTGCTGGTGGCCTTCATCGTCGCGGCCGGCGGCGGCGTCATCGCGATCGCCGCGTCCGTGCTCGGCCTCGCGGTGGCGGCGACCGCGGTCATCGCCTCGCTGCTGCTGGTGGCCTCACCGCTGCTGGTGATCGGATGGCTGATCTGCCGACTCGCGCGCCGCCCGTCGGCCACCGCCCGGCGCCCCGAACTTGCGTAGCATGCGGCTGCCATGAGCACCGCCGAACCGCCTTCGCCCACCGCCGTCATCGCCGACGACGAGCGGCTGCTGCGCGAGCAGCTCCGCGCCCGCCTGGCCGAGGTCTGGCCCGAGCTCGAGATCGTTGGCGAGGCGAAGAACGGCACCGAGGCGGTCGAACTGGTCGAGGAGCACCATCCCGACCTGGTCTTCCTCGACATCCGCATGCCCGGCATGAACGGCATCGAGGCGGCGCGGGCGATCGCCCAGCTGCCGGTCGACGAGGACGGCGCCAGGCCCGAGGGCGGCAAGCTGTGGCGCGGCGCCGAGGTCGTCTTCATCACGGCCTTCGACCAGTACGCGATCGAGGCCTTCGAGGAAGGCGTGGTCGACTATGTGCTGAAGCCCGCCGAGCGCGATCGCCTCCAGGTCACGGTCGAGCGCGTGAGGAAGCGCCTGCTGCGGCGCGGCAGCGACGAGGCGCCCGACGCGAGCGGCATGCAGGGCCTGCTGCAGAAGCTCGCCGAGAAGATGAATCCGGGCGCGGTGCCGCGGCTGAAGTGGATCCAGGCGACCGTGGGCACCAGCATCCAGATGATCCCGGTCGAAGACGTGCTGTTCTTCATCTCCGACGAGAAGTACACGCGGGTGCAGACCGCCTCGCTCGAAGCGCTGATCCGAAAGCCGATCAAGGAGCTGGTGGCCGAGCTCGACGCCGACCAGTTCTGGCAGATCCACCGCTCGACCCTGATCAACGCCCGGGCGATCGCCGGCGTCACCCGCGACCTGCGCGGTCGCCAGCTCGTCGCCGTGCGCGGACATCCCGAGAAGCTCGAGGTGAGCCGCAGCTACGCCGGGCTCTTCAAGGGCATGTGAGGGGCTGCGCCGCTACGTCAGCGGGTGGATCAGGAAGTCGGGATGGAACGGCAGGCCGAGCAGGCCGGCGCCGCCGATCATGATGCCGAACACGCTGGGAATCATCGCCAGCCAGAACAGCCACCAGATGTGGGTGAGCGCGGTGATCGCGAGCAGGGCGATCGCGATCGCGATCGACGCCTCGGCCAGGTCGAACTGGTCGTCCTTGTAGTTGAGCTTGTCGTAGGTGACCTGCGCTTCCTCGGCCAGCTTCTTCTGCTCTTCCTTCTTGATGTTCTGGCTCTTGGCCATCGCCGTGTAGCGGGCGATCGTCTCGTCGTAGGCGGCGATGTCGGCCGGGTCGGTCTTGCCGCGCTTGGCGAGCTTGAGCTCCTCGACGCTCGCCAGCATCACCTCCTCGCGGATGTTGCGCGCCTGAAAGAAATTCCACTGGTCGATCTTCTCGGCCTGGGCCGCGAGCATCGCCTGGACGACGTTGTCGTCCTTGACGTTGCAGATGCCCATGAAGGTAGCCAGGATCGCGACCGTCACCGCGACGAAGCCGTTGAGCCGCGCGTGCTCCCTGTGCTCTTCGGCATCCTCGGTCAGCTCTTCGATGGTCTCCAGCGGATCGATGTCGAGTCCCAAATCGTTCTCCTTCTGCGGGTGGTTCGTGGAATCGGGCGTTTCCGCCAGCGCGGAGTGTGCGAGGTGCGCCGGGTCGAATCAAGCCGCCCGGAATTCCGGGTCGCGTGGCAGGGACTCTTTCGCTGCGGCGCGGCGCGCGGCGGCGTCGCGCAGGGCCTTGAGCTGGGCCCGCGGGTCGACACGCACGCCCTCTTCGGCGAGCTTCATCTCGGCGACGAAGCGGCTCGGCACGCCGGCCACGGTCTCGCGCCCGCGCTTCCTTCGCGCCAGCACGCTCACGACCAGGGTCGCGCGGGCGCGGGTGATGCCGACATACATCAGCCGCCGCTCCTCCTCGATGCGCACCGCCGCCGCCTGTTCCTCCTCGCCCTCGGCGCCGCGAAACGGCAGCAGCCCTTCGTTGACGCCGGCCAGCACCACATGCGGCCACTCGAGGCCCTTGGCGGCATGCAGCGTCGACAGGGTGACGACGTTCTGCTCGTCGCCGCGCTCGGCCAGGCTGATGATCACCGAGATCGACTGCGCGACCTCGAGCACGCTCTTTGCCGCCACCTCGTCGCCGGTCGCGGCCGCGCCGCTGCCGCCGCAGCGGCGCGCGATCCAGTCGACGAAATCGAGCACGTTCGTCCAGCGCGCGGCGGCCTGGGGCGGCGAGTCGGCGTCGTCGTGCAGGTGCTGCTCGTAGCCGATGTCCTTCAGCCAGCCGAGAAGGAAAGCGCGCGCCGCGGCCTCGCCCGTGGTCTCGCGCGCCTTCGCTTCGAGCTCGTTGATCGTCCGGCCGAATTCGTGCAGCGTCTCGATGCTGCGCTTCGGCAGAGCCTCGCCCAGCGTCGCGGCGAACAGCGCTTCGAACAGGCTCGCCTTCCAGCGCCCGGCGAAGGTGCCGAGGCTGGCGAGCGTCTGGTGGCCGATGCCGCGCTTCGGGCTGGTCGCGGCGCGCAGGAACGCCGGGTCGTCGTCGCCGTTGACGATGAGGCGCAGCCAGGCGCAGAGGTCGCGGATCTCGGCCCGGTCGAAGAAGCTCTGCCCGCCCGAGACCTTGTAGGCGATGCCCGCCTTGCGCAGCGCCTGCTCGAACACCCTGGCCTGGTGATTGGCCCGGTAGAGCACGGCGAAGTCGCGCAGCTCCGAATTGCTCGCGGCGCGGATCGACTCGATGTGCGCGACCGCGCGATCCGCCTCGTGAACCTCGTTGTCGCACTCGATCACGCGCACCGGGTCGCCGGCGCCGAGCTCGCTCCAGAGCTTCTTCTCGTAGAGCTTGGGGTTGTTGGCGATCACCGCGTTGGCGGCGCGCAGGATACTGCCGGTCGAGCGGTAGTTCTGCTCGAGAGGAATCACCTTGAGCCTGGGGTAGTCGGCGGGCAGGCGCTTCAGGTTCTCGACCGTCGCGCCGCGCCAGCCGTAGATGCTCTGGTCGTCGTCGCCGACCGCGGTGATCAGGCCGGCCTCGCCGGCGAGCAGCTTCAGCAGCTCGTACTGCACGCCGTTGGTGTCCTGATACTCGTCGACCAGCACGTAGCGCAGCCGCTCGCGCCAGGCGGCGCGCACCTCGTCGTCGCGCGCCAGCAGCTTCGCCGGCAGGACGATCAGGTCGTCGAAGTCGACCGCCTGATAGGCGGCGAGCCGCTCCTGGTAGCGCTCCATCACCCGCGCCGCGACGAGCGCGTCGGCGGCGCTCTGGTCGTTGCCGGAGATCACGCCCGAGCCGACTTCGGCCGCGGCGCCGGCGGCGTCGAGGCCGCGGTTCTTCCACGCGCCGATCGCCCATTGCCAGCGCCGCGCGAGCGCGTTGTCGGTGGTGCCGCCGGCGTCCCTCAGGACACCGAGCACGTCGTCGCTGTCAAGGATGCTGAAGTTCGGCTTCAGGTCGAGCCGCTCGCCATCGGTGCGCAGCATGCGCACGCCGAGCGAATGGAAGGTGCTGATCGCCAGCGGCGCGGCGGCGCGCTTGCCGACCAGCGCCGCGGCGCGCTCGCGCATCTCGGCTGCGGCCTTGTTGGTGAAGGTGATCGCCGCGATCTGCCCCGGCGCGTAGCCGGCCTCGAGCAGGCGCGCGATCTTGTGGACGATGACGCGCGTCTTGCCCGAGCCGGCGCCGGCGAGCACAAGGCAGGGACCGCGCAGGTAGTGAACCGCCTCGAGCTGCGCCGGGTTGAGCGAGGCCGGTGGCGCGGCGGCGCCGGGCCGCGCCTTCAGAACGGCACCGTGCAGAGGCAGTGGGCGACGGCGTCGAAGGGCTTCTTCCGCTCGGTCAGGCTGGTCAGCCAGCCGAGCTCGCGGGCCGCCGGCGCGAGCGCGCTGGCCGGAATGCCGATGCCGTTCAGCCGCGCGTCGACCGCCGCCGAGACGCCGCGCCCGACCTCGGCGTTGAGCAGCGAGACGAGGCGCGAGAACGCGCCGGGCTCGCGCTCGATGTAGAGCACGCGCGGATCGTCGCCGAGCTTGGCCCGAAGCGCCGCCGACTTGAGGGCGTCGCCGTAGGAGCCGAGCCGGTCGACCAGGCCGCGCTCCAGCGCCTGCGTCCCCGACCAGACCCGGCCCTGCGCGACCCGGTCGATCTTGTCGGGCGTGGTCTTCCTCGCCTGCGCGACCCGGCCGATGAACGACTGGTACTCGTGGTCGACGCTCTTCTGGATCATGTCGGCGAGGCGCGGATCGAGCGGCATGCGCGGGTCGTAGGCGCTGCGCAGCCAGGTCGTCGCCAGCGGCGTCGAGTGGACGCCGAGCTTGTCGAGCGTGCCGGAGAAGTTGGGCAGGAGGGCGATCACGCCGATCGAGCCGGTGACCGTGCTCGGGTCGGCAATGATCTCGTCGGAGGCGGTCGAGATCCAGTAGCCGCCCGAGGCCGCGAGGTCGCCCATCGACACCACCACGGGCTTGCCGGCGGCGCGCGTGAGCTCGAGCTCGCGCCGCACCAGCTCGGAGCCGAAGACGCTGCCGCCGGGCGAGTTGACGCGCAGCACCACTGCCTTCACGTCCTTGTCGTCGCGCGCCTTCCTGATCAGGTTGGCGGTGGACAGGCCGCCGACGGTGCCGATCGGCGCCGCGCCGTCGACGATCTCGCCCTCGGCGACGACGACGCCGATCGCGTCGCCGGTGAGGCGCGGCCTGAGGCGCGAGAGGTATTCGTCGAACGAGGTCTGGCGGAAGGTCTTGTGCTCCGCATCCTCGACGCCGCGCGAAACCATCAGGGCGCGCAGCTCGTCGCGGGTCTTCAGGCCATCAACAGCCTTGTCGGCGAGCGCCAGCCTGGCGCGGTCGCCGCCCACGGCCTGCAGCCGCTCCGGCGCTTCGTCGATCGACTTCATCACCGAGCCGGGGGCAAGCTTCCTCAGCTTCTCGATCTCGTCGGTATAGGTCTTCCACAGCGAGCCGAGCAGCGCGGTCTCGGCCTCGCGCGCCTCGGGCGAAGGCTCGTTGGCGACGTAGGACTCGCCGAAGTCCTTGAACGTGCCGGCGCGGATCACCTTGACGCTGACGCCGAGCTTGTCGAGCGCGTCCTTGTAGTAGTTCTGCACCCCGCCGAAGCCGGTGACGTTGACCGCGCCCTGCGGGTGCAGGTACACCTCGTCGGCATGCGCGGCGATGTAGTACTGGCGCTGGTCGTAGCTCGAGCCCCAGGCGACGACCTTCTTGCCGCTCGCCTTGAAGCGGTCGACCGCGGCGCCGATCTCGCGCAGCGAGGCGAGGCCGGTGGCGTCGAGCTCGTCGAGGATCAGCACGGCGCTGGTGATCTTGTCGTCCTTTGCGGCCGTGTCGAGCACCGCGAGCACGTCGCGCAACTGCATCTTCTGCGGCGTCGTCTCGCCGCGCAGCTGGTCGATCGCGGTCGAGCGCAGGTTGCCGGCGCGCTGCTCGGCGATCGATCCGTCGAGGGCGAGGACAAGCGCGGTCTTGTCGGCGAGCGGCTGCGGGCCGCTCCTGATCAGCGCCATCACGACGACGAGCAGGATCGCCAGGAAGACGAGGTTGAGCACGACCCGGCGGCTGACGTCGACGACGCGCCAGGCGCCGCGGAAGAACCGGCGCACGGGGCCGGGGTTGGACGCGGACATGAAAGGGGGCTCCGGAGGAATTTCGCCAAGCTTAAGCGACGCCCCGATACTTGCCGCCCATGCAGGCCATCCTCGCCGTCACGGTGCCGTTCTTCGCGCTGGTGCTGCTCGGCTGGATCGCCGCCCGCGCCGGGCCGCTGCCCGAGAGCGCGATTCCCGGCCTGAACGCCTACGTGCTGTTCTTCGCCCTGCCCTGCATGCTGTTCCGCTTCGGCGCCAGCCTGCCGCTGGCGCGGCTCGCCGACCCGGCCCTGCTCGGCATCTACCTCCTCTGCGGCCTGCTGATGGTCGGCCTGACGATCGCGCTGACGCTCAGGACGCGCCGGCGGCCGGGCGGCGTGGATCTCCGGGACGCGGCCTTCGGCGCCCTCGTCGCCGCTTTTCCCAATGCCGGTTTCATGGGCGTGCCGCTGCTGGTGGCGCTGTTCCGCGATACCGCCGCCGGCCCGGTGATCGCCGCGATCGTCGTCGACCTGGTGGTGACGAGCACGCTCTGCCTGGCCCTGGCCGAGGCCGAGTCGGCCCGCTCGGCGGGCAACGCCGAAAGGCGCGCGGTGCACGCCGCGGCGATCGCCCTGCGCCGCGCCCTGACCAACCCGCTCCCCTGGGCGATCGCGGTCGGCGCCGGCTCGGCCGCCTTGAAGCTCGAGCCGATCGCGCCGGTCGCGCAGATCGTCCGCATGCTCGGCGACTCGGCGACGCCGGTCGCCCTGTTCACGATCGGCGCGGTCCTGTTTCGGGCCGGCAACCACGTGCATTCGCGCACCCCGGTCGGCCACTTCCTGCCGGTCGCGCTGCTCAAGCTGTTCGTGCACCCGGCGCTGGTGTTCGGCACGGGCCTCCTGGCACGCGCGCTCGGCGCACCGGTGCCGACCTTCGGCCTGATGATCCTCACCCTCACCGCGGCGCTGCCGAGCGCGAGCAACGTCTCCCTGCTGGCCGAGCGCTACGGCGCCGACAACGGCCGGGTGACCCGGATCATCATGGCGTCGACGATGCTGGCCTTCCTCAGCTTCTCGGGAATCGCCTGGCTGTTCGAGAGAGGGTAAACCCGAATAAGCAGTCGGTGCGAATGTCGGTACACTGTATACAGAATCCAAGCACATGCCGCAGTGACCGCCCAACTCGTCAGGCTCCAAGCCGCCCCGGACCTCGTCGACCGCGTCTATCGTGCCTTGCTCGACGCCATAAGTGAGGGCTCGCTCGCGCCCGGCGCGAAGTTGACCCAGGAAGAGATCGCCGAGCAGCTTGCCGTCTCGCGGCAGCCGGTGCTGCAGGCGCTGCGCCTGCTGAAGAAGGACGGCCTGGTCCACGATGCGCCCGGCCGCGGCGTCGTCGTCGCCCCGCTCGACGCCGAGCGCACCGCCCAGGTCTATGAAGTGCGCCGCGCGCTCGACGGCCTGGCCGCGCGGCTGGCGGCGGAACGCCGGGCGGTTCTGGATCCGAAGCTGATCGAGCACGGCCGGCAAACGGCCCGCGGCAATGACATCAAGGCGATGATCGAAGCCGACATCGCCTTCCACAACGCGATCTACGCAGCCTCCGGCAACCCGCTGATCGGCGACAGCGCCAGCGCCCACTGGGTGCATCTGCGCCGCGTGATGGGCGCGGTGCTGCAGTCGTCGCCGCAGCGCGAGGCGATCTGGGACGAGCACGCGGCCATCGCCGCCGCCATCGCCGCCGGCAACGCGCGCCGCGCCGCCGAGCTCATCGACCATCACGCGCTCCGCGCGAGCGACAACCTGCGGACGCGGCTCGCCGCCGTCCTGACCACGACCCTCCCCTGAAAGGACCCGCCATGAGACTCACCCCCGACCAGCTCGCCCAGTTCGACCGCGACGGCTACCTCTTCTTCCCCGGCATGTTCACGACCGAGGAAACGAAGGTCCTGACCGACGCCGTGCCCGAGCTCTACGCCCGGCGCGAGGTCTACAACGTGCGCGAGAAGGGCAGCGACGCGGTGCGCACCAATTTCGCGGCGCACATGTACAGCGAGCCCTTCGCCAGGCTCGCGCGCCATCCGCGCATGGTCGAGCCGGTGCAGAGCCTGCTCGGCGACGAGCTCTACATGCACCAGTTCAAGATCAACGGCAAGATGGCCTTCAACGGCGATGTCTGGCAGTGGCACCAGGACTACGGCACCTGGCTCAACGACGACGCGATGCCCGCGGCGCGGGCGATGAACATCGCCATCTTCCTCGACGACGTGAGCGAGTTCAACGGTCCCCTCATGTTCATCCCCGGCAGCCACAAGAAGGGCGTGGTCGACGCCAGTCACGACCTCACGACCACCAGCTACCCGCTCTGGACCGTCGACCATGCGCTGATCGCCGAGATGGTGGAGAAGGCCGGCGGCAAGAACGGCGGCATCGTCTCGCCGCACGGCCCGGCCGGCTCGATGATCCTGTTCCACGGCTGCCTGCTGCACGCCTCGGGCTCCAACCTCTCGCCCTACAACCGGGTGAGCGTCTACCTCAGCCTGAACGCCGTCGACAACCACATCCGCCGGCACAAGCGGCCGGAGTTCATCGCCCACCGCGACTTCACGCCGCTCGAGCTGCTGCCCGACGACTGCCTGCTGAAGGACTATCCGGTCGAGCTGCCGTGGAAGAGCGGCATGCCCGCTTCGGCGCTCGTCACCTCGACCGACGAGCTGAAGCTCGCCGCCTGAGGCCCGCCATGAGTCTTCACGCACAACTGCAGCGCCGCCAGGCCGAAGGCAAGCCGATCCGCATCGGCCTGATCGGCGCCGGCAAGTTCGGCTCGATGTACCTGGCGCAGATTCCGCGCACGCCGGGCGTTCACCTGGTCGGCATCGCCGACCTCTCGCCCGACGGCGCGCGGCGCAACCTCGCGCGGGTCGGCTGGGACGACGCACGCACGCGCGCGCCCAGCCTCGACGCGGCGGTGAAGGACGGCCGCACGACGCACATCGGCGAGGACTGGAAGGCGCTGGTCTCGCACCCGGCGATCGACGTCGTCGTCGAATGCACCGGTCATCCGATCGCCGCGGTCGAGCACTGCCTGTCGGCCTATGCGCACGGCAAGCACGTCGTCAACGTCACGGTCGAGGCCGACGCGTTCTGCGGCCCGCTGCTGGCGAAGAAGGCGGCCGAGGCCGGCGTGATCTATTCGCTCGCCTTCGGCGACCAGCCGGCCCTCATCTGCGACCTGGTCGACTGGGCGCGCACCTGCGGATTTCCGGTCACCGCCGCCGGCCGCGGCCACAAGTGGCTGCCGCACTTCAGCGAGTCGACGCCCGAGACGGTGTGGGGCAACTACGGCCTCACGCCCGAGCAGGCCGAGCGCGGCGGGCTGAACCCGAAGATGTTCAACAGCTTTCTCGACGGCTCCAAGCCCTCGATCGAATGCACGGCGGTGGCCAACGCCACCGGCCTCGCGGTGCCGAGCAACGGTTTGCTCTACCCGCCGGCGAGCGTCGAGGACATCCCGTTCGTGACCCGGCCGGTCTCGGAAGGCGGCGTGCTCGAGAGGAAGGGCATGGTCGAGGTGATCTCCTCGCTCGAGGCCAACGGCCGCGTCATTCCGTACGACATCCGCATGGGCGTCTGGGTCACGGTCGAAGGCGAGACCGAGTACATCCGCAACTGCTTCGAGGAATACAACGCCCACACCGACCCGAGCGGCCGCTACTTCACGCTCTACAAGCGCTGGCACCTGATCGGCCTGGAGGTCGGCATGTCGGTGGCGAGCGTGGCGCTGCGCGGCGAGGCCACCGGCGTGGCGACCTGCTGGAACGCCGACGTGGTGGCGACGGCGAAGAAGGACCTCAAGCCCGGCGACATGCTCGACGGCGAAGGCGGCTACACCGTGTGGGGCAAGCTCCTGCCGGCGGAGACCTCGCAGCGCCTGGGCGGCTTGCCGCTCGGCCTGGCGCACGACGTGAAGGTGACGCGCCCGGTGAAGAAGGGCCAGAGCCTCAGCTGGAGCGACGTGGCGATGGACACGACGACCGCCGCCTACAAGGTGCGGCGCGAGATGGAGTCGATGTTCGCGCTGCCGCAGTTGAAGACGGCGTGATCGACCTCCTGATTCGCGGCGCCGAGCTGTTCGACGGCAGCGGCGCGCCGCCGCGTCGCGCCGACGTGGCCGTCGTGGCCGGCCGGATCGCGCGGGTCGCGCCGCGCATCGTCGACGCTGCCTCGTGGACCGTCGACGCCGACGGCCTGTCGCTGATGCCCGGCATCATCGACAGCCACACCCACTTCGACGCCCAGATCACCTGGGACCCGACGCTTGCGCCCTCGCCCGCGCTCGGCGTGACCACGGCGGTGATCGGCAACTGCGGCTTCACGATCGCGCCCTGCCGGCCCGCCGACCGCGAGATCACCATGCGCAACCTGACGCAGGTGGAAGGCATGTCGATCGAGGCGCTTCGCCAGGGCATCGCCTGGGGCTTCGAGACCTTTCCCGAATACATGGCGCAGCTCCGCGCCGCCGGCTCGGTGGCCAACGTCGCCGCCTACGTCGGCCATTCGTCGGTGCGCACCTGGGTCATGGGCAGCGACGCGGCGAAGCGCGAAGCGACGGCCGACGAGATCGCGCAGATGCAGGCGATCGTGCGCGAGGCGATGGGCGCCGGCGCGGTCGGCTTCGCCAGCAGCACCAGCCCGGCGCACAACGGCGAGGGCGGGCTGCCGATGCCTTCGCGGCTGGCGAGCGACGCGGAGATGGCGGCGCTGGTCGGCGCCATGGGCGAAGGCGGGCGCGGCGTGTACATGCTGACCAAGGGCGGGCACACGCCGATCCCTTTCCTCGAGTCGCTGGCGGCGGCGACCGGCCGGCCGGTGATGGTCGCGGCGCTGCTGCACAACAGCGTCAACCCGACCGCGGTGTTCGCCGACCTGGACGCGATCGCCGCCGCCAACGAACGCGGCCGGCGCATGCTCGGCCAGGTGTCGTGCTGTCCGTTGTCGATGGACTTCACGCTCGCCTCGCCCTACCCGGTGGAAGGGCTCGCGAGCTGGAAGCCGGCGCTCGGCCTCTCGGGCGCGGCGCTCGAGCACGTGCTCGCGGACAAGGGCTTTCGCGACGGCGTGCGCGACGAGCTGGCGACACCCACGACCTTTCGCCTCTTCAACAGCGAGTGGCACAAGGTCCAGGTGGTCGAAACCGCGCAGCCCGGGCAGCAGCGCTTCGAGCAGCGCTCGATCGCCGAGATCGCCGCCGAGTCGGGCCGCGATCCGCTCGACACGATGCTCGACATCGCCCTCGCCGACGGCCTGAAGACGGTGTTCACGGCGATGCTGCTGAACAGCGACGAGGAAGCCGTCGGCCGCATGCTCAACGACCCGCATAGCATCGTCAGCCTGAGCGACGCCGGCGCCCACCTCACCTTCTTCAACGACGCCGGCTTCGGCCTGCACCTGCTCGGCCACTGGTCGCGCGACCGCGGCGCGATGAGCCTGGCCGAGGCGGTGCGCCGCCTCACCTCGCATCCGGCGAGCGTGTTCGGCTTCGAGAAGCGCGGCCTGATCGAGGAAGGCTTCGCCGCCGACCTGCTGCTGTTCGACCCGAAGACCGTGGGCCGCGGCCCGAAGCGCCGCGTCCACGACCTCCCCGGCGGCGCGGCCCGCCTGACGACCGACGCGGTCGGCGTGCACGGCGTCTGGGTCAACGGCCGGCAGGTCGCCGACGCGAACGGCCTGCTGCCCGAGGCACCGCTCGCCGGCGAGCTGCTCACGCGTTTCGCCGACTGACGCAGGCCGCCGCGATCGGCAGAATCGCGCCATGACCGACCTATCCCTCGCCCGCCACATCGGCGCCGTCCTCGCCGACGGTATCGCCGACCTCGACCCGGCCGAGACCGCCGAATGGTGCGAGGCGCTCGATGCGCTGATCGCCGCGCACGGCGAGTCGCGCGCCCGCTTCCTGTTCGACGCCCTGCTCGCCCACGCCCGCCGGCGCGGCGTGCGCTGGCTGCCGTCGATGGTCACGCCCTATGTCAACACCATTCCGCTCGAGGCGCAGACGCCGTTCCCCGGTGACCTCGCGATGGAGCAGCGGCTCGCCGCGCTGATGCGCTGGAATGCGCTGGCGATGGTGATGCGCGCGAACCGGGTCGAGACCGGCGGCTCCGCGGAGCTCGGCGGCCACATCGCCAGCTACGCCTCGGCGGCCGATCTGTTCGAGGTCGGCTTCAATCACTTCTTTCGTGCGCGCCATGACGACTCGGGTCAGCTCGGCGACCTGGTCTTCTTCCAGCCGCACTCGGCGCCGGGCGTCTATGCCCGCGCCTTCCTCGAGGGCCGGCTCACGGCCGACGACCTGGCGCACTACCGGCAGGAGCTGACCGCGCCCGGCCACGGCGCGCGCGGCCTGACCTCGTATCCGCATCCGCAGCTGATGCCCGACTTCTGGCAGTTCCCGACCGGCTCGATGGGCATCGGCCCGATCAACGCGATCTACCAGGCGCGCTTCATGCGCTACCTCGCGCACCGCGGCCTGCTGCCGGCCGCGCAGGGTCCGGCGCAGCGTCGGGTGTGGGGCTTCTTCGGCGACGGCGAGATGGACGAGCCCGAGTCGATCGCCGCGCTCTCGCTCGCCGCGCGCGAGCAGCTCGACAACTGCACCTTCGTCATCAACTGCAACCTGCAGCGCCTCGACGGCCCGGTGCGCGGCAACGGCCGGATCATCGACGAGCTCGAGTCGGTGTTCGCGGGCGCCGGCTGGCACGTCGTCAAGTGCCTGTGGAGCTCCGACTGGGACGTGCTGTTCGCGCGCGACCACGGCCA
>JANMCC010000003.1:0-8234 GCA_031360885.1 Burkholderiales bacterium | reverse complement strand
TGAGCGCGCAGACGCGGGAACGGGCGTTCGAGCCCTTCTTCACGACCAAGGAGCCGGGCCGGGGAACCGGACTCGGCCTGAGCGCGGTCTACGGCTTCATCAAGCAGTCGAGAGGCGCCGTCACCCTCGACAGCGTCCTCGGAAGCGGGACTACGGTCACGCTCTACCTGCCCCGGCCCGTGCAAGGCGGCTCCCCGCCGCCGGCCGAGCCGACGTCGGGCTCGATCGTGCCGGTCGGCGTGACGGTGCTGCTGGTCGAGGACGATGCCGAAGTGCGCACGGTCATGCGCCGCTTCCTCGACGCCTTCGGCTGCCTCGTCAGCGAGGCGGCGAGCGGCGAACAGGCACTGCTGGTGCTCGACGCGAAGCCGGGCTTCGATCTCCTGCTGACCGACATCGCCCTGGGCACCGGCATGCGCGGAACCGAGCTCGCGGCCCGGGTCCATGCGCGCTCCCCGGCGATCGCCATCGTCCTGATGTCAGGCTATCCGGCCGAGCTCCTGGATGCGGATCGCGATTCGCCGCAAACCTGGGAGCTGCTGCGCAAGCCCTGCACGCGCGAGGAGCTCGCCCAGGCGATCGTCCGCGTCGTCAGCCCGGCCTGACGCGCTCCCGGCCGCTCATTGCAGGGCGGGGGCGTTCGGCTCGAGGCAGCGCTGGATGAAGCCCGAGAGCGCGGCGACGTCGGGAATGCGGATGTCGCGACGGCCCTTCTCGGCGAAGGAGATGACGTCGAAGCGGGCCAGCTTCGACAGCGCCCGGCTCACGGTTTCGAGGGTCATGCCGAGGTAGTTGCCGATCTCGGCACGGGTCATGCGCAGCGTGATCTGGTCGCAGCGCATGCCGCTCCTGGCGAGCGAGTCCGCCCAGTAGCGCAGGAATTCGGCGACCCGCGCATCGGCGGGCAGCGTGCACACCGACATCAGGGAGTCGCGCTCGCGGCCGATCTCCCGGCTCATCGCTTCATGCAGCGCCGTCAGCAGGGCCGGGCAGGCCACGCTCGCAGACAGCAGGTGCTGGTAGCGGATGGCCAACACCTCGCCGGTGTCCATGGCGACCGCGTCGCACGAATACGCGCCGGCGGCGATGCCGTCGAAGCCGAGCCAGTCGCCGCGGAACTTGAGGCTCACGACCTGCTCGCGGCCGTCGGCGCTCAGGTTGACCATCTTGAAGGAGCCCGAGGTCAGCACGTACAGGGTGTCGAAGCGATCCCCGGAGCCGTAGACGACCTCGCCCGCATGGACGACCCGACGCTTCGGCAGGAGGCGATCGTTCAGGAGCCTGAGGGTGTCGGCGACGTGCCGGCTCGCGCGCCGGTCCTCGTCGCCGTCTTCCTTGCGCAGGGTCGAGAGCACGGCCTTGCGCGCTTCGGTCCCCAAGGCGTCGTGAGAGGCGATTCCAAGCATGTCCGGCTCCTGGCTGTTGGCGGGTTCTGGGTATGCGGCCATGCTAGGAATCGACGGGCAATGCAGTGACAACGCGAGACAACGCTCGGTCGCAGTGTGTAAACGGACGGTGACGAAACGCCTGCACTTCGCATTGCCGCGCCGCGGGTTGACGGAAATCAACATGGTCGCGGACCGCTTCACTAGGCTTCTCGCACCGTGCCCACCGCTCGTTCATCCGCAGCGCCGATGCGCAGCAGCCTGCTGTCGTTCGGGGCGAGACTCGATCACCCTTCGGCCGGTGACCTCGAGGTGGTGCTGGGCAACGCCCGCCTGCTGCAGCGCGCCGCCGACCCGCTGCAGCGACAGGGGCTGCTCCGCGGCAAGAACCTGGCGCTGCTGTGCGAGTCGGCGGACGGCGCCGACGCGACCCTGTTCCGCCGCGCGGCGTCGGAGCTGGGCGCGCATGTCTCGCACATCCGGCCGAGCCTGTCGGACCTGAGCGTGCTCGACGTTCGCCGCCACACCGCGCGCATGCTCGGCCGGCTGTACCAGGGCATCGAGTGCCAGGGCCTGCCGGCCGATCTGGTGAGCGAAGTGGGCCGCGAGGCCGGCATCCCGGTGTACGACGGGGTCGCCAGCGAGACCCATCCTTTCGCATGCCTGGCGAGCCTGCTCGACGGCGGTGAATCGGTCGAGAACAACCGGCGGCTCATCCTGCAGGCAGTGCTGATGAGCACCATCGGATGAGCCTCGCCGCGAACCAGACCGGCACGACCGACACGCAACGAAACCCGGGAGCCGTCATGACCCTGATCGCGATCAAGCACAACCTGGCCGGCATCCTCGCGCTGGCCTGCGCCATCGTCGTCGTCCTCGCGATCGCCCGCGACGCGGACGCGGGGCTCGGCCCCGCCGACCCCGCCGCGATGTCCGCCAAGGCCGCTGCCGGCCCACCGCCCGCCGCGCTGCCATGAGGCTGCGGGCAGCGGCGGGATTTGCCTTCCCCTGCGTCGAGAAAGGATCCCCCATGCAAACCCACGCCACCATCCGGATCATCCGCGACGAGCACAGCGCCTTGTCCGCCGTGCTTCGATCGATCGGCCTGCTGCTCACCGAAAGCCGCCGCCACGGCATCGACCCGGAATTCCAGGTCCTGCGGGCGATGCTGTTCTACATCGACGAGTTCCCCGAGAAGGTGCACCACACCAAGGAGACCGCCTTGCTCTTTCCGCTGCTGAGGCAGCGCAGCACGGAGCTCGCGGCGGTGCTGGCTCGACTCGACCGGGATCACGAGGCGAGCCATCGCGCCGTGCTCGACCTGCAGCACGACGTCCTGGCGCTGGAAATGATGAGCGAGGCGCCGCATGCGAAGGCCCGGCTGGCGGACTTCGAAGCGAGGATGCACGCCTACATCGCTTCCTACCTCGATCACATTCGGGCTGAAGAGGTCGAAGTGCTGCCGGTGGCGGAGAAGGTCCTCACTCCCGGCGACTGGGCCCAGCTCGACGAGGCCTTCATGCAGAACCGCGATCCGCTGACCCATCGTCTCGGCGACGACTCGTTTCGGCCGCTTTTCAAGCGCATCCTGATGACCCTGCCGGCACCGCTCGGGCTCGGGCCGGCGATGGAAGCGCTGCACCAGTCCTTGCGCTCCGCGAGCTAGGGGCCAGCTTCAGGCGACGCCGCACAGGGCCTTGCCGAGGCCGTGCCAGAGCGCGAAGGCCGACGAGGCGACCAGCACCGCACCGGCTGCGCGGACCGACAGCGCGGCGAAGCGGCGGCCGTCGCCGGCCCCGTGCAGGCGCAGCCACAGACCCTGCGCGAGCCAGAGGCCGAGCGTCGAGGCGAGCGCGAAGGCCGCCATCACCGCCGCGCCCGGCACCGGTCCGGAGGCGAGGGCGGCGACGAGCAGGGCCGACTGCAGCAGGCCGCACGGCACCAGCGCCCAGCACGCACCGGCGAGCCCGGCGCGGGCCGGCGCCGGCTGGCTGCGAACGATGCGGATCGGACGCGCTCCGGCCAGCGCCGCGAGCCGCGGGCCCGGCAGCGACAGCCAGCGGGGCGCGCGGCCGGCGCGGAGCAGCCACACGCCGAGCGCGATGGCGCCGACGTGGACCATGCCCCAGAGCGGCCGCAGCATCGGCGCCGCAGTCTCGAAGCTGCCGAGGCTGGAGACTCCGCCGGCCACGAGCGCGCCCGCGGCTGCGTAGCCGACCACGCGGCCGGCGTGCAGCGCCAGCATCGGGCTCGAGGCGGCGCCGCCGCGACCGGCGATCGCGGTGCAGGCTGCGCCGCACATCGCCGCGCAATGCGGTCCCCCGGCGAGGCCCATGAGCAGCGCCGTCACGAGCAGGGCGCCGTCCATCAGGGAAAGCGTCGGCCGCGCGCGTCGACCTCGTCTTCGGGAATGGCGAGCAGCGCCGTCAGCGCGCCCGCAGTCGCGATCGCGCCCCAGAAGATCAGGAAGGTGACCGAGTAGACCGTGAGCGGCGGCCAGCCGATGGGCGCGCCGCCGAACCAGCGCAGGTCGGCTGGATCGACGACGGCGAAGGTCAGCGCGTCCAGGACCCCGGCCGCGAGGAAGGCCGGCCAGAGGATCTGCAGGGCGAGGCGCTTCATCGCGAGCTCCAGGCGTCAGCGGGCCGGCGTCGCCGCATGGTTGCGGGCCTGCAGCGCCGGGGCGGTGGCTCCGGCCAGGTCGGCGCCGCGCGTCGCCTGGTGCTGCGGCGCCTCGCTCAGCACGACGTCGGCATGGCGAAAGGCGATCGCCATCGTCACGAAGCCGGCGACGACGACCAGCGCCGGTCCGGCCAGCGCGAACCAGACCATGGGAAATCGCCACCAGGGCGCGCCGGGCCCCGCCTCGGGCAGGTCGGGCGGCAGGGCGGAAGGAATCGGCAGCGATGGCATGGCGGCAGCTTTCAACGCGGGATGACGAAGGTGGATTTCTCGCGCCGCTCGGCCAGCGCCGGCGGGTCGACGATCGCCGGCGCGCCCGCCACGGCAGGGGCGACCAGGGCGATGCGAAAGCGCATCGGGTGCGCGCCAGGCCCGAGGGCGCGCGCCGGCCCCGGCGGCAGCTGCACGGCGAGCGGCACCCAGCGCGCCTCGGTCGGCGCGAGCTCGACGTCCGACCAGCCGGCCAGGGTCGCGCCGTCGAGGCCCTCGACCTCGACGTGGAAGCGCTGCGCCTGCTCGGTGCCGTTCATCAGCTGCACGCGGTAGACGTTCTCGATCCGGCCGCTTTCGACCAGCCGGGCCAGCGCGCCGCGGTCGCGGACGATGTCGGCCTTGAACGGCGCGCGCAGGGCGAGGCTGGCGACGAAGCCGCCGGCGATGAGCACGAGGACCAGGCTGTAGACGAGGACGCGCGGCCGCGCCACCCGCTTCCACATCTCGCGCCGCGACCACTTGTTCTCGATGCCGTTCTGCGTCGCGTAGCGGATCAGGCCGCGGGGCGAGCCCATCAGGTCCATCACGCCGTCGCAGGCGTCGATGCAGGCGGCGCAGCCGATGCACTCGTACTGCAGCCCTTTCCTGATGTCGATGCCGGTCGGGCAGACCTGCACGCACAGCGTGCAGTCGATGCAGTCGCCCTTGCCGACGCTGGCGGGATCGACGCCGCGCCGGCGCGAGCCGCGCGGCTCGCCGCGGGCGGTGTCGTAGCTGATGATCAGCGTGTCGCGGTCGAACATCGCGCTCTGGAAGCGCGCATAAGGGCACATGTACTTGCAGACCTGCTCGCGCATGTAGCCGGCGTTGCCGTAGGTCGCCAGGCCGTAGAACAGGATCCAGAACGCCTCCCAGGGCCCGATGGCGAAGCTGGTCAGCTCGGCGACGAGCGCATGCGCGGGCGTGAAGTAGGCGACGAAGGTGAAGCCGGTCCACAGGCCGATCGCCAGCCACACCACCTGCTTGCCGCCGCGCCGCAGCAGCTTGTTCGCCGACCACGGCGCGGCGTCGAGCTTGATGCGTGCCTGGCGGCTGCCTTCGAAGCGATGCTCCACCCACATGAAGATCTCGGTGTAGACGGTCTGCGGGCAGGCGTAGCCGCACCAGAGCCGCCCGGCGACGGCGGTGAAGAGGAACAGGCCGAAGGCGCTGATGATCAGCAGACCGGCGAGGAAGATCACGTCCTGCGGGTGCAGGACCATGTCGAAGATGTAGAAGCGCCGCGCCGCGAGATCGAAGAGCACCGCCTGGCGGCCGTTCCAGGGCAGCCACGGCAGGCCGTAGAACAGGATCTGCGTGAACCAGACGAGGAGCCACCGCCAGGTGGCGAACCAGCCGCTCACCGCCCGCGACTGGATCTTCGCCTCGCTGACGTACAGCGAGGTGAACTCGACCGCCGCCGGATCGGCGACGATGGGAATGACCGGTCGGGTCACCGGCAATGCGGCCAGGTCATGGGTTCGGTGCGCGCGGCTTCAGCGCTGCGCGGTCTTGCGCACCTGCGACAGGCTCCACACGTAGCTCGCGAGGAGGTGGATCTGCTCCGGCGTCAGGCGCCCGCCCTGCGCCGGCATCACGTTGGTCTTGCCGTGATCGACCATGGCGACGATCGCGTCCTCGCCCCAGCCGTGCAGCCAGACCTTGTCGGCCAGGTTCGGCGCGCCCAGGGCGGGGTTGCCCTTGCCCTCGGGGCCGTGGCAGGCCGCGCAGACGACGAACTTCTTGCGCCCCGACGAGGCGGCGATCGGATCGTGCGGGTCGCCGGAGAGGCTGAGCACGTAGTTGGCGACGTCGTGCACGTCGGCGGCGCTGCCGACCGCGGCGGCCATCGGCGGCATGACGCCGGTGCGGCCGAGGGTGATCGTCTCCTCGATCTTTTCCGGCGTGCCGCCGTGCAGCCAGTCGTCGTCGGTGAGGTTGGGAAAGCCCTTGCTGCCGCGCGCGTCGGAGCCATGGCAGGTGGCGCAGCTGTTGAGGAACAGGCGCTGGCCGATCGCCATCGCCTTCGGGTCCTGGCTCAACGCTTCCGCCTTCAGCAGCGCGTACGGCGCGTAGACCTTCGCCATCGCCTCCGTGGCTCGCGCCTGGTCCGCGGCGAGCTCGCCGCGGCTGGTCCAGGCGAGGCTGCCGGCGGCGGCGCCGAGGCCGGGGAAGAAGTAGACGTAGACGAACGAGAACACGACCGTCAGCACGAACAGCACCACCCACCACATCGGCAGCGGGTTGTTCATCTCGACCAGGTCGCCATCGAAGACGTGGCCGGTGCTGTTGTCTCCGGCCATCGGCTGGCGCCGGCTGGCGAAGGCCAGGAGCGCCAGGCAGGCGATCAGGCTGACGACGGTGGAGACGGCGATGAAGATCGACCAGCCGTCCTGGAGAAAGTCGCTCATGGCGTGGGCACCTTCGTATCGTCGGCAAGGGGCAGGCGCGCGGCTTCCTCGAAGGGCTCGCGGTGGCGGCTCAGCCCGACCCAGACCATCAGGCCGAGGAAGGCGAAGAGCGACACCACCGTGACCGCGATGCGCAGATCGTTGACGTCCATGGGGGCTCCTTACTTGACCGCGGTGCCGAGCACCTGCAGGTAGTCGACGAGAGCGTCGATCTCGGTCTTGCCGCGCACGCTGGCCTGCGCGCCGGCGATCTCGGCGTCGCTGTAGGGCACGCCGACGCGGCGCAGGCCGGTCATGTGCGCGGCGATGCTCTCGTCGTCGACCTTGGCGCTGAACAGCCACGGATACGCGGGCATGTTCGACTCGGGCACCAGGTCGCGCGGGTTGGCCAGATGCAGGCGGTGCCATTCGTCGCTGTACTTGCCGCCGACGCGGTGCAGGTCGGGGCCGGTCCGCTTGCTGCCCCACTGGAACGGATGGTCGTAGACGAACTCGCCGGCCATCGAATAGTGGCCGTAGCGCAGCGTCTCGGCCTGCAGGGCGCGGATCATCTGCGAGTGGCAGTTGTAGCAACCCTCGCGGGTGTAGATGTCGCGCCCGGCGAGCTGCAGCGGCGTCAGCGGCTTCAGCCCCGGCACCGGCTGGGTGGTCGAGCGCTGGAAGAACAGCGGCACGATCTCGACCAGGCCGCCGACGGCAATCACCAGCAGGATCAGGACGATCATCAGGAAGTTGTTGGTCTCGATCTTCTCGTGACCCGACACGGGCTTGTGGTCGCTCATCTGCGGCTCCAGGGGTTCAGGCGAGGGCCGCGCCGGCGGCAGCGGTCGGCGCGGCGTCGGCGACGCCTTCGCGGCCGGCGCGGGCCGTCATCACGACGTTCCAGGCCATCAGCAGCATGCCGGCGAGGTAGAGCAGGCCGCCGGCCAGGCGGATCACGTAGAACGGGAAGGTCGCCTTGACGCTCTCGACGAAGCTGTAGACCAGCGTCCCGTCGGCGTTGACGTCGCGCCACATCAGGCCCTGCATCACCCCGGCCATCCACATCGAGGCGATGTAGAGGACGATGCCGAGCGTGGCGATCCAGAAGTGCAGCTCGATCGCCGGCACGCTGAACATCGTCTTGCGGCCGAACATGCGCGGCACCATGTAGTAGAGCGTGCCCATCGAGATCAGGCCGACCCAGCCGAGGGCGCCGGAGTGGACGTGGCCGACGGTCCAGTCGGTGTAGTGCGACAGGGCGTTGACGGTCTTGATCGACATCATCGGCCCCTCGAACGTGCTCATGCCGTAGAACGACAGGCTGACGATCAGGAACTTCAGGATCGGGTCGTCGCGCAGCTTGTGCCACGCACCCGAGAGCGTCATCATCCCGTTGATCATTCCGCCCCAGCTCGGCGCGAGCAGGACCAGCGAGAACACCATGCCCACCGACTGCGCCCAGTCGGGCAGGGCGGTGTAGTGCAGGTGGTGCGGGCCCGCCCACATGTAGGTGAAGATCAGC
>JANMCC010000142.1:0-3927 GCA_031360885.1 Burkholderiales bacterium | reverse complement strand
ACGATGCCGGCCGACGGCACCGCGTTGTCGTAGAGGCCCCAGGCGGCGAGCGGCGACAGCTCGAGGAAGGGCGAGAGCGGGTCGAGCAGCAGGTCGATGCGCTCGCGCGCCAGCATCTTGTTGCGCTCGTGGTGGCGCTGCACCAGGCGCGCGCCGCCGCCCGCCAGCGCGTGCGCGTGGCGGGCGCGAAGCTCGACGAGAAGCGCGTCGTAGTGCGCGGCGTTGGCCTTGAAGGCGGGCGCGTGACGGTCGACGCGCGAGACGATGGTGCTCATGAGCAGAGCCCCGGCAACGGCCTCATGCCAGCACGTAGTGGAAGTCGGTGATCTTGCCCTGGGGCTTGGCGATGAACTCGACCTTGACGCGGGTGCCGGGCTTCAGCCTGGCCGCCGCCGCCGGCACGTCGCCGAGGTCCATGCCGCGCACGAAGTTGACCATCGCGGTGCTGACGCCGTCGAGCCGCACGAAGGCGATCGCATAGGGCGGCGTCGGCAGGTTGTCGAAGGCCGCGCTGACGATCGTCGCCGCCTCGATCGTGCCTTCCATGCCGGCGTCGACGTAGCCGTCGCAGCGCTCGAAGCTGCGCTCGCAGTAGGCGCGCGGCGGCAGGTAGGTGAGGCCGGAGGCGCTGCACCGTGTGGCGACGATGCGCCTCTCCTTCAGCGCGTCGAAGAACTTCGCGCCGACCTCGCCGACCGGGTAGTTGTAGCGGACGTGCCACTCGCCGTGGACGATATGGTGGGCGGGGGTCGGGGTCGCGGTTTTCGTGCTCATGATGAATGTTCCTCTCAGGCGGCGGCGCGGCGCGGCTCGTCGCTCAGCATCGTGACGGTGAAGAATTGGGTCGAGCCGCCGATCGCGGTGGCGAGCGCGTTGCGTACGTTCGGCACCTGCATCGCGCCGGCCCGGCCCATGACCTGGCGCGCCGCCTCGGCGGCGCGCACGAGGCCGGTGACGCCGATCGGATTCGTGCACAGCGTGCCGCCCGACGGGTTGACCGCGAGCGCGCCGTCCATGTCGAACGCGCCTTCGTCGCTCAGGCGCTGCGCGCTGCCGCTCTCGCAGAAGCCGAGCGACTCGAGCTGCGGAAACTGGAACGAGCTGAACGGGTCGTAGATCTCGACAGTCTGGATCTGGCGCATCGGGTCGCTGATGCCGGCCTGCCGGTAGCACTCGCGCGCGGCCTGCTTCAGCTCGGCGAAGTCGGCGAAATCGGTGTCGGCGTACGGGCCCATGCGGTCGCCCATGAAGACCGTGTTGGAGACGCCCGAGGTACCGGTGATGAACGCGGGCCGCGTGCAGCGCTCGCGCGCCAGCGTTTCGTTGCTGATCACGACCGCGGCCGCGCCGGCCGAGCGCGGGCAGATGTCGAAAAGCTTGTAGGGCCACGATATGCGCGGCGACTTCATCACCGCGTCGATGTCGATCGCGCCCTTCAGGTGCGCCGAGGGGTTCTTGAGCGCGTTGCGACGCGCCCGCACGACGACGTTGGCGTACTGCTCCTCGGTGGTGCCGTGCAGGTGCATGTAGCGCTGCGTCGCGACCGCCGTCATCGTCACCGTGTTGAGCGCGAAGTCCTGCTCGTAGAACGGATCCCAGATCAGGTTCAGAACGAACTGCGCGTCCGGCGTCTCGGTGATGCGGTCGGCGCCGACCACCAGCACGGTGCCGTACTGGCCCGACGCGACGTGTGCATGCGCCGCCTGCAGCGCCGAGCCGCCGGTCGCGCCGCCGGTGTGCACGCGCATGAAGGGCTTGCCGCGCGCCCAGGTGTAGTCGACCGCCCACTTGTCGGCGTCGGCCACGCCCATGAAGGTGGTCGGCGCCATGGAGAACACGACCGCATCGATCTGCCCGGGCTCGAGCTTCGCGTCGGCGAGCGCCAGCACGACCGCTTCCTGGGCCAGCTCGGGGTAGGTCTTGTCGTCGTAGCGCGACCGGAAAGCGGTCTGGCCGACGCCGATGACGGCGACGTTGTGCGCGTTCATGCCTCGATTCCTTCCATCACGACGAAGCCGTGCGTCTGTTGGGCGAAGCCCGAGGTGCCGTGCGCCAGCGCGCGCTTCGCATGGGCCACCTGGTGGGCGCCGGCGCGGCCGGCGACCTGCAGGACCGCCTCGGCGGCGTGGACGAGGCCGGTGCAGAAGTACGGGTTCTGAGCCCAGGCCCCGCCCGACGGATTGACCGCGACGCGGCTGTCGGCCTTCATCGCGGCGACCAGCGCGACATCGGCCCAGGCGCTCTGCGCCTCGAGCTCGACGACGTCGAGCGCGTCGATGCCCGACAGGCCGGCGCGCTTCAGCACGCCGGCAAGCGTCGCGCGGAAGACGTCGAGGCCGGCGAGCCGATCGGCGTCGAGCTGGTAGCGGTCGACCGCCCACTCGGCGCCGGCGATACGGGCCAGCGGGCGCTTGCCCGGGTTGGCGCGGACCCAGTCGCCGGAGGCGAGCACCATCGCGACCGCGCCGTCCGTGACCGGCGCGCGGTGCGCGCTGCGCAGCGGGTGGGCGAGCAGCGGCGAGCCGGTGATCGCGTCGAGATCGGGCATCGCGCGGCGCACCGCCCGCGGGTTCTTCGCCGCCGCCGCGAGGCGAAGGCGCACGCGCTCGGCGGCGGCGCGCTCGCTGATGCCGTGGCGCTCGGCCAGCGCGCTCGCGAACAGGCCCTCGGCGATCGCGAAGTTGAGGCCAATCGGGCGCAGGTAGAACGGCTCGGCGCGCATCCGCGCGATGTCTTCCAGCGGGCCGACCGAGCTCTGGTTCCAGCTGACCACGAGGCCGAGCTGCAGGTCGCCGGAGGCCGCGCGCATAGCGCCGAGGTGCAGCCCCGTCAGCCCGGAGTCGGTGACGCGCATCTCGTCCTTGAGGTACGCGCCGGACGGCGCCGCCAGCAGCATGCTGGTGATGCCGCGCGCATCGATCTCGTCGCTGCCGGCGAGCGTGACATGGTCGATCTGCGCGCGCGCGACGCCGGCGTCGTCCAGCGCGGCGCGGGCGGTGCGATACGCCATTTCCTCGAGCCGCGTGTCGCCGATCACGTCGGCAGCGGGGTGGATCGACACGCCCATCACATACACATCCATCTCGCTCTTCCGTTCGGCGGCCCCAGGGTCGACCGCGCTATCTTAGGACACTCAGCCTATCTGGTCAACGTGCTGAACGATCGGTCAGTTCGTCGGCCGATCTCCGGACCCTATACCTATAAGAATAAGCGTCCAAGGCGTAGCCAATAGTAACTGACCGGTTGGACGGTTTTCTTGACAGCGGCCGGGCCCGCGACATATCCTCGGCGCGACCATCCCCGGAGATCGACATGCCCACACCCACCGACAGCCCGACGTTCACCGGTGTCGCCCTGACGCTCGACTGGGTCGAGCGCGCGGTCGCCCGCATCACGCTGACCCGGCCGGCGCAGATGAACACGCTGTCGCACGAGTTCCTGGCCGAGTTCGACCAGGCGCTCGACCTCGTCGACCTCGAAAGCACGCGCGCGCTGATCGTCACCGGGCAGGAGCGGGCGTTCTGCTGCGGCGCGCACCTGCGCTACTTCTCCGGCCCGCAGGCCTCGATCTTCGACCCGTTCGCGTCGCGCGACCCCTACTTCGCGCGCATCGCGGTGCTGTTCGATCGACTCGAGGAGCTGAGCTTTCCGACCATCGCCGCGGTCAACGGCTTCGCGCTCGGTGGCGGCTGCGAGCTGGCGCTGTCGTGCGACTTCCGCGTCCTCGCCGAGAACGCGAAGATCGGCCTGCCGGAGACGAAGATCGGCGCGGTCGCCGGTGCCGGCGGCGTGCAGAAGCTGCTGCGCCACGTCGGCCGCGGCAAGGCGCTCGACTGGATCCTGCGCGGCACCCATCTCGACGCCGCCACCGCCGACCGCTGGGGCCTGTGCTCGGCCGTGGTGCCGGGCGACAAGCTCCTGCAGACC
>JANMCC010000383.1:0-12981 GCA_031360885.1 Burkholderiales bacterium | reverse complement strand
GCCGAGGCCGAGGCCCTGGGCGGCATGGCGGCCCTGCGCGACAAGTCGATCGTCCTCACCAGCCTCTTCATCGAGCGCGTCGAGAGCGCCTGCGCCGGGCTCGGGCTGACGCTCGCCTCGCCGCGCGGGCCAGCCGAGCGCGGCAGCCAGGCGAGCTTCGCCCATGGCGAGGGCTATCCGGTGATGCAGGCGCTGATCGAGCGCGGCGTCGTCGGCGATTTCCGCGCCGGCCAGCCGGAGAACGGCGAGGCTCACCTGCTGCGCTTCGGCTTCACGCCGCTCTATACCCGCTTCGTCGACGCCTGGGACGCCGCCGCCGTGCTGGCCGAGGTGCTCGCCGGCGAGAGCTGGCGCGAGGCGCGCTTCGCGCAGCGCGCGGCGGTCACCTGATGACCGAGCCGACAGCCCCGCCGCCGAGCGACGACCCGGCCTCGGCCAAGGTCGACTTCAGCCGTGACATGAGCTACGGCGACTACCTCCATCTCGACGCCGTGCTCGGCGCGCAGCAGCCGCGCTCGGGCGCGCACGACGAGATGCTGTTCATCGTCCAGCACCAGGTCAGCGAGCTCTGGATGAAGCTGCTGCTGCACGAGCTCGAGGCGGCGATCGCCGCGGTCTCGGCCGACCAGCTGCAGCGTGCCTTCAAGATGCTCGCCCGGGTGAGCAAGATCATGGAGCAGCTGGTCCACGCGTGGGACGTGCTGGCGACGATGACGCCGCCCGAGTACTCGGCGATGCGCCCCTCGCTCGCCTCGAGCAGCGGCTTCCAGAGCTGGCAGTACCGGATGATCGAGTTCCGGCTCGGCAACAAGAACGCGGCGATGCTGAAGCCGCACGCGCACCGACCCGACCTGCTCGCCCAGGTGCAGGCGGCGCACGCCGCACCCTCGCTCTACGACGAGGCGATCCGCCTGCTGGCGCGGCGCGGCCTCGCGGTGCCGGCCGACCAGCTCGAGCGCGACTGGTCGGCGCCGCGCGAGCCGAACGAGGGCGTCGAGCAGGCCTGGCTCGTCGTCTACCGCGACCCCGAGGCCTGGTGGGACCTCTACCAGCTCGGCGAGGAGCTGACGGACCTCGAGGACACCTTCAGGCTCTGGCGCTTCCGCCACGTCACCACGGTCGAGCGCGTGATCGGCTTCAAGCGCGGCACCGGCGGCACGAGCGGCGTGAGCTACCTGCGCAAGATGCTCGACGTGGTGCTGTTCCCGGAGATCTGGAAGCTGCGGACCGACCTGTGAAGCGCCGCGGTCGCCGCTCATGAAGATCCGCTCGCAGCTCGCCCTGCTCGTCGTCGCCGTCGTCGTGCCGGTCGCGCTTCTCGCCGCGGCGACCACGGTGCGCCTCTGGTCGCTGCAGCGCGAGGCCTACGAGCAGCGCTACCTGGAGCGGGTGAGCGCGCTCCGGCTGGCGCTCGACACCCGGCTCGACGCGACCACGCGCCTGCTGCGCGGCCTGAGCAGCTCGGGCGACCTCGACGCGCCGGAAATGCTGCCGCGCTTCGTCGAACGGTTCGACCGCCTGCTCCAGGCCAACCCCGAATGGGCGACGGTCGGCCTGCGCGACGCCGCCGGCAAGGTGCTCGCCCACCGCACCCGCTCCGGCGTGGCGCCGATCCCGCCGCCCGCCGCCACGCCCGAGGACGGTCGCGGCCCGGTCTTCTCCGACCTGCACGCCGTCGGCGGCGACACCTTCGTCACCTACGTCTCGGTGCCCATCCTGCGTGCCGAAGCGAGCCAGGGCTCGATCTACGTCGGCATCACACAGCTCGGCTGGCTCGAGTTCCTGCGCAGCTACCCGATCTCCGAGCGCGCCACCCTCACCCTCAACGACCGGCAGGGCATCATCATCGCCCGCACGCTCAACAACGAGCGCTCGGTCGGCAAGCGCTCCGGCCCCGATTTCCTCGCCCAGATCAGGAACCGGGACGAGGGCGCGTCGCAGCTCCGCGGGCTCGAGGGGCAGAGCTTCTACATCGCGTTCAGCCGCTCGCGCACCGCCGGCTGGGTGCTCGGCACCGGCGTGCCGCGCGACGAGGTCGAGGCATCGCTGCGCGACTCGACCGTGGCCATGATCGCCGGCGTCGTCGCCGCCGCGCTCGCCGTCGCCCTGTTCGCGATCTGGATCGGCTCGCGCGTCATCGGCGCGATCACCGCTCTCTCGCTGGCGGCGCGCCAGCTCGCCACGCCGCAGAGCGACGCGCCCGACGCGGTGCTGCCGATCGAGGAAGTCGAGACGGTTCGCCTGGCCTTGCGCCAGGCCAGCGCCCTGCTCGCCGCGCGCGACGCCGAGCGCGACGCCGCCTACGCCCGCGAGGCCGAAGCGCGGGCCCAGGCCGAGCGATCGAACGCCGCCAAGGACGAATTCCTGGCGATGCTCGGCCACGAGCTGCGCAACCCCTTGAGCGCGATGAAGTCGGCCTCGGCGCTGCTCGGCATGCCGGCGGCGCGGCCGGCGGCGCACCAGCGCTCGCGCGAGGTGATCGAGCGCCAGGTCGGGCGCCTCACCGACCTGGTCGACGACATGCTCGACGTCGCCCGCCTGAACTCCGGGAAGATCGTTCTCGAACGGCGCGTCGTCGACCTCGCCGAGGTGGTGCGCCACGTGCTCGGTTCGTTCCAGGACGCCGGCCGCAGCATGCACGTGCACATCGCGACCAGCCTGGCCCCCGCCTGGGTGTTCGCCGACGAGACCCGGCTCGAGCAGATCGTCTCCAACCTGCTCGACAACGCCTGCAAGTACACGCCCCCGGGCGGCAACGTCCGGCTCGAGACGGCGACCGTCGACGACACCGCCTCCCTGGTCGTCGCCGACGACGGCAGCGGCATCGCCGCCGAGCTGCTGCCGCGCATCTTCGACGTCTTCGCCCAGGGCGAGCGAACGCTGGAGCGCGCGCAGGGCGGCCTCGGCCTCGGCCTGACCGTGGTGCGGCGCCTGGTCAGCCTGCACGGCGGCACCATCGGCGCCGAAAGCGCGGGCCTGCGTCAGGGCGCGACCTTCCGCCTCAGCCTGCCCGCGGCGAACGCGACGCAGCGCGCCGGCGCCCCGCCGCCGCTGCTGGCCGAGGCCTCGCCGCCGCTGCGCATCGTCGTCGTCGAGGACAACGCCGACAACCGCGAGCTGATGCAGCTGCTGCTCGGCCTGAACGGGCACGCCGTCAGCACGGTCGGCGACGGCGAGGCCGGCGTCGCCGCGATCCTCCGCGAATCGCCGCAGGTCGCGATCGTCGACATCGGCCTGCCCGGCATCGACGGCTACGAGGTGGCGCGGCGGGTGCGCGCGGCGCCGTCCCGGCCGCCGGTGCTGCTGGTGGCCGTCACCGGCTACGGCACGCCCGAAGACCGGCGCCACGCCCTGGCGACCGGCTTCGACGGGTTTCTCGTCAAGCCCTTCGACATCGAGGCCTTCGAGCGGCTGGTGAGCGAGCGGCTGCACCCGGCCTGAGCCGGCCGGCGCGCTTCGCAGAGTCAGCGCGCCAGCGCCTCGCGCACGAAGTCGAGCCGGTCCTGGCCGAAGAACATCGCGTCGCCGACGAAGAAGGTGGGCGCGCCGAACACGCCGCGCGCCACCGCCTCCTCGGTCGTCGCCACCAGCCTGGCCTTGACCTCGGGGTCGCCGGCCAACGCCAGGAAAGCGTCGACCTCGAAGCCGGCGGCGGCGAGGGTCGCCGCCAGCGCCGCGGGATCGCCGAGGTTGGCTCCGGCTTCCCACATCGCCTTGCTGACGACCTCGAGGTAGCGCTGGAAATCCTCCGGCCGGTGCATCTGCAGGCCGGTCGCGCCGCGCATCAGCGTCAGCGTGTTGATCGGGAAGTGCGGATTGAAGCGGAACGGCACGCCGTACCGCGCCGCCCAGCGGGCGATGTCGGCGTTCATCCAGCGGCCCTTGGCCGGCACGCTCACCGGGCTGGCGTTGCCGGTCGCCTTGAACACGCCGCCGAGCAGCATCGGCCGCCAGACGATCTCGGCGCCGCTGTCGGCGATGACCTTCGGCAGCTGCGTCCAGGCGAGGTACGAGGTCGGGCTGCCGAAGTCGAAGAAGTACTCGAGGCGCTTGCTGTCGCTCATCGCCGCCTCACCAGGTCTCGGTCCACGGCCGCAGGTCGAGCTCGTGCGTCCAGGCGCTCTTCGCCTGGCGGTGCAGGGTCCAGTAGTTCTCGGCGATCGCGTCGGGGCTGAGGATCCCGCCTTCCGCCTTCTTCGCGTAGCGCTCGGGAAAGTTCTCGGCAATGAACGGCGTGTCGATCGCGCCGTCGATCACGACGTGGGCGACGTGGATGCCCTGCGGCCCGAGCTCGCGCGCCATGCTCTGCGCCAGCGCGCGCAGCGCATGCTTGGCGCCGGCGAAGGCGGCAAAGCCGGCGCCACCGCGCAGGCTGGCGGTGGCGCCGGTGAAGACGATCGTGCCGTGGCCGCGCGCGAGCATCGCCTTGGCGACCTCGCGGCCCATGAGGAAGCCGCCGAGCGCGCCCATCTCCCAGACCTTGCGGTAGACCCGCTCGGTCGTCTCGGTCACGGAGAAGCGGACGTTGGCGCCGACGTTGAAGACCGCGACCTCGATCGGCGCGATCTCGCGATCGACGTACGCGACCAGCGTCTCCATGTCGACTTCCTTGCGCGCGTCGGAGGCGAAGCCGTGCGCCTCGCCGCCGGCGCCGCGGATCGCCGCGACCAGGGGCTCGAGCTTGTCGGCGGTGCGCCGGGTGACGCAGGCGACGAAGCCTTCGCGGGCGAAGCGCCGGGCGATCGCGCCGCCGGTCGAGTCGCCGGCGCCGATCACCAGCACCGATTTGCGTTCGTTCACCTGCGATCTCCCCACTGCGGCAAGTAAACAACTGTGCATCAAGCCGCCCGGGTATTCATTGGGGCAAACCGCTTGTCTCGCCGGTCCCGGTCGGCGAGACTCGCCGCCGAACGAGCCCGCCAGGCCGCCCCCAGGGCGAACCCGAAGAGCGGAGCAAGGAGGTCCGGGAATGAGCGCGCGCGTGTTCGTCAGTCATCGCCGGGGTGACGGCGCCGGCCTGGCCGCCGCGATGGCCGAGGAGCTGGACGCCCTGTTCGGCGACGGCCAAGTGGCCCGCCTCGATGCCGACGGGCCGTCCGGCGAGCACTGGCGCGAGGCGCTCGCCGGCACCGCCGGGGCCGTGCCCATCCTCCTGCTGCTGGTGTCGTCGGACCTGAGCGCGACGCTCGCCGACGCCGACGCGCCGGATCAAGGCGTCGAGGCCGGCAACGACGACCCGGTACGCGCGCTGCTCGACGCCGGCCTCGCCGCCGGCGCGCTGGTGCGCCCGGTGCTCGTCGGCGGCATGGCCTCCCTGCCGGCGGCCGAGGACCTGCCGGCGCCCTTCGAGCGCGCCTCGCGGCTGCCGCGGCGGCCGTTGCGCGCGGCCGAGTGGGCCGGCGACATCGCCCGCGTCGCCGAAGACCTGCGCGCGCTCGGCGTTCGCCCGCTCGCCAACACCCGACCCGGAACGATGCCGGCGCCGCTGCCTCAGCACGGGCCGACGACGACGCCGATGCCACTCGACGAGGGCGGATCCGAGCCCGGATCGGGCGTCGACGGCGGGCGCCGCGGCGTGCTCGGCATGGTCACGGTCGCGGCGCTGCTGGTCGGCGGCTGGGGCGTCTGGCGCTGGCAGCAGCGCCGGGCGGCGAACCTCACCGGCGTCTGGCACGGCCGCATCGGCCTGCGCGGCGCGCCGACCTCGCGCGAAGGCGGCCTGATGCTGGTGACGCTGGCGCAGAAGAACCGCAGCGTCGGCCTCTCGAGCACCCTCGGCATCGAGAACGACCCGCAGTGGGAGCCGGTGCGCGATGCCTGGAAGGAGCGCACCGGCGGCGAGCTGAAGCAGGTGGTCTACCGCGGCGAGGGCGAGTTCATCGACGAAGGCGAGACCGCGACCAGGCCGGCGAGCGCTGCCGCGGCGGCCAGCGCCGACGCCGCCTCCGCCACGCCGACGAAGGCCGAGGCCGAGCGCGCCCGACGCATCGACCCGACCCTGGGCATGCGCCGCATCGTCATTCCCGTGCGCATCGCTTCGCCGGGGCCGAACGGCGAGAAGATCGACGAAGGCGTGTTCCGCGGCGTGGTCGACATCAGCGACCAGCGCATCCACGGCCGGCTCTGGCTCGAGAGCGAGCAGGCCGAGCGCGTCGTCGACCTGCGGCGCGACTGAGCGGCCCGGCGCCGCAGCACTCCGGCGGCCTCAGCGGGCGGCGACAACCGCTTTGCCGGCGGGCTTTTGCAGCGGCGGAATCTTCGCCAGCGCGGCACCGGCGTTGCCGTCGACCGGCAGGTGCTTTTCCCGCCACTCGGGCATGCCGCCGCGGAACCAGAAGATCTTCGCGTAGCCGGCGGCGGCCGCGGCGCGCGACGCCTTGTACGACTTCCAGCACTCGGGGCCGTTGCAGAAGAAGACCACGGGCTTGTCCTTGGGCACGTTCTTCAGCGCCGAGAAGTCGTCCTTGGCAGAGTCGAAGTCGACTTCCTTCAGGCTCTTCTCGAGGTACGAGGCGAGCACCGCGCCGCGCACGTGCTCGCTGTCGTATTCCTTCTGGCTGCGCGTGTCGACGACGGTCGCGCCTTGCCTGGCGAGCTCGACGACTTCTTCGGCGCTCACCCGGGTGACGCCCTTCAGCGTGTCGGGCGTGGTGATGCCGAGCGAGGCGACGTAGGTGAACTGCTTGCCGGCGTCGGCGGAGGCGAGGCGAAAACGCCCCACGCCCGGGATCGAGCCCTCGCTCGAGTTCACCCAGTCTCCGAGGCGGGCGCAGTCGGTGGCGCAGAAGTCCTTGCGCACGACCATGCTCATGCCGCCGGGCACCGGCCGGGTCGTCTTCAGGATCCGGCCCTGCCCGGGATGCGCGGCGATCCATTCCTTGGCCTGCGCCTCGTCGGCCACGGTCACGTCGGCCATCCCGAAGCCGAGCGCGACCAGGCCGCCGCCGCTGGTGTTGCCGTAGGTGACCTTGGAGAACTGCGCGAGCCTGACGCCCGACTCGGTCAGCAGGCCCTTGGCGACGTAGCTGCGCAGCGAGTCCTGCTGCGGCATGTAGATCCGCTTGCCGACCAGCTTGTCGACCGAATCGATGCTGTTCGTCGCCACCAGCACGTAGGTCTGCTCCTGGCCGCTGGTGGCGAGCAGCTGGTAGGCGTGCAGGATCGCCGAGGCGGTGACGTGCGCCGGGGCGATGATGATCTCGTTCTCGACCGTGCGGCTGGCGCGCATCACCTCGGCCATGCTCGAGGTCTGGGTGATCGTGGTGCGCGCGCCGGTCGCCCGGGTAAGCGATTGCGAGGGCGCGAGCGAGGCGCTGAGCAGCACGTCGCCAGACGAATCGGCCGGGTCGACGCCGAGCAGCACGCGCACCTCGGAAGCGGCCTCGGCCCCGGTCAGCGTCGACAAGGCCAGCACGAGCGCGGCGAACGAACGGACGGAGCTGGATCTCATGGCGCACTCCCTCGCGGAAACCCGGGGAGCTTAACGCCGCAACGGACACCGGCGCGAGTCGCAACCGGTGTCCGCGCGAAAACCAGGTCAAGAGCGTCGCCCCGGCGCGACGCCCGGCATCGCTCAGCCCGTTTTCACCGGCACGAAGATCTTCTCGCCGTCGCGCTGCACCAGCAGCGCCACGCTCTTCGGCTTGCCGGCGAGCACGCTCTTCACCTGCTCGATCGACTGCACCGTCTTGCCATTGATCGCCAGCAGCACGTCGCCGGGTTCGATGCCGGCCCGCTCCGCGGCGCCGCCGACGTCCTCGACGACGAGGCCGGCGTCGAGCCTGGCCTCGCGCTTCTCGTCGCGCGTCAGCGGGCGCAGCGTCAGGCCGAGCTGGCCGCCCTCGGCCGAAGCGCCGGCGTCGGCAACCTTCTTCTCGGTGTCCTCGGCGCCGCCGAGCTTCGCTTCGATCGTGCGCTCGCCGTGGTCGCGCCAGACCTTGAGCCTGACCCGCTCGCCCGGGGCCGAGAGGCCGATCAGGCTCGACAAGCTGCCCGAGCGCACGACCGGCTCGCCGTTGACCTCGGTGATGACATCGCCCGACTTCAGGCCGGCGTCGGCCGCGGCGCTGCCCGGGGCGACGTTCGAGACCAGTGCGCCCTCGACCCGCTTCATGCCGAACGAATCGGCGAGCGACTGGTTCAGGTCCTGCACCGTCACGCCGAGCCGGCCGTGCGTGGCCTTGCCGGTGGCGACGATCTGGTTCTTCACCTTCAGCGCGACATCGATCGGAATCGCGAACGAGAGGCCCTGGAAGCCGCCGCTGCGCGAGTAGATCTGCGCGTTGATGCCGACCACCGAGCCGCTGCCGTCGAACAGGGGGCCGCCCGAGTTGCCGGGGTTGACCGCGGCGTCGGTCTGGATGAAGGGCACGACCGCGTCACCGGGCAGCGAGCGGCCCTTGGCGCTGACGATGCCCTGCGTCGCGGTCTGCTCGAGCCCGTAGGGTGCGCCGATCGCGAGCACCGGGTCGCCGACCTCGAGGCTCTTCGGGTCGCCGAGGCGCACCACCGGCAGGTCCTTGGCGTCGATGCGCAGCACCGCGATGTCGGTGGCGGTGTCGAAGCCGAGCACCCTGGCGGTGAATTCGCGCCGGTCGCTCAGCTTGACGGTCACGTCCTTGGCTTCGCGCACGACGTGGGCGTTGGTCAGCACCAGGCCGTCGGAGCTGATGATGAAGCCCGAGCCCATGCCCTTGAACGGTGTCGAGGGGCTCTGCCGGCCCCGCGGCTGCATGCCCGGCATGCCGCGGAAGAACCTGAAGAACGGATCGGCGTCCATGCCTTCGGGCAGGCCGCCCTGATCCTCGGCGCTGACCTTGTGCGTGCCCTCGACGTTGATGCCGACGACGGCCGGCGCCGACTGCTTGACGATGGCGCGATAGTTCGGCGTCTGTCCGGGAACGGCGGCGAGCGGCGCCGGCGGCACCACTTTCTCCGGCGGCGCCAGCTGCTGCGGCGCGGCGGCGACCTGGGTGTCGCCCTTCAGCCATTTCGGAAGATCGATCGCGCCGGCGGTGCCGACGACGGCGATGCCGGCGCCGACCAGCGCCGCACTCAAGGGTTTGAGGTTCATGGGATCTCCAGCTCAGGGGCTGGCGGAGGATTCCGCCTTGCCGCTGAAGATAGGGCGCGGGGGTTAGCGCCCCGTTAGGAATCGATGAGGCGGGGATTAAGGCGCGCCGGCGCCGGCCGGGGCGAAGCGGACCACGGCGCGCAGACCGCCGCGCGCCGAACGCTCGAGCGTCACCTCGGCGCCGTGCGCGCGGGCGACGCTCTGCACGATCGCCAGGCCGAGGCCCGAGCCCGACTCGCCGCCTTCGGCGCGGCGGTAGAAGCGATCGAACACGCGCTGCCGCTCGGCCTCGGGGATGCCCGGGCCGGCGTCGTCGACGCGGAGCGTCACTGCCCCGCCCTCGACGCCGACGCCGACCTCGACCCGCGAGTCCGCCGGCGAGTAGCGGGCGGCGTTGTCGGCGAGGTTGCGCACGAGCAGGCCGAGCGCCACCGGATCGCCGACGACGAACGCCGGCTCGGGTGCGCTCAGCTCGAACTCGATGCCGCGCGCCGCGGCGAAGGGCACGGTCTCGGCCACCATGCGGCGCGCGACCTCGGCCAGGTCGACCCGCTCGCGCGTCGGCGCGGCCGCGCCCGGCTCGGTGCGAGCCAGCGCCAGCAGCTGCTCGACCAGCCGCGATGCGCGCTCGATGCCGGCGGCGATGCCTTCACGTGCCGCCTCCCGCTCGGCGGCGGCATCGGCGCGGCGCAGCAGCTCGAGCTGGATCTTCAGCGCGGTGAGCGGCGAGCGCAGCTCGTGCGCCGCGTCGGCCACGAAGTCGCGCTGCGCATCGAGCGAGAGGCGCAGCCGCTCGAGCAGCGCGTTCAGCGAGAGCGCCAGCGGTGCCAGCTCGTCGGGCAGGTCGCCGCTGGCGAGCGGCGCGAGCGATTGCGCGTCGCGCGAGCGCAGCTCGCCGGCGAGGCGGGCCAGCGGCGCCAGGTTCCTCGCCGCCAGCCACCAGATCACGAGCGCGGCCAGCGGCGCCATCAGCAGCAGCGGCAGCACGCTGCGCCAGGCGGCGCGGGCCGCCAGCCGCTGGCGGATCTCGACCGGCTGCGCGACCTGGATCACGCGCTCGCGCGTGGCGACGCTGTACGTGCGCCAGGCGCGGCCCTCGACCTGCAGCGTCGCCAGGCCGAGCAGCGCCCGCGCCGGCAGCGACGGGTGCGGTCGGGTGGCATAGATGCTGCGGCCGTCGACGGTCCAGATCTGGACCACGAAGTCGAGCTGAGCGTCGGCGATGCTGTCGGCCTGGGCGGCGCTGATCTCGCCCTGGTCGCGCAGCGACAGCGCCATCTGCTGCAGCTGGTAGTCGAAGATCGCCTCGGTCTCGCCGAGCACGTTGCGGTAGGTCACCGCGCCCATCAGCAGCGCCGCCAGCGCCAGGAGGCCGAGCAGCGAGGCCAGCAGGCGGACGCGGATGGAGGTCACGGCGAGGGCTTCGCGTCGATGAAGTAGCCGACGCCGCGCACGTTGCGGATGAAGTCGGGTCCGAGCTTCCTGCGCAGCTGGTGCACGTAGACGGTGACGGCGTTGCTTTCGATCTCCTCGCCCCAGCCGTAGAGGCGATCCTCGAGCTGGGCCCGCGACAGCACCGCCCCGGGCTTGGCGAGCAGCGCCTCGAGCACCGCGAACTCGCGCGCCGAGAGCGTGACCGGTGCGCCGTCGCGGGTGACCTGGCGGGTGGCCGGGTCGAGCGTCACGCCGCCCGCGGAGAGCAGCGGCTCGGCCCGGCCGGCGTGGCGGCGCAGCACGGCGCGGATGCGCGCGTTCAGCTCGTCGAGCTCGAACGGCTTGACCAGGTAGTCGTCGGCGCCGGCGTCGAGGCCCGCGACCCGGTCGCCCCGCGCGTCGCGGGCGGTGAGCACGATCACCGGCGTGGCGTCCTTGCGGGCGCGGGCGGCGCGCAGCAGCGAGAGGCCGTCGGCATGCGGCGCCCCGGTGCCGGCGCCGGCCGGCAGGCCGAGGTCGAGCAGGACCAGGTCGAAGCGCTCGCTCGCCAGGGTGGCGTCGGCGGCGGCGGCGTCGCGCACCCAGTCGACCGCGTAGCCTTCGAGGCGAAGCGCGCGCTGCAGGCTCTCGCCGATCATGCGGTCGTCTTCGACGAGGAGAAGGCGCATAGGCGGCGCAGGATAGCGCGGCGGTTCGTCGGCGCCGGGAAAGGGACAATGTCGGCATGCGCGAAAGCTTCCGCGAAACCCTGCTCTCGCTCCGCGAGCTGTTCCTCACGGCGGTGCCGTTCGTGCTGCTCGCGGTCGGCCTGCTCGCCTTCGCCTACTGGCTGCTCGATCCGACACCGCCGAAGTCGGTGACCCTGGCCACCGGCCAGAGCCAGGGCGCGTACGCCGAGTTCGGCAAGCGCTACGCGCAGATCCTGAAGGAGAACGGGGTCGAGGTGCGACTGAAGCCGACCGCCGGCGCGGCCGAGAACATCGCCCTGCTGCGCGAGCCCGGCGGCGAGGTCGACATTGCCTTCGTCCAGGGCGGCGCCGACGTCGAGCGCCCGCCGAGCGCCGACGACGCCGGAGCCGACGACCTGGTCTCGCTCGGCAGCCTTTTCTACGAGCCGGTCTGGCTGTTCTATCGCGCCGACTCGGCCGAGCGGCTGCTCAAGGCGCCCGAGCTGAAGAGCCTGGGGCAGCTCGCCGGCTGGCGGGTCAACATCGGCGCGCCGGGCAGCGGTGTGCCCAACCTGATGGCACGGCTGATCGACGCGAACCAGATCGACCGCTCGACGCTCGCGCTGCAGCGGGAGGCTCAGACGCCCGCGGTCGTCGGCCTGCTCGACGGCAGCACCGACGCCCTCGTGTTCGCCTCCGCGCCGGAATCGCTGATGGTGCAGATGCTGTTGCAGACGCCCGGGATCCGGCTGTTCGACTTCGCCCAGTCGGAGGCGTATGCGCGGCGCTTCCCCTTCCTCAGCGCGGTGACGCTGCCGCGCGGCGTGGTCGACCTGGCGAAGGACCTGCCGGCCGCCGACGTGCGTCTCGTCGCGCCGACGGCGACGCTGGTCGCGAGGAAGGGCACACACCCGGCGCTGATCCAGCTGTTCGTGCAGGCGGCGCAGCAGGTGCATGGCGGGGCCGGCTGGTTCCAGAAAAAGGGCGACTTCCCGAACCCGCGCAACACCGAGCGGCCGCTCGCCAAGGAAGCGCAGCGCTTCTATGCCGGCGGCGTGCCGGTGCTGCAGCACTACCTGCCGTTCTGGCTGGCGAACCTCGTCGACCGCATGTGGCCGGCGATCCTCACCATCGTCGCGGTGCTGCTGCCGCTCTCGCGCGTGCTGCCGCCGCTCTACACCTTTCGCATCCGCTCGCGCGTCTTCCGCTGGTACCGGCAGCTGCGCGAGGTCGAGGAGGCGATCGGCCGGCGGCCGAACGAGGAGCTGCTGCACGAGCTCGAGGCGATGGAGAAACGGGTCGCGCTGGTGACGGTGCCGCTCAGCTATGCCGACGAGCTGTACTCGCTGCGCACCCACATCCACATGGTCGCCGAGCGCCTGATCGATCCGGTGGCGCCGCTCGGCGCGGAGCCGGCGCGATGACGCGGCCGCACGTGCTCGTGATCGGCTGCGGCTTCGGAGGGATCGAAGCGGTGCGCGCGTTGTCGAAGGGCGAGGTCGAGATCACGCTCGTCGACCGGACCAACCACCACCTCTTCCAGCCGCTGCTCTACCAGGTGGCGACCGCCGGGCTGAGCGCGCCGGCGGTGAGCGCGCCGATCCGCCACGTGCTCAGGCCGCAGATGAAGCGCGGCAACCTGACGATCCTGAAGGCCGAGGTGCGGGCGATCGACGTCGCCGGCCGCAGCGCCACGCTCGACGGCGGCGAGAAGATCGCCTGGGACCACCTGATCGTCGCCGCGGGCGCGACGCACAGCTACTTCGGCCACGACGAATGGGCGCGCCACGCGCCGGGGCTGAAGAC